>NZ_JBJACT010000011.1:0-192360 GCF_044778005.1 Mesorhizobium sp. IMUNJ 23033
GGCACCAACGACGCCGCCATCATCGCCGGCACCACCACCGGTGCGGTCGACGAGGACGGCGCCGATGCGCCGGTGACGGCCACCGGCACGGTGACGGCAAGCGATGTCGACAATCCCGACAACGTCTTCCAGCCCGACAGCGGCAACGCCACCTATGGCAGCTTCGCCATCGATGCCGACGGCAACTGGACCTACACGCTCGACGACACCAATCCCACGGTCGATGCCCTCAATGACGGCGATCCGCTCGCCGACAGCTTCACCGTCTTCTCCGAGGACGGCACCAGCCAGGTGATCAGCATCTCCATCACCGGCACCAACGACGCCGCCATCATCGCCGGCACCACCACCGGTGCGGTCGACGAGGACGGCGCCGATGCGCCGGTGACGGCCACCGGCACGGTGACGGCAAGCGATGTCGACAATCCCGACAACGTCTTCCAGCCCGACAGCGGCAACGCCACCTATGGCAGCTTCGCCATCGATGCCGACGGCAACTGGACCTACACGCTCGACGACACCAATCCCACGGTCGATGCCCTCAATGACGGCGATCCGCTCGCCGACAGCTTCACCGTCTTCTCCGAGGACGGCACCAGCCAGGTGATCAGCATCTCCATCACCGGCACCAACGACGCCGCGGTGATCACGGGCACGGCGGCTGGGACGGTCGTCGAAGCGGGCGCTTCCAACGGCGGCGGCACGCCGACCGCGACCGGCGATCTGCTGTCGACCGATGTCGACAATACCACGGACTCGTTCCAGGCCGTCAATTCCGCGACAGCCAGCGCGCTCGGCTACGGAACCTACACCGTGACCGCCGCGGGTGTCTGGACCTATACGCTCGACAACTCGAACCCGACGGTCAACGCGCTCAATGACGGCCAGCCATTGAACGACAGCTTTACCGTCTTCTCCGAGGACGGCACGGCGAAGCTGGTCTCGATAACCATCAATGGCGCTGACGATGGCCCGCCGCGGTTTGCTCCGACGGACATCCAGCTCACGCCAAGCACCACGACGGACAACGTTAGTTTCGGCTCGTTCCAGTTTACAGGAGCACTGACCGCGACCGACCCGGATCTCGGCAGTTTTGTCTACAGCATCACTTCGCAATCGGACGCGGGACTGTTTTCGATCACCGGCAGCACGCTCAGCGCGGCCAATTTGTCGCCAAGCAAGACGGTTTCGGTGACCGTACAGGCTACGCAGGTCGGCGATCCCGCTGGTCCCGCCTACCAGTACAGCGAGACGTTCCAGGTTATCACCGGCAGCAATGGCAATTCGGGCGAAACCTTCAACGATCCTACGAATAACAACGGCGACGACATCCTCTACGGTAATGGCGGGGCGGACCAGATCTTCGGCCTGGCCGGCAATGACACGCTGTTCGGCCAAGGTGGTAACGACACGCTGAATGGCGGCGACGGCAATGACCGGCTCGTTGGCGGCGTCGGTGCCGATTCGCTCGCCGGCGGGGCAGGATCCGACACATTCTACTATGGACCAATCGTCACGGACTCCGCGCCGGGGGGAGGCAATTTCGACACCATCACCGACTTCGTGCATGGGGTCGACAAGATCGACCTGTCCTCAATCGATGCCAGCGGAGCCGCCGGCGACCAGGCCTTCCTGTTCGGAGGGCAGAATGCGGCCACCGTCGCCAACAGCATCACCTGGTCGGAAGTCGGCGGCAACACCATTGTCCGCGCCGACGTGAACGGAAACGCGGGCAACACCGAATTCCAGATCACGCTGACGGGTACCGGGCTCGGACTGACAGCGAGCGACTTCGTGCTTTGAACCCCGGGAAGTGAGCCGCGTTGCGGCTCACTTCCCGTAGCATTTCCTGATCCAGCCTGCGCGTTAAGGTTTACGACAAGAATATCGACGGACTGCGTGGCCGGCTGAAGGATCGGGAGTAGTATCGGCATACAGGTGGACAGGGGGGCGGTTCTCCGCTGGGTATTTGAGTCTCGACAGAAAATCGCAGATCGTGAAGGACGCCCTGCTGGCGTGCCGCCACTATTTCCTGATCGCGGCGGGCTTCAGCCTGGCGATCAACCTGCTCTATCTCGCCTCCCCGCTCTATATGCTGCAGATCTACGACCGGGTGGTGACCAGCGGCAGCGCAACCACGCTGGTGATGCTGACCATCGCATTGCTGGCGGCGTTCCTTGCGCTTGCCGGCCTCGACCTCATGCGCGCCACGATCCTGACGCGCGCCAGCGTGCGCCTCGACCGGCTGCTGGCGGCGAGGATCGTGGCCGCGTCGGTCGAGACCTCGCAGTCGGGCTCCTCGCAGAGCCAGCCGGTGCGTGACTTCGACACGTTCCGGCAGGTCATCACCGGCATGGGCATCAATGCGCTGTTCGACCTTCCCTGGTCGCCCATCTACATCGCCATCATCTTCCTGCTGCACCCCTGGCTCGGCTTCTTTGCGCTCGGCTCGTCCCTGCTGCTCGTCGCCATGGCGGTCATCAACGAGTATCTGGTGCGCGCGCCGCTCAAGCAGGCCAACGATCTGGCGACGGCCAACTACAATTTCACCGAGATGAGCCTGAGGAACTCGGAAGTTATTCGCGCCATGGGCATGATCGACGGCCTCATCCGCCGCTGGGGGCGCGACCGCAGCCTGGCGCTCCGGCGTCAGACGCAAGCCAGCGACCGCGCCGCCCTGATGTCGGGGGTGATCCGGTTCCTGCGCCTGACCATGCAGTCGCTGATCCTCGGCCTCGGCGCCTATCTGGTGATCGAACGGCAGACCACGGCCGGTTCTATGTTCGCGGCCAGCATATTGCTGGGCAAAGGCCTGCAGCCCGTCGAACAGATCGTCGGCCTCTGGCGCAACCTGGTCCTGGCGCGGGCGGCGCTGACCAGGGTTCACAAACTGATCGACGGCGGTGCACAGAGCGAAAGATCGTTCAACCTGCCCAAGCCCACCGGCAAGATTTCGGTCGAGCAGGTCAGCTTTGCCATACCCAGCCAGCAGAAGGTGCTTCTGCGAGACGTATCGTTCCGGCTGGAGGCAGGCGAGGCGCTGGGGATCGTCGGCCCCTCGGGTGCCGGCAAGTCGACGCTGGCCCGTCACCTCGCCGGCGTCATGCAGCCCAGCCGCGGCACCGTCAGGCTGGACGGCGCCGATCTGTCGCATTGGGGGCGCGACGCGCTCGGCGACCACGTCGGCTACCTGCCGCAGGACATCGAGCTGTTTTCCGACACCGTCGCCGCCAACATCGGACGCTTCAAGACCAATGTCGACCAGGAAGTGATCGAGGCCGCGCGGCTCGCCGGCGTGCACGACATGATCATCCGCCTGCCGCAAGGCTACGAGACGCAGATCGGCGAAGGCGGCGCCGTGCTGTCGGGAGGATACCGGCAGCGGATCGCGCTTGCCCGAGCTGTGTTCGGCACGCCGAACCTCATCGTTCTCGATGAGCCGAGCTCCAATCTCGACGCCGATGGCGACCGTGCGCTGAGCGAGTGCGCGATCGAGCTCAAGCGTCGCGGCAGCACGGTGATCATCGTTTCGCATCGGCCGTCGACGCTGGCAAATGTCGACAAGATCCTGCTGTTGCGGGACGGCGCCGTCGAAGCTTTCGGCATGAGGAACGAGATCGTGGCACGGCTCAATCAGCGTGCGACTTCAATTGCGGTGGCAACCCAATGACCTGCCTGAGGAGTGACCGTTGAGCGACAGCGCCCTCATTTACAGAAGCCTGCCCGGCGAAGCCGGCATCCCGGCCCCGGATTCCATCCGGGTGCCGGCCTATATCGGCCTGTTGATCATCATCGCCTTCTTCGGCGTCTTCGGCGGCTGGGCCGCCTTTGCCCCGCTGAACGGCGCCGTGCTGGCCGATGCGGTCGTCAAGGTGGAAGGCAATCGCAAGAGCGTTCAGCACTTCGACGGTGGAACGGTAAAGGAAATCCGGATCAAGGACGGCGACATCGTCAAGACGGGCCAGGTCATGCTGGTCCTCGACGACACCAGGATCCGTTCCGAGTTCAACCTCTACGCCCAGCAATATGCGCTCCTGCGCGCCACCGACGCCAGGATCAAGGCCGAGCTTGATGGCAGCGGGGCAGTTGCCTTTCCGCAGGACATCCTCAAGGAGCACGTGCCTTATCTCAAGGATGCCATGGCAAACCAGATCGCCGATCTGGAAAGCCAGCGCGCCTCGATGGCCGGCGCCAGGCAGATCCTGCAGCGGCGGATTGCCGAGCTTGATGAGCAGATCCAGGGCAAGCAGGCTCGCGTCGAATCGTACCGGGCCCAGCTGCAATCGACGATCGATGAAAAGGTCAGCCTGTCCAAGCTCCTCAAGGCCGGCTTGACGACACGGCCGCGCATTCTGGAATTGGACAGATCAGCCTCCGGTCTGCAGGGCCTGATCGACGAGAATCTGGGGGCAATCGCCGGCAGCCGTCAGTCGAAGGCCGAGCTGGAAAGCCAGATCGCCCAGTTGACCAACGAGCGCCGGGCCAAGCTTTCCGCCATGCTGATCGACACGCAATCGGGCCTGGCAGACCTCGTGCCCAAGATGTTCGCCGCCCAGGCCGCCATGGACCGTGCCGAAGTCCGCTCGCCCTATGATGGCCAGGTGATGGATCTCAGCGTCTTTTCGATCGGTGCGATCGTCGCTCCGGGCCAGACGATTCTCGACATCGTGCCGACGCAGAATTCGCTGATCGTCCAGGCGCAGGTTCGCGTCGAGGACATATCAAACCTGCGCTCCGACATGACGGCCGAAGTTCGCTTCACCTCCTACAATCAGCGTTCGATACCGATCATCCATGGACGCGTCACCCGCATTTCGGCGGATCGCATCACCGACGCCAAGACCGGCTTCCCTTACTATGTCGCCGACATCGCGGTCGATCCGGCCGAACTGGCCGCGGCACCGCAGATCGCACTTTATCCTGGCATGCCGGCTTCGGTGATGATCGTCACCGAGGAGCGCACCGCCCTCGACTACATATTGGGCCCGCTGCTCACCTCGTTTCACTCCGCCTTCCGTCAGAAATAGAACCTTGCCCGCGCTGTCGTTCGTGGAGGCCAAGCAGTGGCCCTTCCCGGTCGGCTTGAGGCCAGCGGCACGCTGGTGGCAGCCCCCGAAGCAGAGGCTCTTCGCGGCTATTTGATTGCTTCGAGCTTGTCGATCGCCCCCGTGAAGCCGGACAGTGAAACCGGAATGGTCACCGGCTTGCGCGTCACCGATTTCATGCCGATGTTGAGATTGGTCCCCGCCTTCATCGCCGTGATGAGAGTTCCGGCGTCAGCGGGACGGCGGCGTAGGCGCCATTCTGGTCGCTGGTCTGGATGGCAACCGTTGCCTTCTGTCCGGTGTCGATCTGGTAGGAGGCGCCGGAGGGCAGGAACAGCCATGTGGCAGCGCCAGCAGCACGGCCAGGCCGCCATTGGTTTTCTCGCGACGGACGGTCATGGTGAGCACCCGCTGGCCCGTCTTGGATTCGGTGAGTTTCTGCGAAACCTGGCACTGCAGATCGGTAAACCCGCATTACTTCGATTTTATGCATGATCCTTTGCCAACTGAAGTTTCAGCGAAACAAACGATTTTCGATTTTCGGTATCATGCGTTAATTGAGCCAACGCGATCGGATGGCGGCAAAAGGGAGACGGACGATGGCTGACAGCGACACAAAAACGGCACCGGCAGCGGAAAACGCGGCGGGCGCCGCCTCGCCGCTGTTCTACTCCAGGCCGGAAGCGCTCAACCCGATAAGGCACGGCTCGCTGGGGCTGGCCGCGCGGGCCGACTTTGGCTTCGCCCGCTCGGCGCACGCGATTCCGGTGGTGGCGTCGGAGATGCCGGCGGCGATGCGCTCCTATCCCATCGTCTTCATCGGCGCCGCCAAGGCACCGGTGATCATCACCGGCCTGCGCCAGAACGAGAACCTGTTCGTCGATGCCGACGGCAAATGGACCGAACCGCATTATGTTCCGGCCAATGTCCGCCGCTATCCTTTCGTTCTCGCAGACGAGACGACGACGACCGGTCGTCTGACACTGTGCGTCGACCGGGCGAGCCAGCGCGTCGTCGACCAACTGCTGGCGCCGTTCCGTGAGGACGGCGGCAAGATCGCTCCATTCTTCAACGGGACCGAGGCAGCGGACGCGACGAAACAGGCGCTGACCTTCTGCAACCAATTCCAGGTCGACTTCAACGCGACCCGCGCCATGATTGATAAGGTCGATGCGCACGGACTGTTCGCGCCACGCCAGAGCAAGGTGACGCTGGAGGGCGGCGAGGTGCTCAACCTCACCGATTTCCGGGTGATCGACGAGCCGGCCTTCAACAAATTGAGCGACGAGGCCTTTCTCGACCTCAGGAAATCAGGAGCGCTGGGGCTGGTCTACTGTCACCTCGCCTCCTCCAACAGCTGGACGTCGTTGGTCTACCAGGCCTCGATAAGCGGCCAGCGCCGCTGAAGCTGGCCGATATCGAGTCAGGTGAGACGCACCGGACAGCTTGTTGTCCTTGTAGACATCACGGAAATAGCCGCAGAACAGACAGTGCCGCTGCCACTTGGGCGGCGGTCATTGGAAAATTGGCCCAGATCTTCCCACCCATTTTGATCTTTAAACTTTTAGACAAGATTTACATATTAACTAATTATTAATCTATCGCTTAACTTTCCGATTTTTTTACTTATGGTGCCAAGCAAGGGGGTAGTTTGGATATACTGGGGATGGGGCAGTTTTTCTATGCGCAAAATTTCAGAGACCTCTCCAAGGGATCTTGGAAGAGATGAGGCCACGATCAGTGGATCGGGGCCTCCCGGTTCCGCGCAAGCCGCGACGTCCGCAACCCAGTCTCCCCGTTCGCATCGTCAACTTTCAGCCGGGCTCGCAAGCGCGGCTGATATCGCTCAGCAGGAAGCCGTTGCTTTCCAGGCGAGCCTTCTCGCCCTTCCAACCGTGCAGCTTGGTGGGTTACCGATCACGGTGATCGACCGGCCAAAAGCCGCGCGCTTGATGATCGCGGCGGCACGGCGGCATATCCGCAGCAGCCGTCCCTATTATTTCACCTCCGCCAATGGCGATGTCATCGCCCAAGCTCGCGCGAATGTGGACGTAGCCGTGCTTTTCAGCGAAGCCGACCAGATCTTCGCCGATGGCCAGCCGCTGGTCTTCGCCTCACGCTTGCTGTGCAGAACGCATCTGCCGGAGCGGGTAGCCACCACTGACCTCTTTCACGACGTGGCCAAGCTTGCCGAACAGGAAGGCACGACCTTCTACCTGCTGGGGTCGACAGAGGCCGAGAACAACAAGGCCGTTGCGAGTGTCAAAGCCAGATACCCCGGCCTGCGCATCGTCGGGCACTGCCACGGCTTCCTTGCCGGCCAGGCGCTTGAAAAGAAGCTCGACGAGATCAACGCACTTGCGCCCGACATTTTGTGGCTGGGCCTCGGTGTTCCGCGCGAGCAGATCTTCGTCCGCGACTTTGCATCGCGACTCCAGAATGTCGGGGTGATCAAGACGTCGGGCGGGCTTTTCGACCATATCGCCGGCAAGGTCCGGCGCGCGCCCCTGTGGGTACAGAAGGCCGGATTCGAGTGGCTGTGGCGCGCGCTGATGGAGCCGCGCCGGCTTTTCTGGCGCTATTTCACCACAAGTCCCCAGGCCATCTACGCCATATTGAGGTATTCCAGATGACAGCAGAGCGTCTCCACCGTCCGCTGCCTGCCGGAACCGACACGGAGGTCGTCATAGTCGGCGGCGGGCTTTCCGGCACTCTGGCGGCAAACGTGCTCGGGCGGTCCGGTTATCACGTCACGCTGATCGACCGCCATCAGGTTTTTCCGCGCGAATTCCGCGTCGAGAAGATCGCCGGCGACCAGATCGAAAAACTGCGCCGGATCGGCCTTCTGGACGGGCTTTCCGCAGCGGCCGTGGCATTCGACGAAATCGTCAACATTCGCAAGGGGCGCCTGCTCGACCGCACGAACGCCCGGCACTACGGCATTTTCTACGATGACCTCGTCGCCGCAATGCGGGCCGAACTGCCCGACACCGTGCGCTTCATCGCTGGTCGGGTGAGCGGACTGGAGGCAGGCCCGGAACGCCAGCGTGTGTCGATCCTCGGACACGGCGACGTGACGGCGCGGCTTCTCGTTTTGGCCACCGGCATGGGTGACATTCTGCGCCGCGACCTTGGCATCGAGCGCAAGTTCGTCCACCAGCGGCAGTCGCTGACCTTCGGCTTCAATCTTCGCCCGGTGGGAGCAAGCGCCTTCCGGCACCCCGCCCTCACCTATTACGGCGAACGGGTTTCCGACGGCATCGACTATTTGAACCTGTTCCCCGCCGCCGAAGTCACCCGCGCCAATCTCTTCGTTTTCCGCGAGCATCGCGACCCTTGGGTCAAGGCGCTGCGCGACAATCCCAGGCAAACGCTCATCGAAACGCTCCCGGGTCTGGTCAAGGCATTCGGCGATTTCGAAGTGATCGACCGGGTCGAGAGCTGGCTCACCGACATCACCGTCGCCGAGAACTGCGTGCGCGACGGCGCCGTCCTGATCGGCGATGCCTACCAGACATCCTGTCCGGCCGCAGGGACGGGCGTCAGCCGGCTGCTCACCGATGTCGAGCGCCTATGCACGGTGCATGTGCCGCAATGGCTGGCCTCACCCGGCATGGCCGCCGCAAAGATCGCGACCTTCTACGCCGATCCGGTAAAGCAGGCGATGGACGAGCATGGTCTCCAGCTGGCGCATTTTCGCCGCAGCCTGACCATCGACACCGACCTGCGCTGGCGCGCGCGCCGGCAAATTCACTTCAGCCGCCGCCGCATCATGCACGAGATCGACAATCTAAGCCCCGCTTTCGCCGCCAGGCTGCGCAACCTCAGAAAGCCCGCGGTCGAACCCGTGGCGTGATCGCAGGCCAATCAGCCGATCTGTCGCACAAACTGCGCAGTGGTTTTGGGAGGCGCGCCTTGGGCTCGTTCCGACCTCAAGGCCCAGCCACTTCGTCGGTGGAGGCTGGCGACGTCACCACATGACCAGCGGCGGCCTTCTTCCCGTGCGAACCGAGCACGCGCCGCGCCAGCGCTTTGGCCGCCGGCAATTTCTCGACCGTCAGATGCGCCGCCAGGCCGAGCGGGCTGCCGGCTCGGAAGATCTGCCACATAGGCGATGGCCGGCCGCCGAAGATGCGCTTGTAGGGCTCGTCGCCGATGGTGAAATCGAGGGAATGGTCGCCGCGCTCGATACAGTCGCGGGCGATCTGTTCGAACATCAGGCTGCCGATCGACTGCTTCCTGTAGCCGGCCTCGTCGAACCCGCCCAGAATGACAAGCAGCGAGCCGCGGTGCTCAAGGCCAAGCGCGCCGGCGATCGCCCGATCGTTCATCCAGAAAGTGTAGGTGCGAGCAAAACCGCCGCACCCTTCGGTCGCCACAGCCAGATAGAAATCGAAATAGGACGGCAATTGCAGCAGGTCGGCGGGGCCGTTGCTGCCATCGAAACGCTTGCCGCGATAGACTTTGAGCGCATCGAAAGTCGTGCGGATGGCAGCGACGTTGTCAGCGCATGCGAAGCGCGCCTCTCCTATTCGGCCAAGCTGCCGGGATTTCTTGTCGAGCTCCTTGCGGTAGGACTGGTCGAGCTGGTGCTCGCGCCAGGCGGCGAATGTCGGCTCCAGCTTGCTGGAGTAAGCGCTCATGCCCATGCTTTCGCGCTTGTCGATGCCAAGGAGCCGCTCGATCGCCAATGAGCGGTCCGCCAGTTTGCCGATGCGCAGGAGATCGTAAGGCTTCAGATGCCTTCGGATCGCGGCAACGGCTCGACTGTCCGCCACGATGCGCGAGAAGGTCTCCTCGTCGGCGACTGGCGATACGTAGTCGGAAACGCGCATGTCGGCGAATTCGACCACTTTGAGCAATGTGTACCGGCGCCTGACCAGGGGCAAAACCATCGCGAGCTTTCCACCCGCACCGTTTCGCACGACGATGACAAGTGGCGTGGCAGCGCCTTGCCGTACGATCCTCTCATAGAGCTGGCTCAGCCATATGGGATGTTGAAAAGCCGTCGCCGCCGAACTGGCGAAGAGTTCGGCATATTCCTTCGAACGGAAATCGAACGAATCCTCGGCAGTGACTTCAAACATGTGATCCGAACCGGCTGGGCCTGATCTATCGACGACGTCTTGCGTTCCGCGTCAAGGCGAATCGCAAGGATTGTTAGAAACTTGGTATATGCGAAAGATCGATCCATGGTTGCAAATCTGTCTTAGAATGCGCCCTCCGTGGCAGGTTCGAGATGGGTCGGTCGACAGTTTATTTTCTCGTGAATCACGCAGTCGGACTTTGAACGTAACTCCAATGTAAGCTTTTTCGGTCAAATCATTTCTTTTCAAGTGTCTGGAACCCGAGCACCATTACAGCCGGACGGGAATGACATGCTGTCGATCGAGGTGATTGTTCCGCAATCGAGCCCCCGCCTGTGGCAGAAGGTCGCCATAGAGCGGCTTCAGGCGGACGGCCATGATGTGGCTGTGCGCCATCAGCCCGGAGCAGCAAACTGGCCGATGGCGGCAAAAGCCACCTTTGCCTTTGAACAGCGCCTGTTTCGACGGCGCCGCCCCAACCTTGCCGCCTCGCCGCATGAGATCGAGGCACGAAGCGGGCACCGGTCCGCCGCGCTAAGACTGGACCTCGCCGGCCACGCTGCCCCATCGGATGTCCCGACCGTTGGCCTCCTGTTCGACGGATCCGCATCTGATCTCTCGGCGGCAATCGCGGTCGCGGCCGGAAGGCTGCCTTTGATCGAAGCCGTCCTCGACAAGAAGACGCTGGTGGGCTGGGCACGGCCGATGGTGGACAAGCGGGAATCGGCGGCACTCGGCACCGAGGACGTGCTTGCCCGCGCCATCACCTTGCTCGTCTCGGTGGTTCGGGCATTTGCTGAAGGCCGGCTTGTCAATAACGAACGCATGTCTGAAGTCCGCGGTGGCGGCACGGCGATGCAGTTCGTGTCAGCCTATCTGGGCTCGGCGCTGCCGCGGCTTGGCCGGGAGATCATCCGGCGCATAGGTTTCCGTCATGCGCATTGGCGCGTCGGCTACCGCTTTACCGATGCGCCAGGCATCGCGAATACGGCCGGGCTTGGCCCCGGCTGGTCGGTCCTGCCCGACCCGGGCGACCACTTCTATGCCGATCCGTTCCCGTTCCAGTGGCAGGGCCGGTCGTTCCTCTTCGTCGAGGACTATCCCCATGCGACCGGCAAGGCCGTCATCTCCGTCGTCCCGTTTGACGCAGCCGGCGCTCCCGAGGCGCCACGCGTCGTTCTGGAAGAGCCGCACCACCTCTCCTATCCGCAGGTGTTCGAGCGCGACGGCGAGATCTGGATGCTTCCCGAGGCGAGCGCCAGCGGCAGGCTCACGCTCTACCGTGCCTCGGCCTTCCCGGACCGCTGGATCGCCGAGACCGTGCTGGTCGAAGGCGAGATTTCCGACGCGACGCTGCTCGAGCATGGCGGGCTGCTTTGGCTGTTCGCCACCGATCGCGATGGCTATGGCAGCACCTCCGACACGCTGGTGGTTTTCTGCGCTCCCGCACTCGCCGGTCCGTGGAAACCCCACCCTATGAACCCTGTCATGATCGACCATCGCATGGCTCGTCCAGGTGGTGCTTTCGTTCGCATCGATGAGGGCCATGTGTTGCTCCCGGTCCAGGACGGAACGCTCGGCTATGGCGGCGGGCTCGGCCTATGCGAATTGTTGGAACTCGACCAGCAGACGGTGCGGCTTTCGGCGCCCCGGCCGATCGACACGGATGGCGACTGGCCCTATCCGAAAATCCACACGCTCAATCGATCGGGCGCGTTGGAAGCGATCGACGGCATAGCGGCGGTGCGAAGACGTTCAGGAAAGAAGTAGCGCCTCGTAGCCCGCGCACATCCTGGCCGGCGCGTATTTGTCCTTGAGCCGCCGCCCTGCCGCTGAAAGCCTGGCCATGATTTCCGGCCCGGCCATCAAGTCGGCCAGCCCCTTGGCCATGCCGGTGGCGTCGTCCTCGACGAAGATCGCCGCGGTCTCGCCATCCTCGGTAGCAAGCACCTCCCGCATGACGGCGAGGTCGTTCGCCACGACAGGCAAACCGCAAACTGCCGCTTCGACGCAGGCAAGACCGAAGGTCTCGTTCAACGACGGAAACGCGTAGATGTCGCCTGCCGCCAGGAACTCGAAAATACGCGACGGGGGGACTTCGCCGACCAGATGCAGCCGGTCCGCCACATCCCGGCTTTTGGCCAAGGCGACAAGCGTGTCGCGCTCCGGCCCGACACCGGCAATCGCGACATGGATATCAGGCAGCTGATCGAGCGCCCCAACGAGCGCAATCTGGTTCTTCTGTTGCGTCAGCCGGCCGGACGAGACGGCGAGCCATGCATTCCGAGGCAAGCCAAAGGAAGCGCGTGCCGCCGCCTTGTCGAAGTTTTCAGGCGGCGCGGCAACGCCATGATCGATGCGCCGCAAGCGCCGCCGATAGGCTTGCGGATAGTGACTGAATTGCGCTTCCGTCCAGGCCGAGTTGACGACATTCGTCCGGTAGAGGCCAACCACGCCCATCAGCCTGTCGATCTGGGAGAGGACCCCCATCACCCCTTTGCTGTGCGGCGAACCGCTCTGGTTGGCGATGATCCGGGTTACGCCCGCCAGGCGGGCGCCGATCGTGCCGAAGATGTTGCCGTAGTGCTGATAGGTGATGACGGCATCCGGCCGCGACTTGCGCAGATAGGTCGCGAGACCAATGGCAGCCCGGATCTGCCCAGGCAATCCCTTTGGACTCTCGCTGAGGATGAAATCCGCATAAGGATCGGCATCGAAGGCGTCCGTCTTGCGGTACATGAAGACGGTGCGCACCTCGTGCCCGCGCGCCCGCAAGCCTTCGCCCACCATGTCGGAAATACGCTGCGCGCCCGCGGCCTCCGCTTGGGTCTGTACCTGAATGAGCTTCACGTACGACCTTTCAGCATCACACCAGGAACGGGCGCAGCTCTTGCCATCGTGAAGCCGAAGACAGATGGATTTATGCCTATCCTGCGCCGTGCGATCGACACGGCAATGGCGGTCCAGGCGATGACCGTTCCGGCGATGCTGACTGCCGCGCCAATGGGTCCAAAGAGATACGTCGTCACCGCCGTCGCGCCGAGCCCCAGTATGTTGACGACAACCAGAACCTTGAACAGCGCATGCTGCAGGCCGGTCAACTGCAGGAGGATCTCGATCGGGCCACAAGCCGTGGCAAAGGTTGCGCCTATGCCGAAGATGACGAGTGTTGCCCGCATGGTGGGCGTGTCGTAGGTCGGATTGAACATGGACAGGATAAAGCCGCCGAAAATCCAGAACGCTGCAAGCACGCAGAGTGCAATGGCAAAGCTGCCAAGCGCGGCGAGATTGGTGATGCGCTGAACATGCGCCCTGTCGCCGCTGTAGAAGGCGCTTGAAATCTGTGGCGCGAGCGCCTGATTGATTCCATTGAGCGCAAGCGCCACGAACCGCGTGGTCCGATCGGCGACGAAGATCGCGCCGGCCGCCTCAGGTCCCAGGATCACCGCCACAAGCAGCGTGCTCACCTGGCCGAGCGCCGGCGGCAGCGAGGTGACGCCCCACAGGCCAAGCGTCACGATCTTGAATTCCCTCTTTTGCCCCTCGGTGAGTGGGCCGCGATTGGCGCGCGCCGTGTCGCGCACGAGAAGCAGCGTCTGCGGAACAACCGAAAGGATGAGCAGCAAGGCAGTCAGATAGGTCGCCGCGACTGCGCTCATCTCGATATGCATGAAATGGCAAGCGGCAATGGCGGCAATCGTGCCCGCACGCCAGATGATGTCGCGCGGCAACAGGCCGGATATGAGCTTGTTCTTGGCGCGGAAAGCGCCGGACGTGAATTCCGACCAGCCGAGTGCGAACGACAGGACCGCAGCCGCCACGCACAGCGAAAGCCATTCCGGCGTGCCTTTCCCGATGAACGGCAAGAATCCGACCATGAGAATGAGCAGGCTGGAGCCAACGAGCCCGGTAAGCGCGACGAGAATGGCGCGGGCCATCATGCCATGGGCCGAACTGTGGTCACTGAGCCCGACATATTGCGGCCAGAATCTCAGCACGGTGCTCTGCTGACCCACCGAAGCGAAGAAAGAGACGAGGCTGGCGCCGGCATAGGCTGCGCTGTAGAGGCCGAACTGCCTTCCGTCCATGACCATCGCCACGGCCACGAACATCAGGAAGGACAGACCGGCGCTGGCGAGCTTGATCACGCCCGCCACGGCGCCGTTCCTGGCGAGCGTAGCGATAGACATGCGCATATCGTCGGCTGCAGGACGGGTGTCGGCGCCTGGTATCGCGCTGCGATTGCTTATATTTTCATCCAACTTCGGCCCCTGTGGCGTTCGGCGATGCCCTACCCCCGCGGCAGGCGAGCCGACGCTGAAACCTGTCTCTCAATAGAGCAAAAGCCTGCGATCGCGCCAGCGCGAACGCTCCGCATGGTTACCGTCACCAGTTTGTTAATTTGAGCATCGGGCGCGGTAACCTTAACGGAAGACTAACGATAATTCTGAATACTGGCGGTGTAGAGTAAGGCCGGAAGGCGCGCTCTGCAGAGGAAACCGATGACGCCAGCCAGAACCGACGATCGCACGCTTCCACCTTTGTTCGACATAGGACCGCTATGGGCAGTCCTGTGGGGGCGACGCGTCATGGTGCTTGCCATCGCCGGCGCGGCGCTGCTGCTAGCACTGCTTTATCTTGCCATGACGAGCCCGAGCTACACGGCGACCGCCTCGATATTGATCGACCCGCGCGATTCGCGCGCGACCAATTTCAATGACGTTCTTCCCGGGATCGGCGCCGACAGCGCCGCCATCGCAAGCCAGGTCTTCGTCATCGAATCGCAGGACTTGCTGGAAGAAGTGTTCGACAAAGAGGGGCTTCAAAACGATCCGGAATTTTCAGGCATAGGCCTGGTCTCGCGTGTCTTGTCGATGTTTGGAGCGGGCCGCGGCCCCTCACCGGACGCGGCCTTCAAGCGCTTTCAAAAAGCGGTATCGGTGGACCGTGAAGGACTGACCTATGTCATCAATGTCTCCTTCACGTCGCCATCGCCGGACAAGGCCGCGCGCATCGCCAACGCCATCGTCAATCGCTACAGAACGGGCCTCGCCGGAGAACGCGAAACCGCCAACAGCGACGTGAATTCTCTCCTCAATGACAGGATCAAGGGTCTTCAGAAGGACGTCAGCGACGCCGAGCGCGCGGTCGAGGATTTCAAGTCGGAGCACGAGATCCTGGGGTCGGCAGATGGCGGCACGTTGCAGTCGCAGCTCGACCAACTGACGGCGCAGCTGATAACCGCACAGGGCGACGCCGATCAGGCGCGGGACCGATACAATCAGGCGCTGGCCGCAGGCACCTCGCCGGCCGGCCTGGCCAAGCTGGCGGAAATCCTTTTCTCCAATTCCGCCGTCAAATTGCGCGACGACTATAACCAGCGCGCGGCAGAGCTCGCCAATCTCGAAACCATGTATGGGCCTCGTCATCCGGCCATTGCGCGGCTCAGGTCGGAGCTCGATCGCATGAACCGGCTGATGGCCGCCGAGGCGGAGCGGATAAGACAGCAGCTGAAGGCCAGCTACGATCTCGCCGCCCAGAATGTGGCGAAGCTGCAGGCCAAGCTCGAGGCCCTGCGCCAGCAGTCCACGAACTCGAATATCGCACAGGTGCAACTGCGGCAACTGGACTCTAAGGCCCAGGCCGCCCGCACCGTGCTCGACGATTTCCTGAAACGCGCGCAGGAAACGTCGCAGATGCAAGGCGTCCAGACATCCGAGGCGCGCACGATCAGCGCCGCCTCCGCGCCGCTGCAGCCGACCTGGCCGAAGCCCGCCCTGCTCCTGCCGGTCAGCGCCTTTCTGGGCCTCATCGCCGGATGCGGTATCGCCATCGCGCTGGGGCCGGTCCGCAAGCCGGAGGATGACCCGCGAAGCCCTCGCGAAGCGGTGCCGCAGGCGACCCAGCCAAAAGAGCCGAAAAAGGACGGCGCACCTGCCATGTCTCGTCCATTGCCAGCCAATTTCGGCGAGTACCGCCTGCCGGGGGTCGCCGGCGGTGCGGCGCATTCAAGCATCAAGGTGCTGAGGAAGTCACTGTTTCAAGCCGGCAGCGACGCGCTTTCGCTGGGCGTGCTGAAGCTTATGCGGCAAATACTCCTGCGCCTTAGCGACCACCCCAAACCCTTCGTGCTTCTGGTCTCCTCCACGCGCAGCAATGTCGACGCAAGGCTTGCGGGCGCGATGGTCGGGATTGGTCTCCAGCAAGCCGAGCAGAATGTGCTTGTGGTTGAAATCGGAGGCCAGCCGCACCGTGCTGGCTACGGACCCGGCCTGTTCATCGATGGCGCGAGCGGCCTGCGCACCGTCGTATGCAGTCCGGCCGTGGAGAAGGGGGCAGAATTCCGGGATCGCAACACCTTGCGCGGCATTCTGGCCGAAGCCGGGGGCGCATTCGATTTCGTGCTCGTGATTGCCCCATCCCTTGGTGAGAACGGTTGGGATCGGGAGATCTTTGCAAGAGCCGATCTGATGCTTTTCGCGCTAAGCCCATCCGAGTCTGCGTCGGGGACCGCCGCCCTGCTCGAGCAGCATCTCGGCGCCGGCCAGATCGAACGCAGCGCCACTCTTGTGATCGACAGCGCACAGCCCGCCGGCGCAAAGGCAATGCCCGATGTCGCGTCTGGGGCCGGCGGATTGCGCCGCAGTTCCCTCGCAAGGAGTTGATCCATGCGGGCGGTTGAGCTGGTATCGCCGCTGACAGTGTCACGGCGGCATGCGCTTGCACTTGCTGGCGGGGCTTTGCTTACGACCCTCCCCTTCTCCGTCTCGACCGCGCTGCCGGCAACGGCCGCTCGCCCCGTTCCTTCGCGTGGCTTCAATCTTCCCGGATGGTTCGAACGCGAAGCAGGAACCGCTCCCGCCACGGCGACGCTGCAAAAGCTGCGGCAGTCCGGGTTCGAAACAATCCGCCTGCCGGTGAACGGCGATCTTGTCTCGGCAGGCGACCGGGCGGTGCTCCGCCGCATCCGCGACGGGGTCGCAGAGCTTGTCGGGCTGGCCTTCGCCGTTCTGGTGGACATGCATCCGTCCGGCGATCTTCGTGCGGCTTTCGAGCATGATCCGGCAAATGCGGCCAGGCGGGTGGTCCTGGCCTGGACGGCCCTGCGCGCCGTCATCGCCGACCTGCCGACGAATTCGGTCTACCCGGAACTGTTGAACGAGCCGCCGATGGAGCGCGCCGCATGGCTTGAGCTGCGCCAACAGCTCGCCGAGACGTTGCGGGCCAAATGTCCGCTCCACACGCTGGTCTGGGGCCCGGCACGCTTCCAGGGCATATGGGAAATAGCCGACACGCCGCCCTTGGTCGACGACAGGCAGATTGCAGCCATCCACTACTACGCGCCCATGGCGTTCACCCATCAATGCGAGAACTGGGATACATCGCCGCTCGCCCGCATCGCCAACCTGCCCTTTCCCGCGACAATGGACATGCCGCAGGTGCGCGCGCTTGTCTCCAGATTGCGGGCTGCGGGCGACGAAGAGGCTGCCTCCCTGGTGGAGAAGGAATTGTCAGATCCTTGGACAGAGGCGCGGATCGCTGCGGACTTTGCCAAGCTCGGACGCTGGTCCAGTGCCCATGACTGCCCGGTCATCCTGAACGAGTTCGGCGTGCTCAATTTCTGCGTGGATCCAGCAAGCCGCGCGGCCTGGACCCGTGCCGTGCGCAAGGCGGCCGAGGCGAACCACATCGGCTGGGCTCATTGGGAGCTCGATCAGGGTTTTGGCTTTATCGCCAGCAGGCAAAGCACCGAGGGGTTCGATCCTCAGATGATTGCCGCCCTGCTGGGAGACGGCGACTGAAATGGACAACAGACGTCAAGGCTGCAGGCTGGCGCAGGCGAGGATCAAAGCGGACCGGCAATGAGCATCACAGGGACATATCCGCATGCCGGGCTAAGCGCGCGGGCTCCGGACGCATCGAGCGCCGAGGCCCTGCTGCATGTCTCGATGGCGCTCATCGTCGTTGCGCTCGGCGTTTCGGCCTTTGCGGTGTGGACGCCGTTCGGGATTGTCGCGACGTTCATACTGACGCTGATCGTTTCGAACGCGGTGCCGGCGGGCATTCCTGTCGTGATCATCTGCGCCTTTCTCTACCAGAACATGATGGTGGCGTGGTACACGCCTTACATACCCGACAACGATACGTTCGACGCGCTGCGCGGTACGAACTTCATCATCCTGATGACCGCCTTCTGCATCTTCCTGGCGGCGTCGTTTCAGCACCGCGTGCGCGCCTTGCCCGAATTGCGCGCCTGGCTGCTGCTGAGCATCGTGCTGTGCGGGACGATCTGTTTCTATTTCGCCCTGGGGGTCGTGCATGGCGGTCCCAAGGACGCGGTCGTCTACTTCCGCAACACGATCACGCCCCTCGCCTGCTTCCACATCGCGGTCCTGGCGGCCAGCCTCTATCCCATCGACCTGCGCAAGAGCATGCTCTGGCTCGGCAGTGGCGCGGTCATCTACGGCTATGTGGAACTGACCTTCACGATGAACTTCCTCGGCCTCTTTCATGGCGACCTCTACATCGAACGCAACATCGCGCGGCAGATCGAGACCGGCGTGTGGGAGAAGGCGCTCAAGGAAACCGGCTTCGTTTTCCGCGGGCTTGAGGACGTGATGACGACGACCTTCTTCAACACGCCGTTCTTCAACGACATCCTGCCCAGCGTCTTTCGTATAGGCGGTCCGAACTTTCATTCGATCAGCTATGCCTATGCGCTGAGCATCATATCGGCCTGGCTGCTCTTCAGGGGTCGCTGGCTGCTGCCCATCGCCGCTCTGCCGCTGCTGCTTGTCATCGGCTCCAAGGGCGCGACATTCATGCTGCTCGTCGCGCTCTGCGTACGGCTGTTCCATAGCCCTTCCCGCACCGGCCTGACGCTTTCCGGTGTCGTCGCCCTGGCCTTGGTCTGGACAACCGCGGCAATTGCCTATGGCGCCACGCATGGCGACTATCACGTGCTCGGCCTGGCGGCGGGCATACGCGACTTCTTGGCCAACCCGCTTGGCCAGGGACTGGGGCTGGGCGGCAATCTGTCGAGCACCAGCATCAATCTCAGCTGGTCGACCGCCCAGGCGGAAGGCGCCGCGTCGATCCCGGTCGAAAGCGCCGTCGGCGTCATGCTGTACCAGATGGGAATTGGCAGCCTGGTTTTCTTCGGCTTCCTGGCAGCGCTCGCCGTGGCGGCGCGGCGGCAGCTGATCGAAACCGGCGACCTGAATTTCCTGTTTGGTTTCGTCGGCATTGTCACCATCTCGGCCAATGCCGTGTTGCAGGAAGAGGCATTCTACTCGCCTCTCGCTCTCAGTTTCTGCCTGCTGCTCGTCGGTGTCTCGCTGGGAACGCGCTGGCGTGAGATGGCGGCGGCAAGGGCCGGGCTGCAAGGCTAACTTTCAGGGACCGAATATCACCAGTTCGGTGAACGTCAGGTCGCCGGGCGAAGGCGGTTTTCGGCCCTTTGAAGTACTTCAGCCCCTTCCTCGGAAAATACCGGCCGAGCAGACCCGGGACAGGCTCATTGGCGTCGACGAGGCAAAGCAGGGTTCCGCGTCGCAGGATGAAGCGCCCCATCGCGCCGGCGCAGCGGCTCAGATCCGTGAGAGATCGGCAATAGACTATCTGCGAGCAAGGGACGAGACCGTGCAATATCCGGCGCGACCTCAGCACCAACGGAAAGGCCATTTCGTCGCGAATGCCGATCAGCGAGAGACCACCCAGCGCGGCATGCTCCAGGAGTATATATCTCTCGCTATCGGACAGCATCGCCATTTCGGCGAGGTCAGAGCGGACTTCGAGCACGCGGCATGACGGTTGCGCCGGGCTCAAGGCGGGCAGGAAGGCGAACTGGCCGCTGGCAAACAGGCGAAATCCGAGCGCCTTGTTGGCGTTCAAGGTCGAGGGTGCCGGCGAAATGTTCGTGTAGGTCACGTCCCTGCGTTTGAGAACCGGCCAGATCAGCTTCATGGCATAGGGACGGAACGCTGCGTCCACGGACCAGCTTGAAATGTTGCAGCGGATTTCGCCACCTTGGTAGCGGGCATAGAGGGTGAGCACGACCCCCACGATCCGCCCGGATGTCTCCAAGGCAAAGCCGTAGCGCGGGAAATCGTCAACCGCGGGCCGCTGCGACAAACGGGTCAGCGCGTGCTTCCAGTAGTTTCGGCTGCGCATCGGAAAGCCCCTGCGCAGGCAATCGACCACTTTGTCCCAATCACTTTCCTGGATTGGGCGACACTTAAGGTCGGGAGGGGGCGCGCCAAGTACGGCCATAATCAACTCAAGAATACTGCCAAGTTAATTAGATATATTTCACCCCGAAGCCATAATAGTATATAACCATTAACAATCCCTGCCCCCTTTCGGGAAAAAATCACCCATCCGCCCCTCAAACGCCGACCGGCCGCCCCGCCGGCCATCGGCCCGTCGGATCGATCAGGCTCCTCAAGAGGCACATCGGACTTGCGGTGGTGTCCAGCCTCTGATTCCCTGTCTCATGGCCATCGGGTTCTGATTCGCCCACCAGCAAGTTTTTGTCCCGTGCCGCCAATAGATATCTGTCGACCCCTGCGCCGGGTCCGTTCCAGGAGAAACGGCAAATGAACACCGCGACAAGGCCCGTAATCTCCGAGATGCGGCCGAAAATAACCGTCGTCGGCGTCGGCGGTGGCGGCGGCAACGCGGTCAACAACATGATTGCCGAGGGCCTGCAGGGCGCCGAGTTCATCGTCGCCAACACCGACGCCCAGGCCCTCACCATGTCGAAGTCGTCGAGGTTGATCCAGTTGGGAGCCCATATCACCGAAGGCCTGGGCGCCGGCTCCCTGCCCGAGGTCGGCCGCGCGGCAGCCGAAGAATCGATCGACGAGATCATGGATCACCTTGCCGGAACGCATATGTGCTTCGTGACCGCGGGCATGGGCGGTGGAACCGGAACGGGTGCGGCGCCGATCATAGCGCATGCCGCGCGCAAGGCCGGCATCCTGACCGTCGCCGTCGTCACCAAGCCTTTCACCTTCGAGGGAAAGCGCCGCATGCAATCGGCGGAAGAAGGCATTGAGCGGCTTCGCGAGTGCGCCGACACGGTGATCGTCATTCCGAACCAGAACCTGTTCCGGATCGCCGATGCCAAGACGACCTTCGCCGACGCTTTCGCCATGGCCGATCGCGTCCTCTATGCGGGCGTCGGCTGCATCACCGACCTCATCGTCAAGGAAGGGCTGATCAACCTCGACTTCGCCGATGTGAAATCAGTGATGCGCGACATGGGCCGCGCCATGATGGGAACCGGCGAAGCCGCCGGAGAAGACCGCGCCAAGAAGGCCGCCGAAGCGGCAATCGCCAACCCGCTTCTCGACGAAGCCTCCATGATCGGCGCCAAGGGCGTCCTGGTCTCGATCTCGGGCGGCATGGACATGACGCTGTTCGAAGTCGACGAAGCCGCCACCCGCATCCGCGAGGAGGTCGACGCCGACGCCGACATAATCGTCGGCGCCATATTCGACCGGGCGCTGGCTGGAAAATTCCGGGTCTCGGTCGTCGCCACGGGCCTGCGCCACGGGCTTGAGATACCGTCCTTTGCGGGATCGGAAATCCATACGAACTGAACGTGGCTCGTAGTCTTTAGAGCAATTCCAGGAAAAGTGTGAAACGGTTTTCCGTCCGGAATTGCGTCAAAACAAAGAGATAGAGCGGTTCGGCGTGGCCGTGAAACGATGAACCGCTCTAGTGACAGCCACACCCATTTCCTACGGTAGGAAGATATTCCAGAAGAAATGCCTACTCGAAAGAGTAAGTAAACCCTTCCGCTGAAGCGCCAACCGTCACTTTCGTCAGCTTCTCACCCTCGAGCGAGCGGTTCAGCACGCCGCGGCTCAGTTCCGGCAGCAGCGTGTTGGTCAGGATGGCATCGATCATCCGCCCGCCGGATTCGATCTCGGTGCAGCGCGCCTTGACCAGGTCCATGACGCCGTCGCCGATCACCAGTTCGGCATCGTTGGTGGCCCGCAGCCGGCGCGCGATCTTGGCGAACTGGTGGCGGGTGATCGCTTCGATCATCTGATCCGAGAGCGGATAGTAGGGAATGGTCACCACACGGCCAAGGAAGGCCGCCGGAAACACCTTCAGCAGCGGGCTGCGCAGCGCCGTGTCCAGATCGTCGAGCCCAGCCCGCATCGTGCCGTTTTTGGTGCGGTCCATGATGACTTCGGAGCCGACATTGGAGGTGAGCAGGATCAGCGTGTTCTTGAAATCGATCCGCCGGCCCTCGCTGTCGTCCATCATGCCCTTGTCGAAGACCTGGAAGAAGATCTCGTGCACGTCGGGATGCGCCTTCTCGACCTCGTCGAGCAGGATCACCGAATAGGGTTTGCGCCGCACCGCCTCGGTCAGGATGCCGCCCTTGCCATAGCCGACATAGCCGGGCGGCGCGCCCTTGAGCGTCGAGACGGTATGCGCCTCCTGGAATTCGGACATGTTGATCGAGATGAGGTTCTGCTCGCCACCATAGAGCGTCTCGGCCAGCGCCAGCGCGGTTTCGGTCTTGCCGACGCCAGACGGGCCGCAGAGCAGGAACACGCCGACCGGCTTTTCCGGCGCGCCGAGGCCGGCGCGGCTGGTCTGCACGCGCTTGGCGATCATCTCCATGGCATGGTCCTGGCCGACCACGCGCTCGGACAAGGTGCCGGCCAGCCGCAGCGCCTTTTCGGTCTGGCTGGACAGCATGCGTCCGGTCGGGATACCGGTCCAATCCTGCACCACGGCAGCCACCGCATTGCGGTCGACCGACGGCAGGATCAGCGGTGTCTCGCCTTGCGCTTCGGCGAGTTCCGCCATCAGTTCGCGCAGCCGCGTGAGATCGGCAGCCGGATCGGGCGCGGGCGACCCGGCTGTCGCCGTCGTCTCCGGCTCGGCCTCAGCCGTTTCGGTGTCGGACGCCTTGGCCTCGGACACCGCCGTCCCGGCCGCATCCGCAGCCGCCATTTCGCCGGCGGCCTCCTCCGCCGCCACCGCATCGAGCGGCACGCCCTCGCCGCGCAGCCTGGCGCGCAGGTCGAGGATCTCGGCGACCAGCGCCTTTTCCCGCTCCCAGCGTGCCTGCGCGGCGGCAAGCGTGCCTTCGGTCTCGGCCAGTCCCGCGTCGACCCGTGCCTGCCGCCCGGTCACCTCGATGCCGATCGCAGCCTCGCGGCCGATGATGCCGTTCTCGACCTCCAGCGCCTGACGGCGGCGCAGAATGTCCTCGACCTCGGCCGGCGTGGCGTGCTGCGATATCGCAACGCGGGCGCAGGCGGTGTCGAGCAGGCTCACTGCCTTGTCCGGCAGTTGCCTGGCCGGGATGTAGCGGTGCGACAGGCCGACCGCCGCCTCGATCGCCTCGTCCAGTATCTGCACCTTGTGGTGCTGCTCCAGAACGCCCGCCACGCCGCGCAGCATGAGAACGGCCACCGCCTCCGACGGTTCATCGATCTTGACCACCTGGAAACGGCGCGTCAGCGCCGGATCCTTTTCGATATGCTGCTTGTATTCGGCCCAGGTCGTTGCCGCGATCGTGCGCAGCTCGCCGCGCGCCAGCGCCGGCTTCAAAAGATTGGCGGCATCGCCGGTTCCGGCGGCACCACCGGCGCCGATCAGCGTATGGGCTTCGTCGATGAACAGGATGATCGGCTTTTCGGAGGACTGCACCTCGTCGATGACCGCCTTTAGCCGTTTCTCGAATTCGCCCTTCACGCTGGCGCCCGCCTGCATCAGGCCGACGTCGAGCATATGCACGCTGACATTCTGCAGCGTTGGCGGCACGTCGCCCTGGGAGATGCGGAGCGCAAAGCCCTCGACCACGGCAGTCTTGCCGACCCCTGCCTCGCCGGTGAGGATCGGGTTGTTCTGGCGACGCCGCATCAGAATGTCGACGATCTGCCTGATCTCCGGATCGCGGCCGACGACCGGGTCGATCTTGCCGTCGCCGGCACGCTGGGTCAGGTTGGTCGCATATTTGGCCAGCGCAGAGTCTCCGCCCGGACCCCGTTTCATCGGCGTCTCGGCATCGGGTGCCGTCGGAGCGTCGCCCGCTTCGAGCGACCCTTCCGTCACCTCGGCAAAGCGCTTGATGACGGCGTCGGCATCGATCTTGTCGAATTCGGCGCTGATTTTCGACACAAGGCCTTCCAGCACCGGCGTCTTCAGGCAGGCAAGCAGGATATGCGAACTGCGCACCTCTTCGACACCGAATTCCAGCGCCGCCAGGTTCCAGCCCTCCTGGATGGCGTGAAAGATATGGTCGGAAAACTCCTCCACCGAAGTCGCGCCATAGGGAAGCTTATCTACAGCGCGCGTCATGTCGGCCGTTAGCCGGCTGACATCCATCTCTGCGTCGGCGACGATCATTTGCACGTCCGAGCGCTCCGAAAGCACCAATTGCTGGACGAAATGGACGAGTTCGACATAGGGATTGCCGCGCATCTTGGCCGTGTCGGCCGCAGCCTTGAAGGCGCGGACGCCGACAGGGTTGAGCTTAGCGACCAGTTCCTTGCGCTTGAAGCTCTGCGATGCCCGGCGCTGTTCCATCGAACCTGCTCCTGAAACCTGCCAGCCGATACCCTGCCACATAAGCAGCATCTTGACAAAGCACACGACGAATGAACCGCCCGGACGTCGAGTCGGCCGACGTCTGGCATTTCACGAAACGCCCCGCATCTCCGCGAAAACAAACATGAAATTGCCCCCGCCTATGCGATGCATTTCACATACGGAGTTCGGTAAACACGCCAGGTTCCCGCAAGCGAGAATGGTCGCGTTTAGCTTCCGTTAGTTTTTGAGCAGCTGTTGAATTGTGATAAAGTGACGCAGTGTGATAGATGTTTGATCACGCAGGTCTCAGGGCCGCTTGCTGGGGGTTCGTGTGATTGATCTCGCACTCTGGCTGAATCCTTTGGACGGTGAAAACCCGTCTGGGGGAGATTTGCGCAACGATCCGGCCTTTCACGAGATCGAGCGGCTCACCGAACCCCAGGTCAAGGTCGTCCAGGAGGGTCACAACAAGCCGGTCGAATCCACCATTCCGGTCGACTGGCCTGCCGTGCTCGACAAGGCGGAAGAACTGCGCAGCCATGGCCGTGACCTGCGCCTGCTTGTCGTTGTCGCGCGAGCGCTGGCCAATGAAGAGAAACTGGCCGGGCTGACGCTTGGACTGAGCCTTATTGCACAAAGCATCGACCAGTATTGGGACACGATGCATCCGGCGTTGCGGCCGGGCGCTTCGCCACGCGATGCCGCCTTGCGCCGTCTCAACGCCTTGGCCGACCTACAAAACGGTCAGGACGGTTTGCTGGCGGATTTGCGTCAGATGACGCTTTTTGCGCCGCGCGGCATCGGGCCGATCAGCGGACGCGATCTGGAACAGGCAGCACTTGACGAGCGCGTCATGCTTCAGGAAGCCGCCTCGGGGTTGAATACGGCCGAAAAGGCGGCGCTGGCCGGTGCCCACAGCCAACTCCTCAACCGGGTGCGCAGCGGCTGCGCGGCGCAAGTGGATCAAGCCGGCGCCGAGATGACGTCGCTCGTCGCCGACGCCCGCGCCGCGATCGCGGCCCTCGACGCGGTCGAGGCCGCACTCAACGCCCGTCTCGAGGGCGGTGCCCCCGTCCCGGAGTTAAAGCGGTATCTGCAGCGTTTGCTGACGACGCTCGAACGCAACGCGGCCGCCGGGGCCGCTGCGAATGGCGCGGCAAAGCCGGCCCCGGCGCCGGCCGAACCGGCAATGCCTGCTCGAAACGGTCATGGAGCCGATACGATGGCAGGTGTGGCAAGCTACGCGGAGCCCGGCAGCACTGGCCTGCCTGACCGGATCTCCTCGCGCGACGACGTCGTGAAATGTCTCGACCTCGTGGTCGCCTTCTACGACCGCACCGAACCGTCGAGCCCGATCCCGCATCTGGCCCGCCGCGTGCGCCGCATGGTGCACATGGATTTTGTTGAACTGATGGAAGATCTCGCCCCTTCGGGGCTGAAGGAATTCCGGCTCCTGGCCGGCGTTCCCGACGCCAAGAAGGCCGCTCAGAAGGATGAAAGGTAGCAACACACATGCCAGCCGAAAGCAAAGCGAAGGTCATCGAACGAAATCGCGCGCCGCGGGTGCAGATCGCCTACGACGTGGAAACCTACGGCAGCCCGACGACGATCGAACTGCCGTTTGTCATGGGCGTGGTGGCCGACCTTTCCGGCGCATCGCAAACCAAGGAAGCCTCGAAGTCGGTGCTCGACCGCGCCTTCGTCGAGACCGACGCCAACCGCTTCCCCAAATTCATGGAAGCGCTGGGGCCCCGCGTGAAGGCACGCGTGAAGAACACGCTGCCACAGGTCGAAGGCCAGGAGCGCGACGAGGAACTGGCGCTCGATCTCACCTTCACCAAGATGGGCGATTTCGCGCCGGACAAGATCGCCGCGCAGGTTCCGCAATTGGCCGAGATCCTCAAGATGCGGCGTCAGCTCGAGGAACTGCTCGGCTTCATGGACGGCCGCGTCGATGCCGAAAAGCGCATCGCGCAATTGCTGAACAATGAGCCGCTTCTGAGCAAGATCGCCGGCCAGGCAATGTCCGACGACGACAAGGCTGGAGAGTAAATCATGGCCGAACAGCAAAAAACCGCACCAGCCGTCGCCGAGGCGGAAGGCATCGACCTCGGGGAATTCAGCGGACTCCTCGAGAAGGACTTCAAGGTCAAGAAAGACGACAGCGAAAAGCTGCAGCAGCTCGTGCGCAACCTCGCGCTCGCAGCGCAATCGCGCTCCGAGACCACAACCATTTCGTCCAACGCGATCAAGTCGATCAAGTCGCTAATCGCGGGCATCGACAAGATGCTGACCGAGCAGGTCAACGAGATCCTGCACGCACCGGAAGTGCGCGAAATGGAAGGCACCTGGCGTGGCCTCTGGTATCTCATCAACAACACTGAGACGGATCAGAAGCTGAAGATCCGGGTGATGAACATTTCCAAGGAGCAGCTGGCCGACACGCTCGAAGACTACGAAGGCCAGATGTGGGACCAGAGCCCGATCTTCAAGAAAGTCTATACGGACGAGTATTCGATGCTTGGCGGCGAGCCAATCGGCTGCATTATCGGCGCCTACGAATTCTCGAACCATCCGCGTGACGTCGGCCTGTTGCGCAACATCTCGGGTATCTGCGCCTCCGCGCATACGCCGTTCATCGCCGCCGCCTCGCCGCGCCTGTTCCGCATGGACAGCTGGCAGGAACTGCCAAACCCGCAAGACCTGCAGATGATCGTGTCGAACCCGGCCTATGCCTCGTGGCAATCGCTGCGCGAGAGCGAGGACGCGCGCTACATCGGCCTCACTATGCCGCGTGTGCTCGCGCGCCTTCCCTACGGTACGGACACCGTTCCGGTGAAGGGCTTCACCTTCGAGGAAGAGGTGCAGGCCGATCACAACAAATATGTCTGGATGAACGCCGCCTTTCCGATGGGCGTCAACATCAATCGCAGCCATAAGCTCTACGGCTGGGGCACGCAGATCCGCGGCGTCGAGAACGGCGGCACGGTGCTCAACCTGCCAGTGCACTCCTTCCCGACCGACGACGGCTCGATCGCGATGAAATGCCCGACAGAGGTCGCCATCGACGACCGGCGCGAGGCGGAACTGGCCAAGCTCGGCCTGATGCCCATCCTGCACCGCAAAAACACCGATCTCGCCGCTTTCATTGGCGCGCATTCGCTGCAGGACGACGAGACGCGCGCCGGACGCCTGGTCGATCCCGACGCCCAGTCGAACGAGCGGCTGAGCGCCAACCTGCCCTATCTTTTCCCGGTTTCGCGCTTTGCGCACTACCTGAAGGCGATTGCGCGCGACAAGATCGGATCGTTCAAGGAACGCTCCGACATGCAGATCTGGTTGACCGAGTGGATCAACCGCTACGTGCTGGCCAACCCGGCCTTCGCCGACGACAAGGCGCGCGCCAAGCGCCCGCTTGCCGCGGCCGAGGTCCAGGTCGACAGCGTGGAGGGGCGGCCGGGCTATTACAATGCCCGCTTCTATCTGCGTCCGCACTACCAGCTGGAAGGCATCAACGCCTCGCTCAGGCTGGTGTCGGAACTACCGTCCGTGAAGACGTGATTGCAGCAACCACATCTTGTTTTGTTTGAAAGCGGTGGAGAAAGACAATGGCAGTGAAAATCGATGGCTTTCTTAAGGTTCCGGATATCAAGGGCCCAAGCGTTCGTGACGGCCATGAGGACGAAATCGAAATCCATGGCGTCGATTACAAGATCGTCGCTCCGTACGATCCGAATTCGCTCTCGCGTCGTGGCCGCGTGTCCCTGGGCATGATCAAGTTCACCAAACACTATGACAAGGCCTCGCCCTATCTGAAAAAGGCGCTGTTCGACAACAAGGCGCTGGACGAAGTCGTGTTCTCCGCCCGCCGGACGATCGACGGAGAGACCAGCGACTACCTGGTCGTTACCCTGACCGACGCCTCGATCATGGAATACGACATGAAGCAGGCCGAGGACGAGGAAGACTTGATCGAGGAGGAGGTCAGCTTCGCCTACAAGAAGATCAAGTTCGTCTATGACAAGGACGACGAAATCGAAATGGATGTCTATGTCGGCAAGTGAGGCCCGGCGGCCCGGCGCGAACAAGCTGCAGCTAACAGGCAGTTCGCGCGCGAAACGCGAGGCGGTCCAACCCTCTCTTTGGGACCGCCTCGTCAACGACCTGCCGGGCCTGACCTCCGAAATAGACGGGCTGCGCCAGTTGTTGCAGGACGAGCTCGGCGCGGACCGGCTGGAAACCCTCGTTGCGGGCAGCGCGCGGCACATCGACGCCGACGCGGAGCTGACGCCGGACCAGAAACGGCGCCTGCACCGGCTGATCTTCCAGACCCAGCACCGCGCGGAGATCGAAAGCCGCGGCGTGGTGGTGTCCGCACGCGTGCTGAGAGAAGCCGTGCGGCGCGATATCGAGGCCTTGTTCAACACCGAACGATTCGAAGCCACGCCGCTTTTTTCCGACCTCGAAAAAGAACAGGCAATGGACAACCCGCCATCGTTCGCCGATTTTCCGGAAGTGCGCCGCAGCGTGGTCAATTATGGCGTGCCCTCTTTCTCGGGCCGTTCGTCGCGGGACTTCGACCGCGATGTGCTGGCGCGCGAGATCCGCTCCGTCCTTGCCACGTTCGAGCCGCGCCTGAAGGAGAGCGCGACAACGGTGACGGTCACCCTCGGCGACAAGACCGCGGGCCTGAAGATCGAGATAGACGCCGTGCTGATCATGACGCCGACACCGGAACGGATGCGACTGCGCACGACGATCAATCTCGACAACGGCCTGGCGCGGACCGAGCTTAGGGAAAGCTGAGATGGATCGGGTCTTCGTAGAATATTACGAGGAGGAACTGACCCATATCCGCGCGCTCGCAGCGGAATTCGCCGACATGCATCCGGCGGTGGCGCGCAATCTTTCGCTGGATACGGTGCCCTGCCCCGACCCCTATGTCGAGCGGCTGCTGGATGGCGTTGCCTTCCTTGCCGCGCGCACCCGGCTCAAGGTCGATGCAGAACGCTCGCGCTTCTCGCGCAGCGTGCTCGACGTCCTCTATCCCGATCTGGTCACGCCGGCGCCGGCAACCGCGATGGTAGTGTTGAAACCCGGCCAGCAGGTCCAGTCGATGATTGCCGGCCATGTCGTCAAGCGTGGCACGCGGCTGGTCTCCAGCCTGCAACCCGGCCTTTCGACGCGCTGCACCTTCACCACCGGGCAGGAGGTCATGCTGTGGCCGATCGCGGTCACTTCGGTCAGCTATTTCCAGGACCGCAGCGGGCTGGCAGCAGCCGGCATCGGGCCGGTCGGCGGCACTGCCGGCGTGGCGGCGCTGCGCATCGCACTGGCGCGGACCGGAAAGGGCAAGCTCAACGAACTGGCGATCGACCGGCTCGATCTTTATTTCGCCGGGCGCACCAAGGCGCCGCTGATCTTTGACGCCATCTTCGGCGCCTGTTCGGCGGTTGGCGCACGCGCGGAAGGCAAGACCAATCCGATATCGCCCCTGCCCGAGCCCGAAATGGTCGGCATCGGCGACGACGAAGCCTTGATGCCGCGCACCCGTCCGACATTCGAAGGCTACCGTCTGCTGCGCGAATATTTCATGATGCCCGAGCGCTTCCACTATGTGCGCGTTTCAGGGCTGCAGCCGGTCGTGCGCAGATGCGAGGCCGGGATCGAGGTCATCTTCCTGTTCCGGCGCCCGGTGCCTGAACTTGCCGACCTGGCGCCGGCGGATTTCGAACTCTTCGCGACGCCGATCATCAATCTCTTCGAACGAGAGTGCAACGTCATCGAACTCGATGCGCGCAAGACGCGACAGGTGCTGCATGCCGACCGCACAAGGGCGCGCGACTTCGAAATCTATCGGGTCACCCGTGTCGAGGACGCTGACACGGAAGGCAACGACGCCGAAATCCCCGAACTGTTCAGCCTGGGGCAGAACCGCGGCAGCGGCTGGGTCTATTCGACCGAACGGCGCCCTCGCCGGGCGACCGAGGATGAACGCCGCGACGGCCTGACCCGCACCTCCTACACAGGCGACGACGTGTTCCTGGCGGTTTCGCGTCCGGTCGCAAGCCCGGCGAACCGGCCGCTCAAGCGTCTCGATATCATGGCCCTTTGCACCAATCGCGATCTGCCGATCCTGGACGACAACCCGACCTTGACCCTGGAGACAGCCGATCCGGTCGAAACGGTCAGGCTTCTCGGTGCGTTGCGTCCGCCGCAGCCGGCGATCCCAGCGGCGCTGCCGGTCGGCGCCGAAGGAGAATCCCGGACCGACAATCTTGCCTGGCGGCTCGTGGCGCAGCTCGCGCTCAACTTCCTCAGCCTTGCCAAGGAAGGTCGTGGCGTTGACCCGCTGCACGCTTTGCTTGATCTCTATGCCGACCGCGGCGATCCGAGCCTCGCCCGCAACGTGTACTCGATCGTCCGCATCGACTCGCGTCCGATCATCGAACGGCTGCGGATCGACGGGCCGATGTGCTTTGGACGCGGCACGGAAGTGACGTTGCATGTGGACCAGTCGGTCCTGGCGGGGCAAAGCACGCTGCTGCTTTCGGGCCTGCTTGCCCGGCTGTTTGCCCGCCACGCCGGCATAAACGGCTTCGTGCGGACCCGCACGCGGCTGTTGCAGAAGCAGGAGGATGTGCCATGGCCGATGACGCCCGGCAATCGCTACCTGATCTAGACAAGGTCGAGCCAGACCAGGCCGGGAGGCTGTCCGAGGCGTTCGACTTCTTCGAGCTGTTGCGCCGGCTCGAACAGAAGGGCGGCTTGTTCGGCTATACCGGCCAGCCGGCCCGCGAGCCGGCAAGGCTGGGACAGCATGTGCGTCTCAGCTTCTCGGCCAGGGACGTCGTAGGTTTCCGCGAGGCAGACGACAAGACACCAGCGCGGGTCACGGTGGCAAATCTCGGCCTACTGGGACCTGAGGGGCCTATGCCGCTGCATTTGACGCGCTGGGTGCTCGATCGTCTGTCGCAGCGCTGGTTCACCGGCGCCGAGGCGCAGCAGACCAGCGACACGACGTTCGTGGACTTCGTCAACATTCTTCAGCACCGCATGATCGCCCTCTACTATCGGGCATGGGCGGATGCGCATCCGGCGGTGCAGGTCGAACGCGCTGTCGGTGGCCGCGTCCGCGCCATGCTCCAGGCGATGGCGGGTATCGGCCTTCCCGGCACCCAGGATCCCGATCTCGACACGGTGAAGCTTCGCCAGGCCGGATCGCTGGCCAGCCAGGTCGACGGCCCGGAGCGGCTGACGCTGTTCCTTGCGGAAGCGTTCAAGGTGCCGGTCCAGATCAAGGAGTTCGTCGCTGTCTGGATCACCATACCGGCGACATTCCAGACCCGCGTGGCCAAGGCCTACGCAGCACTCGGTCGCGGGGCGACGATCGGCCCTCGCGTTTTCAGCCGCCAAAGCCGGATCGAATTGCGCGTCGGCCCGCTCGGATTTGAGGACTTCAAGGCGTTCCTGCCGGGCGGCCAGCGTCTGAAACTGTTCAAACAGGCGGTTCGCGAGATGATCGGGGAAACGCTCGACGTCGATCTGCGCATCGTGCTGGCGCGCGAAGCTGTACCGCCGCCGCGTATCGGAACCGTCCAGCTCGCCCGGACCGCCTGGCTTGCGCGGCCCGCCGAAAGGGGAGATGCTGACGATCTGCGGCTGCGGACGATCGTTGGATGGCGGCCGGACATGGCGGAGGTCGCGGCATGAGTCTGCTGCTGACGCTGGAGCAAGGCCCACGCACCCAGGCGGTGCGGCAGACCCGGCTGGACGAGGGTGAGCTGGTGATCGGACGCAGTGCGGACGCGGGCTGGCAGATCGACGATCCCGACATGTTCGTCTCGCGTGCCCATTGCAAGATCTCGGGCGGGCAGGATGGGTACTTCGTCACCGATACGTCGAGCAGCGGGCTGTTTATAAACGATTCCGACAGCCCGCTCGGCGCCGGCAAATCGACCCGTCTGCAAAGCGGCATGCGGCTGCGGCTGGGCGACTATGTCTTGCATGTCGATCTGCAGACGCCGACCGGCCCCTCGCCCGCCGCCAGCCGGGCCATGCCGGAACGGTCGCCGCCTCCGTCGCGCGGGCCGGTGAGCATCGGCCGCGACGATTTCTTCTCGGCCAGGACCGAAGAGGAGCCGCGACGGCCGCGGCCGGCCGATCTGCCGAACCCGTTTGAGCAGCCTGTGCCGGGAGCCTTCGAGCGCGCCAACGCGGACCAGCACAATTCTCCGGCCTTCGACGACCCGTTCAGCCTCGACCCGGTGCCATCGCTCAACGGCGCGGCCGAGCCTGCTTCGCCGAAGCCGCCTTCATTCGAGGACGATTTCGGCTTCGGGCCGGCCGAGCCACCCGCTTCGGCGAACGGCGCCTCGCCAGGCGGCCAGCGAGAGCGCGCCGCCGAACGGCCGCAACCGACGAACCCGTGGGATTTGCCGGTGCAGGCGCCGGAGCCACCTCCGCCGCCACGCCCGGCCGCCGCTTCCCGGCCTGCCCGCCCGCCGGCAGCAGCGCCGCAGGAGGACATGGCGCTTCGCAGCGCATTCCTGCGCGGAATGGGCGTCGAGGAAGCCGATTTCCCCGGACGCGACACCATCGCCGAAATGGAGAAATTCGGTCGCGAATACAGGCTGATGATGGAAGGCCTGATGCAGCTTCTGCGCAAGCGCGCCGAGGAAAAGGGCAACGCCCGCGTCGCCCAGACGATGGTCGGGGCCTCCGAGGTCAATCCGCTCAAATTCCTGCCGACCGTCGACGACGCGATCGTGACCATCATCGCCGAGCGCAGCCCAGGATTTCTTGCCGGCGAAGCGGCGATCGCCGATGCGGTCCGCGATCTTGCGCAGCATCACGTGCGAGCCTGGCGCGGCGTGCAGGCAGCGCTGCGCCAGATGATCGACCGCTTCGACCCGGCGATGATCGAGGAAGAGCTGAAATCGAATTCCGCGATCGGCACCCTGCTTTCGGGCGGGCGTGGCGCCAAGCTGTGGGAACTTTACCAGAAACGCCATCGTGAAATCGCCGAGAGCGCGGAGAAGAGCTTCCTTGGCGAAATTGGCGCCGATTTTCGTGACGCATATGAGGAGGAGTGAAACATGATCGACCGACGCGAATTTGTCATTGCCCTGGGTGCGACCGGGCTGCTTGCGGCTTGCCAGAGCGGCCCGCCGAAACCGTCCGTGATCACGGTCAACCTGACCGGCGCGGCCGGCATGAACCCGGGACCAGGCGGCGGCGATCGGCCGGTGACGGTCCTGATCATGCGGCTGCGCAGTACCGGCAAGTTCAATTCGGCCGATTATTTCGCCCTGCAGGGCGATGCCGGCTCGGCGCTGGGGGGCGACCTCATCGGCTCCGACCAGGTCTCAGTCGGACCGGGAAAGTCCGCGTCCAAAACCATCACCGTCGAGCCGGACGCGGCTGCATTGGGCTTCGTCGCCCTCATTCGCGAGCCTGGCGGGCGAAACTGGCGGACGACCAAGTCGGTCTCTGCCGGCTCGACATTCACCGTCAACGTCACGCTTGGCAGCGGCGGCATATCCGCCTAGCGGCCAGGGCAAGGGGTGCTCGATGCAGGAAGTAGCGGCATGAGCGATGCAAACAGGGTGCTGTGGTCCGAAGGGCTGTTTCTGCGGACCCAGCATTTCCAGCAGCAGGACCGGTTCTTCGAGGCGACCGTGCGCGGCGCATTGCAGGCCGGGCAACTGCACACGTTCGGCTTCACCCAGTTGACGCTGGACCAGGCCTTGCTCGATGCCGGCCAGGTGTCCATCTTGTCGGCGCGGGGCATCTTCCCGGACGGCACCCCTTTCTCCATTCCGGATCTGATGGACGCGCCGCGACCGCTGCCGGTCACCGCCGACACCGGTGCCGGAGCCGTACTCGTCGCCCTGCCGCTCGAGCCTGCCGGCGGCGTCGGCTTCGACCCGGCGCACGCGCCTTCGGCCGGAGCGCGCTACCATGGGCGGATCGTTTCGGTCCGCGATGCCGTTCAGGGTGGGTCGGACGCGGAAGAAATCGAAATCGCCCGCCCGCAGGCGCTGCTGCTTGCGCCCGGCAAGTCGGTCGGTGGTTACACCGCTCTGCCGATAGCCGACGTCAAGGGGGTGCGGGCCGATGGCGGCGTCTCGCTGGACGAGACATTCCTGCCGCCGACGCTGATAACAGGTGCCGTAGCCTGGTACCGGCAATTGCTTCTCGAAGTCGTCACCGGGCTCGACCAGATCGCCGAGGCGCATGGCAAGATGGTGCTCGGCGGACCGGGGCGCAGCGTCGAAGACCTTTTGATGCTCAACCTCGCCAACGCGGCCCGCCCGCGGCTGGCGCACATGCTGGCGCAGGATGTCTTCCATCCGGCCGAGCTTTACCTGGAACTTGCCGGTCTCGCCGGTTCGATGGCGACCTACGGTTCGAGCGCGCGACGGCTGGGCGAGTTGCCGGCCTACGATCACATGGCGCCCGGCCCCGCCTATTCGGCGCTGGCGGATGCGCTGCGCTCGCTCATCCTCAGCCTGCGCTACATCGAGCCGAAATCGCGCGCGCTGCCCGTCATGCGGCATTCGACCAATGTCTGGAAAATCCGCATCGACAACCCGAAGCTGCTGGTCGCCAGCCGCATCGTCATCCGGGTCGGCTCGGAGCTGTCTGAGGATGCGTTGCGCAAGATATTCGTCAATCAGGCCACTGTCGGCTCGGCCGACCAGTTCGAGGGCCTGTGGAAATCGCGCCTGCCGGGCATTCCGCTGAAGCCGCTGCATTCGCAGCCCCGCGAAATCCCTTATGACGGCGACCGGCTGTGCCTGGAACTCGACCAGAAGAGCGAGCATTGGGCCTCGCTGCTCGATGCTCCCGGCTTCGTCATCGGCGTCTCCGGCGTATTGCCGAGCGAGCCGCAGGTGGACTGCTACTCGGTGAACAGGTGAGATCATGAGCCGGGATGATCCTTTCGGACTGTCGGAGGATCGCGAACGCACCCGCATTCGGCTGACCGGCTCGCCGATGCCGCGGCCGATGGCGCCGCTGCTGCCGGGTGTGCCGGTCAAGCGCGCGCGAGCGCACCCGAATGCGCTCGTCAACGCCTTCGCGCCCTTGCTCGAATTCGCGCCCGAGCTTGAAAGCGCGCTGCCGCCGGAAAACCCGGAAGCGTTGCGCACCCGGCTGCTCGACGAACTGGTTCGCGCCCGCGACACGGCGATGGCGGCGGGATCCTCGATGGAGCGGGCCGATCAGGCGGCGTGGGTGGTCGCGGCCTTGCTCGACGACCTGGCCCTGAACACGCCGTGGGGCGGCGCCAGCGCATGGCCGCGCCAGCCGCTTGTGGTCATGCTGCGCGGCGACGTCGATGCCGGGACGCAGTTCTTCACCCGTCTCGACGAACTGGAACGCCACCCCAATCGGGATCGCGAACTCCTCGAGCTGCAATATCACTGCCTGGCGCTTGGTTTCCGCGGCAAGTACCGGGTGCCCGGTCGTTCGGGCGACCGCTCGATCAATGCCGTGCGCGTGGCGGCGGCACGCTTCCTGCGCGACGCCGACGCCGAAGGCGCGCCGCTGTCGCCAAACTGGAAAGGCGTGATCGCCTCCGACGAGCCGCAGCGCTTCATCGTTCCGATCTGGGTGATGGCGCTCGCCGCGGCCGTCATCGCCACCGCGATCCATGTCGGGCTGTCGATGGGACTGAGCAGCCAAGCAGTCGAGCTTTCCGCATTGGTTCGCGCGCTGCCGCCGCCCAGTCGCGCCGACATCACCCGCGCCTCGCCGAAGGTCGAAGAGCCGCCACCGGAGGCGGTGAGCGTGGATTTCGCGCTGCTGCCGGAATTCGAGGCCGGCGCGCCGGGCGACCTCAAGAAGGCGCTCAGCGGCACCGAGAGCGTCTCGCTGGCCAGGCTGGTCATCCAGGCCTCGAATCCCGAACTGTTCCAGTCGTCGCGGGCGACGTTGACGGAAGGTTTTGAACCGCTGATCGGCTCGATCGCCAAGGTGATCCTCGCCAATCAGGAACTGATCGGGCAGATCACCGTGGTCGGCCACACCGACAGCATTCCCCTGCAGAGATCCAACCCGCTCTCCACCAACCAGCGGCTGTCGGAAGAGCGCGCGGCGACCATTGCCGAGATGTTGGTGCAGAACGGCGTGCCGCAGGACCGCGTTCGTTCCGAAGGCCGCGCGGCCACCGACCCGGTGGCCGATGACAGCACGCGCGAGGGCCGGGCCTTGAACCGGCGCGTCGAGGTGCTGGTCGAGAAGAGGCTGTGACATGTTCATCCTGCGCTTCCTCTGGGCGGTCCTGACATCGCGCTGGCTGTGGACGCTGATCGGCATCACGCTGCTTTCGCTGGTGATTTGGGTGTTTGGCCCGATCGTCAAGGTCGGCGCCTATGAGCCATTTGCCTCGGACAATGTCCGCATCGTCATCATCGCGCTGCTGGTCATCTTCTGGCTGATCTGGCTGATCGTCGCCCAGCGTCGCGCCATCCGCGCCAACCGCCTGTTTGTGGCCGAGATCGCCGCGCCCGTGGTGGAAAAGCCGCTCGGCCCCGGCGAAGAGAACGTCGCCGCCGTCGGCGCCAAGTTCGCCGAGGTGATGGCCGAACTGAAACGGCGCAAGCTGGGCGGGCGCAAGTTCCTGCGCGAGATGCCGTGGTATGTGATCGTCGGGCCGCCGGCCACCGGCAAGACCACGGCGCTCAGGCAGTCCGGTCTGACCTTTCCGATCGACCTCACCGACGATCTGCAAGGCGTTGGCGGCACCCGCAATTGCGACTGGTTCTTCTCGGAGAACGCGGTCCTGATCGACACCGCCGGCCGCTATGTCCAGCAGGAAAGCCAGCTCGACGTCGATGCGGCGGAATGGCTGGGCTTCCTCGACCTGTTGAAGAAGCACCGCGGCCGCCGCGCGCTGAACGGGGTGATCGTCGCGCTGTCGATCGACACGCTTTCCGAGGGTGACGAAGCGATCAAGGCGCATGGCCGCAAGATCCGCCGCCGGCTGGCCGAGCTCAACGACCGGCTCGAGATCCGGCTACCGGTCTATCTGATGCTGACCAAGGCCGACCTGATCAAGGGTTTCGAGCCTTTCTTCGGCGGCCTGTCGACGGCCTCCCGCGAGCAGGTGTGGGGGACGACCTTCGCGCTCGATGCGCGCGTCGACGCCAAGACCATCGAACGGGAAATCACCACGCTGGCGGCCGAACTCGAGCGGCGGCTGGTGCCACGCCTCGAGGACGAGGACAAGCTGGCCTCGCGCGCCGAGATCTTCCGCTTTCCTGCCCAGCTGGCGAGCCTCTCCGAACCGATCCAGGTGCTGATCGAGGCGATGTTCGGCGAAAGCCGCTACGAAGAAGCCGCCTGGCTGCGCGGCCTCTATCTGACGTCGGCGACCCAGGAAGGCGCGCCCATCGACCGGCTGACCGCGGCATTGTCGTCCTCGTTCGGTCTGCCGCCGCGACGCGCCATGCCGGCGCCAAGGATCGAAAAACGCAGCTTCTTCCTGAAGAACCTTTTGACCGAGGTCATCTTCAAGGAGGCCGGTCTCGGTACCTTTGACCCGCTGGCGCAGCGCCGCCGAACCTGGATCTGGCGCGGCGCAGCCGCCGCATGCACGGCGGCGGCCTTGCTTGCCGGCGGGCTGTTCACCTGGTCTTACTTTGACAACCGCAACGCGATCACGGCGCAGGCCGGCCAGTTCGAGGCGCTGCAGGCGCCGCTGACCACGGCCGGCGAGAACCCGCCATCGGTGGAGCAGCCCGCCATCGACGGCGCCCTCGGCGCCATGGACGAGGTGGCGATCGCGCGCACGGCGCCGCCGGATGCAGTCCAGGATCTGCTTGGCCCTTCGGCCTCTGCGGAACTGGTGCGGGCCCAGGCCGACACTTACGACCACGCGCTGCGCAATGTTCTCGAGCCGCACATGGTGGCGCTGCTCGAGGCGACGATGTGGCGGCAGATCCGCGATCCGGATTTCATGCTCGGCGCGCTGAAGACCTATCGCATGATGACCGGCCTGTCGCAGATGGATGCCGACTTCGCCCAGAACTGGTGGGTGAACAGCCTGCCCGAATTCGCGCCCGCGCCGCCCTTCCCAACCACCGATGCGGAGGAGCATCAGCTTGCCGCGATCCGCCGCATGGCGGTCGACGACAACTACATAGCGCCCGACAAGGCGCTGGTCGCCGAGGCGCTGAAGACGGTATGCACGATTTCGTTGCCGCAGCGAGCCTACAAGCAGCTTCTGGCCGACCCGGAAGTGGCCGCGGTCAAGGAATGGATCCCCGCCAATTTCGCCGGCCCCAACGGCGCCAAGGTCTTTGCCCGCCGTTCCGACAAGACGCTTCGCGTCGGCGTTTCAGGCGCCTTCACCTATGCCGGCTTCCACGATGCCGTTCTCGACCGGGTCGAGGATGTGGCGGCACAGGCGGCACTGGATCGCGCGGTGTTTGCCGGCGGCTGCTCGGAGAATTCCGAAACCTCGGTCTCGGCACTGTCGGAAGACATTCTGAAGCTCTACTACGACGACTACATCGCGCAATGGGACAGTTTCCTGCGCGACATGAGGCTGGCGCCACTGAGCGACCTGAATGTCGCCAGCGAAAACCTGAAGGACCTTTCAAGCGCCGACTCCGCGCTGAAGCGGTTGCTGACGGCGGTGATCCAGGAGACGGATCTGACCCGATCGGATGAGGCGCCCGCGGGAGACAACAAGGCGGCCGCGAAGGGCGGCTCGAAACTGCTCAGCAAGCTCGGCAAGCTCGGCAAGGTCGTCAAGACCGGGGCAAAGCTCTTGCCGCGCGCCGGCTCCGCCGACCAGGTGGACCTGACCGGCAGCCTGGTGGCCGAACACTTCAAGCCGCTCAAGGGCGCGATCGCAGAGGTCGACGGCCAGCCGCCGGCGCTCGACGCCGCCGTTGTGGCGCTGACGGCACTCTCCAACGTGCTGCAGACCGTCACCGCCAATCCGGATCCGCAGGACGCCATCAAGAAACAGGGCGGGCTCGCCGAATTGACCGGAGCCGTCGCCAGGCAGGCGCAGATCCTGCCCGATCCGATCGACGACTGGCTGGGCGGCATAGCCGGCGACACCAGCGGCCTGACGCAGAAGGCGGTCACCTCGGAGCTCAACGCCATCTGGCGCGCCGACATCCTGCCGTTCTGCCAGGCGGCACTCAACGACCGCTATCCGTTCAGCCCGGAGAGCGCGGTAGATGTCAATGTCCGCGATTTCGCCCGCCTGTTCGGACCGGCCGGCCTGATCGACGCCTTCACCAACGATCATTTGATCAGCTATGTCGACACCGCCAGCCAGCCCTGGAAATGGCGCGCCGACTTCGGCCTCGACCCTGCGGCGCTGGCGGCATTCGAACAGGCAAGGCGCATCCGCGACGATCTTTTCCCCGGCGGTACGGGCCCGGTGATGAGCTTCACGCTCGAACCGAAGGACCTGTCTCCCAACGTCACGCGCGTGACGCTCAATCTCGATGGCCAGAGCCTCGTCTACTACAACAACGCGACGCGGCCGCAACCGATGACCTGGCCCGGCAAGGACGGCACCGGAGTGATCTCGCTCGCCTTCCAGCCCATCGATGGTTCGCCCGAAATCATGCTCAACGAAACCGGCAGCTGGGCCTGGTTGAGGATGCTGAAGGGCGGCCGCTTCACCGGAACCTCGCTCTCCGACGTCTACAGCCTGCGCCTGGGCACGAAAGGCATGTACGCCGATTTCGAGCTCAAGGCCGCGAGCGTCGAGAACCCCTACAATCTGGAGATGTTCAAGAAATTCACATGTCCGCCGCAGATATGAGCACCGGCTTTTTCGGCAAGATCCCGGCGACCGGAGACTTCGTCGCCGCGAACCTGCCACGCACCTTCATCGACCGCTGGGACCGGTGGATGTCGATGGAGTTGCGCGCGCGGCCGGACGAGGGTGAGGACCTCGACGACCGAGTCTGGCGCTTCGTCGTCCAGGGCGCGATTTTTGGCGAACAACCCTGCGCCGGCGCCTGGCGCATGAGCCAGGACCGTGTCGGACGCCGCTATCCGTTCGCTGTTGTGGGCGTTGGCGCGATACCAGAGGCAACGGATCCATGGTTCCAGGGCATGGCGAACATCGCCAAACTGACTGTGAAGGAATATTGGGACCCGCAGTATGTCGTGTCGCGCCTGCGGGCGCTGGAACCGCCAAGAGAGTTCTCCACAATGAAGCGCATAGTCTTCTGGACGGATGACTGGGAGGTGCGTGAACTTGCCTTCGCTGACATTCATGACCTCGCGGACAACGCCCTGCCGGCGATGCGCGCGGCGCGTGCCGTGCCGCAGGAGTTCTGACCATGGGTCTCAGCGTTTATGCCGAGAAGATGGGCTTTTTCCACAAGGGCAGCAACGGCCAAGGCATTGCGCCCGGCGATGTCTGTCTCTCGCCGCCATCCCCGCCCGCGGGACCGATTCCGGTACCCTACGTCAATATGCTGTCATCATCCGACCTGACCAAGGGCACCAAGAGCGTCAAGATCGATGGCGAGCCGACAGCTATAGAGAATGCGTCGGAAATTGCGACCAGCACCGGTAATGAGCCGGCCACCCAAGGCCTAGGCGCGGGAGTCATAACCCATAAGATCAAGGGGAAGGGCGTCTTCAAGCTGTGGTCGTTCACAGTAAAGGCGGAAGGCAAGGGCGTCGACCGTCATGGCGACACAATGGACCAGAACACCGCCAGCGATCCGCCGCCCAATTGCATCAACCCGGCCGCATTCAACAAGTTTCTTGCGACGTTAACCAAAGATCAAAAGACCACGAAGTGTGCGAAAAAATATGACCGGGTTGCGCACCGTCCCAAACGCACCGATGACCAAGCTGCCAAGGTGAACGGCAAGCCCTGTTGGCAATGCAAAAAGACCAGACGGGGTCGCCACTCCAAGCTGGTTCCAACTCCTCCCAAGGACGAGATGAAGCAGGAGATGGTCCATGATCATCAACCGCCGCTTTGTGTCGCATGGGAGATGGGTGGGTGTAACATGCAGAAATCGCCCGACGCATTTTTGGCCCATTTTTCGACGCCAGAGTCGGTCAAACCCCATTGTGGTAGGTGCTCAACATCGCAAGGCTCTCCGGCCGCAAGCTATGCCAAGAACTTTATCGACGATATCCCAGTGAAACTTGGATGACGAGCGATGCGCGGTATAGAAGAAATAAGAGACAGCTACATCGGCGAACTGCTCACCATCCAGCCCGAGTTGGAGGATTGGTGGGAGGACATGGTCGCAGACGAAGGGCAGGCTGTCTGGAAGCGCTGGCCGACGGGGATCGCGGGGCACCCGCGGGTGTTGGCGATCTTCCGCAGGCATTATCTTGAGATTGTGGCTTGGAACAATGCGCAAGTCCCTGAGGGCGACGAGCCGGAAGAGAAGTGGGGCGTTGATAGCAGCGGCCGAAGCCAGAGCTTCGAGTGGCCTGTCGAAATCCTCATCATCAACGTCCGGCATTTTGCCCCGGAGCTTCAACCCATCATCGATGGCCTCTGCTTCGTGCCAATGGCCATGAATCCCGACGATGAGGTTGAATAGTGGCACTGATCACACGCTACAGTTCCGAACTCGGCATCAGGCGCCTGCTCGCGCAGCCTCGTGATGTCGCCCCGCCTTCGGATATCCGCGTCGCTCGCAAGCACGACGAGGCCAGCACGATGCACAGAACCTTGTTCGTCGAGTATGTGGCCGAGTTGACGGATGCCTACGATATTGCGGCTGAATGGTGGACAGACATCATTTCCACCGAAGAAGGGCTCCAGGGCAGCCGCGAGAAGGCCCTCGAGAAAGCCTTCAATGACCGTATAGCAGGCGCCGCAGCCAGTCCGAATGTGGTCTGGGTGATACGTCGCTACTGGCTGAAATGCGTCACGGTCAACGTCACTGCGGGCGAAGAAACTGGCGTCGCGGCCGAGATCTTCCTGCTGCAATGGCTGATCGACGCCAACGAGATGGAGTTGGTCAAGCTCGTCGCCTGCATGCCCTATTGGCCGATCGGCCAGGACGAAAATGGCAATTGGTGCTGATCCATGATGTTTGCGGTCTGGATCGAGAATCGCACGCCGTTCGTTGCCGGCAGCCTTGTCCAGGCAAATGCCGACGGCAACGAGGTTTTCCTGGCAGTTTTCTCGGCCAGCTTCGATATGCGGGAAGATGCCACGCAATTTCAGCCGGCCGTGGAGCAACTGCCAGTGAGCTTCGGCGACGTGCCATTCGGCGATCCTGCCTGCTCGTCAACCCGCTATGAAGGGGAGATCGCGTGGACCAAACCGGGGATCGACGTTGTCTTGAACGGCCAGGCATATGCGCCTCACGAAGGGCGCGTCCACGAAATGCAGGTCGGGTTGAAGCTCGCCAGCATCCGCAAGGTGCTCAACGTGACCGGCGATCGCCTCTACGATGCGGGCGGGTACGGCCAGCCACACCCCTTCTCCAGGATGCCGATTATCTATGAGCGCGCCTATGGGGGTACCGACGACAACGGCAGGACCGATCTGCGTAATCCGCTTGGCGTCGGCTTCCATCACGCCCGCTCCGCGGACAAGACTGTGAAGACGCATGCACCCAATGTCACCTATGCGAATGAGCCTTTCCGTAGCCCATCTGATCAGCCAAGGCCGGCCGGGTTTGGAGTAATCGGCCGCGGCTGGCATCCAAGGTTGCCGTTAGCGGGCACTTACGATCAGGCTTGGATCGACAATCAGTGGCCTCTTCCGCCAAGGGATTTCGATCCACGCCACAATCTCTGCGCGCCCGCCGATCAGCAGTTGCAGCAGCTGAACGAAGGCGAAGAGGTCAGCGTCATCGGCATGACGCCGGATGACCGGTGGAACTTCCGCCTGCCGCGTGTCATGGCTCCGATCCGCCTTCTTTACGACGACCGTGTGGAGGATCGTCCCTTCCGGATCGACACGGTTATCATCGAGCCCGATTTGCGCCGCGTCACGCTGAAGTCGCGTTTGTCCATGGTCACCAGGCGCAACACGCCCGCTCTCAGGGAGATCGTCTTCGGCCATGTGACGCCTGCCTTTCTCCTCGCGCGACGCAAGCGCAAGGCCTATCTCAGCCCACGCGGAGACGACGGGCTGATTGCCGAGAGGGCGACATGGCTGGGCTGAAGGCTCCGATCTACGTTATGGGCGGTGGCGCTGTGACGCCGGCCGGCCTCAATGCGCGCCAGACGCTAGCGGCAATCCGGGCCAGTCTTTCCGCGTTCGAGCGGCGTACCCTCACCGACCCGTTCGGCGAAGATCAGACCGTTTCGCGCATACCCTCGCACTATTCTCTTCGCCTCACCGAAAACGCGTGGCTCACAAGCATGGCTGCGCGCGCGGTGGGCGAGGCGCTGGAAAAGGGCGGTGTTGCGGCCGGCGCCAGCGCTCTGCTGCTGGTGACGCCGGAGGCATTCCGGGAACATCCGGCTTTCTCGGAGGAGCCGGCAAGCGCGTTTCTTGCCGGCCTGCAAGACAGTCTGCGCGAAAAGTTCCATCCCACCTCGCGCGTGGTTGACGGAGGCGCGGCGGCCTGCATCGGGCTGTTGGGGCGGGCGGCGGACCTTCTCGCAACGCCGGGAGTGGAGCAGGTTCTGCTGGGTGGCGTCGACAGCCTGGTGAATGACAAGGATATCGCCCGTCTTATGGCCGCCAACCGCCTGAAGGCCGAGGACAATGCGCAAGGCCTTGTGCCGGGCGAAGGCGCCGCCGTCGTCTGCCTGCGCCGTTCGACCGGTCAGAATTTGCCCGCCCAATGCGCCATTCACGGTGTCGGCGCTGCGTTGGAGGAAAACTCCGTGCTGTCGGAAAACCACAGCCAGGGCCGGGCTTTGGTGGCTGCCTGCCGCGCCGCGATCGAGGGCAAGGGCCCAACTGAATCTGACATCAAGTTTATTGTCAGCAACGACAATGGTGAACGGTATAGCGCCTGGGAGGGCTTGATCGGGCGTCCACGCTTCTACCGGACGCGCCGCGAGACCCTTCCCATGGCCTATCCCGCGATGACGATGGGCGACATCGGCGCGGGTGCCGGCGCGCTCACATTGCTTATTGCCGCCGACAGCTTCGCCAAGGCCTATGCCCCCGGCCATGTCGCCATGTGCGAAGCCACATCGGAAGCCGGCATGCGTGCCGCCGCGCTTGTAAGCACGGTCAGCGCATGATCGCGTTGTCCTGAGTACCTGGACGGGTCTTCACATCCACGCCGGAATCGGGTGTGAACGCCGCCAGTTGGTCAGCGCGATCTCCGCGTTGGCAAGCGCTCCCCTCATGGCGTCCAGTTTCAGCCGCCGCATCGACTGGAATTTGTCGAACCTCGTCGGGCCTCTCCCATTGTCCCACCAAGCTTGGGCCTGCGAAGCGGAGGGCAGCGGCGTCGCCTCTGTAGTCTCGAACTCCGGCCCGAGCTTAGCCGGTTCCGTGACGAACACGTCCGTGTCGTTAAAGTCAATCTCGACCAGGTCGCGCAACGCGAGCCCCGCCGCATAAGCGAGTTCCGGCGACTGCATCTTCTCAATCAGCCAGGGCATAACCGCCATGTCGCCCAGCAGTCCGCTCGCCGCGACTGCCGCCTCCCGCGTTGCTGCGGAGGAGACCAATTGTTGCCACCACTTCCGCGCTGCAATCGACGGCGTGGTGAGTAGCCGGATTTCCATCACTGCTCCCGCAAGCTCCGGGTAGCCGACCAACATCTTGTCGAGAACGGGCTGCGCCAGCCGCGCCTCGCCCAGCAGGCAGGCCGCTACCGCTGCCTCCAGCCGTTCCTCTGCGCCACGCGCCTCAAGACATGCCACAACTTCGGCGATTACATCCCGACGCCGCCGCGCACCCGCAAGCCTCAGCGCCCTGCGGCGCACTTCGGTGTCGCGGTCGGTCAGCAACTCCCTGAGCCTAGGCCCGGGATTGACCCCGTGATGATGCAGCGCGCCGACCCCCAACGCGCGCTCCATTGCGACTGCCGAATCCAGCCAGCGAGCAACGAACGGCTTCAACTTGTCCGGCGCGCTACGCGCAACCGCGCCAGACAGCGCCGACAGCCCGCGCTTCCCGAGCGGCCCCGCGCTCTCAAGGGCAAACTTGATCGCGGGCGCGGATTGCCATTCGAACGCCAGAGCCCCCAACAGAAACAGTTCGGGCGGCTCCTGGTAGTCGGCAAAGCGTGCCGCCGCGAGGTCCCACGCTGCCTGGCCGGCTGCGAACAGTCCGTCGAGATTGGCGTCGAGCCGCTGGTCGATGCGGCCGATGTCGAAGGCGCCCATCACCGGACCGTCGATCTCCCGCGCACGACGGTGCCACAGGAACGCGGCATCCTCGACATGCTGCTCGATAATCGCCGGGATCGTGGCAATCCGCTGCATGGACTTCTCAATTGAGGTGAACAGCTGCACCCCGCACACGGTTCACGCCGCTTGCCTGGCTGCTCAATTGACTGCCGCGGATCGAGATGCGGCCGTTTTTCTCCAGAATGATGGAGGCCAGGCCGCAACGCAGCTCGATGCGCTCCTTAGCATTCAGCGTCACCGTTTCGCCGTCGCGAACCACCTGCATTTGTTCGCTTGTATGTGTCGGTTCCACGATGCGTCCGACGACCAGAGGGCGGCCTGGATCGCCGCCTTCGAAAAGCAACGCCACCTCCGCGCCTACTGACGAGGAGTCGAGCCTCGCCAGGCTGCGGGCCCTGAGTGCCGTCTCGCCCGGATTGCCGACGAACACCACCAGCGGCGCGCCATCCTCGAAGCCGATCAACAGCCCGATGACGACCCCGTCGATGCGTTCGACCGATTCGTCGCGTCCAGTCATTTCAGTTATTGAAGACATTGCTACCCTTGATCTTGACGTCGCCGTCAGCTTTGACCTGGACATCGCCGCTGCCCTGGATGCGGATATCCTTACCCTTGATGGAAATCGTGCCATCCTTTTTCATGTTGATCGAAGCGTCGCCGCATACCAGCGTGATCTCGTCGGTAGCATCGATCATCAGCTTCTTGCCAACCTTGATGGTACTGTCTTCGGCAATCTGGATACCGCTGCCTTTGCCGACTTTGAGCGCGTAACCGCCTCCGACATCGGTCGCGTCGTCAGCGGCGATTTTTGCCGACCTGGCTTTGCCGATCTGCGACGACTGCGCACCACCGATAGCGAAACTTTGGTCGGCGGCGACCTTCACGCTCTGGGCGGCGCCAATTGTCCAGCTGTCCGCCGCACCTATCGTGTGCGTCTGTCCGGCCCCCACCGTCATCGAGCGCGATGCGCCGATCTGATTCGTCTGGACGGCGCCAACGCTTCGGGTTTCTGCCGCGCCCACTGAATCCACACGTGCCGCGCCCACCGTGATCGTCTGCACCAGCGCCACGGTCTGCGTGTGATTGGCCCCGATCGTCTCCGTCGAGTTCGCCCCAATACCGATCGTCTCGTTCGACCCGACAGTCAGCGAGCGGTTGACCCCCACCGTCTCGGTATCGTTGTTGCCGATATTCGTGGTCTGGTCGACGCCAACCTTGACCGTCTTGTTGTTGCCGACGTCCTCGTCGAGGTTGTGGCCGACGGAGTGCTTGGCGTCGTGGTCGATCCGGTCCGACTGGTCGTGCTGCACCAGCTTGGTGCGGTCGTTCTTGATGAGAAGCTTGTGGTCCTTCTGCGCCTGGAAATTGACCAGTTCGGAGCCGGCCTTGTCCTCGAACATCAGCTCGTTGTAGCCGCCGCCACCGAGTGAGGAGTCCGACTTCCAGCCGGATTGCGTCGCGTTGCCCGGCAGTCCGTAAGGCGGCATCTGCGAGGCGTTGTAGACCCGGCCGGTGATGATCGGCAGGTCGGGATCGCCTTCGATGAAGTCGACGATGACCTCCTGGCCGATGCGCGGTATCTGGATGAAGCCCCAGTTGCTGCCGGCCCAGGTCTGCGAGACCCGCACGAAGCAGGAGCTGTTCTCGTCCTTCTTGCCCAGGCGGTCCCAGTGGAACTGCACCTTCACACGGGCATATTTGTCGGTGAAGATTTCCTGCCCGGACGGGCCGACGACCGTCGCCGTCTGCGGCCCGCGCATGATCGGCCGCGGCGTGATGCGTGGCGGGCGATAGGGCAAGGCGGTCGGCGCCAGCCCGAGGATCACCTTGAAGTTCTCGCTGTCGACGTCGGAAAGAGCCCTGTAGCCGGGGTCGAACAGCCTGTATTCGGCGCTGACCACCAGATATTCCTGGTTCTGGTCCTCGCGCGGAAAGCCTTCCAGGTTGAACGTGCAGCCCGAAAACAGGCCGCGCACCGTTCCGACCGCTGAAATGCGCTGGTGAACGGCTTGAATTTCCTCGCGCCGGATCGCAGCTAAAGTGTCGCCCCGCCCCAAATCGAGATGCGCACCGGGGTTGCGGTAGTTCTCGCCCGCGGCCTGCTTATGGCTGAACGGCTGGGCGGACTTGGCCATTAGGCTGGCGCCCGGCTTCTCGAAATCATAGTCGGTGTGGACGTAGGCGCCTGGCCGCACCGAACTGCCCGGAATCCATTCCGTGATGTATTCGACGTCGCGCCGCGAGCCCTGGCCCTCGAAATGATACGGCACCTTGTCGTAGCCCGGCGCCGGCTTCAGCTTGCTCATCGCATCGGTGAGCACAAGCGTGTGCTTGCCCTCATCGTGCTCGAAGAAATACAGGATGCCTTCATGCTCGAGCAGCCGCTGCACGAAGTCCAGATCGGTCTCGTCATATTGCACGCAATATTCGCGCGGCGGATAAGACCCTTGCAGGCGCAGATTGAAGTCCGCGATGCCGGATTCGTTGAAGACCTCCTTGACGATGTCGGGAACGCTTTTTTTCTGGAAAATACGGCAATCCGTCGTGTTGCCGAGAAACCAGAACCACGGCCTGACGACCGCTTCGTAGTAGGCCAGCCGGTCCTCGATGCGGGTCAGCCGAAACTCGGAGATCAGCCCGCTGAACCAGCGTTTTGGATCGGATTCGCCTTCGACCGAAACGGTGCCTCCCAGCATTTTCAGCGGATCGACATCTTGGCTGGTGCTGACGAAACCCACTGTATAGGCAAAGCAGCGGCTGATCTCATCGCGCCCGACAAGATGGGTAAACGTCAACAGTTCGGCGCCAACCGGCGTCTGCACAACCGTGGCACGTTCGTTCGGCATGGGTCGTGCCCCTCCAGGACGCGGCCGCCAGTGTGATGGATTTGAAGTTCCCGCTATGTTAAGCGCATCACGTTCGGAAGCTTCTTGGGCCGTCACACAAGGCCTTGTTCAGCCTAGCATATGTTTTCCCGCCGGCCAAAAAGAACAAGCGGCGACCGAACCTTGCCCTGAAGTGAGGTTAAAACCGGTAAAAGGCTCGAGCGATCGGCGGGCTGAAACGCGGCTGTCCCGCCATGCTCACAAGCTGCTAGAATGGCGAAGTATCGATCAGCGGTCCGCGGCTATTGCAGATGTTCATCAGTCTCCAGATCAACAACGTCGACGCCCTGCCCGCCGACATCTCGCCCGGCTACGCTGCCCGTGACCGCAGCTTCGAGATCGGCCGCGAAAATTGCGACTGGACCTTGTCCGACCCGGACAAGTTCATCTCCAGCCGGCACTGCGAGGTCCGCTACCAGGCAGGTGCGTTCTGGCTTTACGACGTCTCGCGCAACGGGACCTTCATCAACGGTTCGAGCCAGCGCATGGCCGGCCCACATCGGCTCGCTCATGGCGACCGGCTGCTGATCGGCCGCTATGTCATCTTCGTATCGATCGACGACGAACACGCCGCGACCGGTCATCCTCAAGGCCATGGCTCGACGCAACGGGAAATGCCGAGCCCAACAGGCCGGCCGCTGGATTTCGCGGACAGGCCTTCTTTCAGCCCGGTGGAGCGAGCGCCGGTGGCGGCACCGTCGCTGCAGCCCGTGTCCCTCGCCTCGACGAGAGACGAGCTGCTGCGCGAAATCGCCATCGCGGCCGGCATCTCGCCGGACTTGCTTCAATCGCGGGACCCGCATGAGGTTGCCGCTGAAATCGGCGCGGTGCTGCGCACGGTGGTCGAGGAACTAGCGATGCTGCTGAAAGCCCGTGCCGCCGCGAAAATCCTGGCCAAGAGCACGCACCGCACGATGATCAGCGCCACGGACAACAATCCCCTGAAGTTCGTGCCTGGAACCGACGACATCCTTGAAATCATGTTCGCACGGCGCAGGGCCGGCTATCTCGACGCCAGGCACAGCGTCGAGGACGCCTTCCGCGATCTGAAGACGCATGAATTCGCCACCTATGCCGCCATGCAGGCCGCGCTCTCCCGGCTGCTCGACGATCTGTCGCCCGAAGCGGTGGCCAGGAAACTGCCGCCTGCCTCTTTCACGTCGAAGAAGAGCCAGGCCTGGGATGCCCTTGTCGCGACATGGCGGAGCATGGAGGAAGCCCACGAAAACGGCATGCTGGATGTGTTCCTGGCCTATTTCAGCGAGGCCTATGCCAAGGCCGACAAGCAGAAATAGACTGGCAATTTGAAGCCCGCCGCAAGAACCCGGAAACCATGCCCAATGCATGGCCCGCTAAGAAGGCCTACTGCGTCCTTCCCATCGGCGATCTCTGAGATTACGATCACATACGACAGTTCGCCAAGCGGGTACGGCTGATTGACCTGGGGGTCTGCGGCAAATGTCATGTTACGGCGGGATAGCGTTCTGTAGCCATTCTTCCTCCGGACACTGCCCTCGTCAGCGGAGCGCGCATTTCCTACACCTGACCAGGGACCGTTTTTCGCCACTCTGGCGCGAACGCAGGCGCCGCACGTGGACTGCGGATCGGCAATGAGTTCGAAGGACGATCCTTTCGGCCCCGCGGGCAAGACCGTCATTCGCGCGCCGCGGCGCGAGCGTAAACCGGCGCCGGTTCCCCAGGAACCCGGTGCCGATGGCGGGCAGCCGGCGCAGGTCAAGCAATCAACGGTCTTCGATCCTGGCGTCGGCAGCCATGCGCCGGTGGGCTGGACCTCCGGAACCGTGATCTATCAAGGGGCGCCACCCGGAACCGCAGGCGCACGCAGTGTCGCGGGCGCTCCCCCGGTCCAGCCGGCGCCCGCCGTGCAGCAGGCTGTGCTGATCGATGCCGCCGACAGCGTCAAATATGCGGCTCAAAACCCGATCCTCGCCGCGGCGGCACCCTTGCTGATGCTGCTTGGCCAGCTCAGGCTTATCCCGGTCGAAAGAGAGGCGGAGCCGCTTGCCGAACACATCGCCGAAGCGATCGAAAAATTCGGCCGGACAATAGAGAAATCCGGCGTTGCCGATGAGGATGCGCGGATCGCGAAATTTGCTCTTTGCGAAACGGTCGACGATCTCGTCGGCAACCTGCCCTGGCCCAAGGAGGAGACCTGGGCGCGGCACGGCATGGTGTTGCGTTTCTTCCATGTCGAACCCGCCGGTACCGGCTTCTACGAGGCGCTGAACAAGATCCTGGCCAAGCCGGAAACGCATTACGACTTGCTCGAACTGATGCATGCCTGCCTGTCGCTCGGCTTCGAAGGCCAGTATCGCGGCTTGCCGCGCGAGGACAACAATCTCGAACGCGTCCGGCGCGACGTCTATGAGACGCTTCGCTACTTCAAGCCGCGGGACGGCGAGGATATTTCGCCCCATTGGCAAGGCCTGGCGGCAACGATGGCGCAGCCTTCGGCCCGGCTGCCGCTCTGGGCCGTCGCCGCCGCCGCGACAGCGCTGCTGACGGCGGCATTCTTCGCCTTGCGGGTGGTCATCACCGATGAGGGCGACGCGCTCGCCGGCGATTTGCTGGCGCTCAATCCGCCGACGCCGATCACCATAGAGCGCGCCAGTGTGGCGCCGCTGACCAAGCCGGTGAAAGTCGCCCCGCCCGCCCCCGCCGCCGGCACCCAGCTCGACCGCATCCGCTCGGCACTGGCCAAGGAGATCGAGGGCGGCGGCTTGAGCGTCGGCACGAAGGGCGATTTCATCGTCGTGGAAATCAACAATCTTGTGTTGTTTCAGCCCGGCAAGGCCGAGGTGAAGCCCGAATTCAACGCGATTGCCGCGGACATCGGCGCGGCCCTGGACCCCGAACGGGGACCAATCAGAATTGTCGGCCATACCGACAATGTGAAGCCGAAAAAATCGAGTGCGTTCAAATCCAACTTCGACCTCTCCGTCGCCCGGGCCAAGGCCGTCGAAACCATCATCGCACCGCAATTCAAGGACGCTTCGCGCATCGCAGTCGACGGCAAGGGCGAAGACGAGCCGATCGCCGACAATGCGACGCCGGAAGGCCGCGCCAGGAACCGCCGCGTCGACGTGATGATCCCGCGCGAGGAAACACTGTGAGCGCGCCCCGCTGGAGGCGCCGCCGATGACCTGGCTGCTGCGGATAGTCAGCATCCTCACGCTGGCCGGCTTTTCGGCCGCCGTGTGGTTTGCCGGGCCATTGATCCGTTTCGCCGACTCGCGGCCGCTGGGGCCCGTCTGGCTGCGCGCGACGATCATCAGCGTGATCGTGGCGATCGCGGCGTTCTCCTGGGGCTGGCGTTTCTGGCGAACGCGAAAGGCGCAAAAGGCGCTCGAAACCGCAATTGCCGGCAGCCGCGACAGGATTGACGACGCGCAGGTGCTCGAAGCACGCATGACCGAGGCAATCGCGACACTCAAGCGCTCGAGTGGCAGGCGCAATTTCCTCTATGAAATCCCCTGGTACATCGTCATCGGCCCGCCAGGCGCCGGCAAGACGACGGCGCTGGTCAATTCGGGACTGAAGTTTCCGCTTGCCGGTTCGGGCGATGCCCAGCCGGTGGCCGGCGTTGGCGGCACGCGGTCCTGCGACTGGTGGTTCACCGACGAGGCCGTGCTGATCGACACCGCCGGGCGCTACACGATGCAGGAGTCCGACGCGCAACGCGACAAGAGCAGCTGGCTCGCCTTTCTGTCGCTGCTCAAGACACACCGCGCCCGGCAACCGATCAACGGCGTCATTCTGGCAATTAGTCTGGCCGATCTCATCAGCCTCGACGATCAGAAACTCGAGGCCCATGTCACGGAGATCCGCAGTCGTCTGCGCGAAGTCTACGAGACACTGAAGATCCAGTTTCCGGTGTATCTGCTTTTCACCAAGGCCGACCTTGTCTCAGGCTTCATGGACTATTTCGGTGACTTCGACGAGGCGCGCCGACGCAAGGTCTGGGGCGCGACATTCCAGACGGCGGATCGCAACAAGAACATGGTCGGCGAGGCCGCCGCGGAATTCGACGCGCTGGCAAGCCGACTGGCGGAAGAGATCCCCGACCGCCTGCAGGAAGAAGCCGATCCGGTCGCGCGCATCGCCATCTTCGGCTTTCCGGCGCAATTCGCCGCGCTGAGGAGCCGAATTGCCGGGTTTGTCACCGGCACATTCGATCCGGCGCGCAGCCAGGTGAACGTCACCCTGCGCGGCCTCTATTTCTCCTCGGGCACGCAGGAGGGAACGCCGATCGATCAGCTGCTCGGCACGATCGGCCGCAGTTTCGGCAGCGCTTCCCAGGCGCATCTTTCCGGCACCGGCAAGAGCTTCTTTCTGCATGACCTGCTGACCGGTGTCATTTTCGCCGAGTCCGGCTGGGTCTCCTACGACAGGGCAGCGGAGCGGCGTGCGGCGTTCGCCAGATATGGCGGCTTTGGCGCGATTGCGTTGATCGCGGCCGCGGTGCTGGGCACGCTGGCGCTGAGCTTCGCCGCCAACAGGTCGCTGATCGCCTCCACCACGCAAGCCATCAGCCAATATCGCCAGACGGCGGACGCGCTGCTCAAAAGCACGACGGTCACCGACGTCGACCTCGAGAACGTCATCGGCCCGCTCGACCAGCTGCGCAACCTGCCTGCAGGGTATGAAACGGGTGACATGCCGGCATCGGTCGAGGAAAGCTTCGGCCTCAGCCAGCGCGAAAGACTGCTCTCTGCGTCAAAGGCGGCCTATAGGCAGGCGCTGGAGAGAACGTTCCGCTCGCGCCTCCTCATCCAGGCCGAGCGGACGATCCAGGCCAAGATGGCCGATCCGGCCGCGCTCTACGAACCGTTGAAAATCTATCTGATGCTGGGCGGCAAGGCGCCTAAGGTCGACGATGAGCTGATCGTTTCCTGGATGAAGCAGGATTGGGAGCAGAACCGGTATCCGGGCGAAAACAACCGCGAGGGACGGGCGCAGCTCGAAAAGCATCTGCGCGCTATGCTTGCGCTGGACGATGCCTATGATCCGGTCTTCCAACTCAACCAGCCGCTTATCGAAGCCGCGCAGCGCTCGCTCGGACGCATGAGCCTTGCCGATCGTGCCACGGCATTGATCAAATCGGCGGTTTACGCGGCGGCCTTGCAGGATTTTTCAGTCGCCGCGAAAGCCGGCCCGGAAGCACAGCTGCTGTTCGAACGCATCGATGGCAGCGAGCTGTCGGATCTTCGCGTTCCCGGTCTCTACACGCATGCCGGCTTCACCGACTTCTACCTCGGGCAGCTCTCGCGCATGGCGCAGATGCTGGTCGACGACCAGTGGGTCCTGGGCGGCGGCGGCGAACAGGGGGGCATCGACCAGGAGTTGCCCAAGCTCGGCCCCGAATTGCTCGACCGCTACGGCAAGGAATTCGCCGCGGCATGGAACGCCATTCTTGACCAACTGAGATTCAAGGCGATGCTGAAGGACAAGCCGGACTACATCGCGCTGTCCGCTGCCTCCTCGCCAGGTTCGCCGATCGACCGTCTTTTTACCGCGATCGCCGACGAAACGGCCCTGACCCGAGACCCCGACCCTGGGAGCGAGGCCGACACCGGCACGGCTCGAAACCAGCCGCAGGACACTGCGGATTTCGCCAGGGGCCTGGCTCGCATCGGCCTGCAGATCGGCAGCGGAAAATCGCAAAGCCGCGCCGGCACAGGGGCCGCGGGCACACAGGGCCAGCATCATCCCGGCGCCAACATCGAGGCGCAGTTCAGGTCGTTCCAAGCTCTGGTGAGCGGTCCCGCCGGGCGCCGGCCGATCGATGCGCTGACCCAGAATTTCCGCGACATCCACCAGAGCCTGAAACTGGCGGCCGACGTCCCTTCGCAGACGGAACGCATCAACGCGAACCTGCAGCTTCAGATCGCCACGCTGCGCGCCAATGTCTCGCGTCTGCCAAAACAGCTTGCCCGCATGGTCAATGCGACGGCCGACGAGTTCGAGGGCAACGTCACCGAGACCTCGGTGGCGAATTTGAATCAGGCGCTCGACCAGACGGTCACGCAGCCCTGCGAGGAGGCTGTCAACGGCCGCTATCCCTTCGCCAGCAACGGCACCGAGGACATTGCGATGGCGGATTTCGCCAAACTGTTCGCGCCGGGCGGCGTGATGGACCGGTTCTTCGCGCAGAACCTCGCATCGATGATCGACATGACCGGCCAGGACTGGAACTGGAAACAGGATGCGCGCTTCGGACGCGACCTCTCGAAGTCGACCTTGAAGGACTTCCAGCTGGCGGCGGAAATCCGCGCCGCCTTTTTCCCGCTGGGCGGATCGGTGCCCTCGATCAGCCTCACCTTCACGCCGTTTTCGCTGCATGGCGACGCCGATCAAGCGGTGCTCGACGTCGACGGACAGACCGTCCAGAGCAGCCAGGCGGGCAACACGCCGAGCACGCTGTCCTGGCCGAACGGCACGGCGTCCTCGTCCGCCAGCTTGAGCCTCACGCCGGAGATGCCGGGCCGCGAATCCGCCATCAAGTTCGATGGTCCGTGGGCGCTGAAGCGGCTGCTGGACAAGGCGGCCGTCACCGGCAGCGAAGGCAATATGGAGGCGCGCTTCGTGATCGGCGGACGCGACGTCGCCTATACGTTGCAGGCCGGCTCGGGCCCCGTCCCCTTCCTTCTTCCCGCACTTTCCGCGTTCAGCTGTCCGAAAGCGTTTTGAGATGACCTTCCAGCTTGTGACGACACCCTCCCCGGCCCACGGACCCACGGGCCTTGATTTCGGTACTCTAATGTTCACGCTTGTGGCAGACTGGCGCGCGCGAGCGCCCGACGGTGCGCCACAGAGGACGCCTGAGAAGCGCTTGGTGGCAAATTGAACAATGTCGCCCTTCCCTTTGAAAGCTTCGGCGTCAGTCACAAGGGTTGTGTGCGCGAGCACAATGAGGACAACTATCTGGTCGAGCCGCAAACCGGCCTCTGGGTGGTGGCCGACGGCATGGGTGGACATGAAGCCGGAGAGGTTGCTTCGGCCAGCATCGTCGATCATCTGGCAACGATCGGCATAGCCAGCTCGGCGCCCGACCTTCGCGCACGCTTCGAGGACAGGCTGAGCCGGGCCAATGCCGAAATCCGCCGGATATCGCGAACGCGCGGCATAACCATCGGTTCGACCTTCGCCGCCCTTCTGGCGATGGATGGGCGCTTTGCCTGCCTGTGGGCAGGCGACAGCCGTATCTATCTGATCCGCAACGCCTCGATCTCGCAGGTTTCAAAGGACCATACCGAGGTTCAGGAGCTTCTCGACCGCGGCGTCATCAGCGAAGCCGAAGCGCTGACCTGGCCACGCCGCAATGTCATCACCCATGCGGTCGGTGTCAGCGATGATGTCGTCATCGATTTCCAGCAAGGCGAGCTCATGCCGGGCGACATTTTCGTGCTGGGCACGGATGGGTTGACGGCGCATGTCAGCGACGCCGAGATAGAAGCCGCGGCGGTGTCGAGCAAACCGCGCGCGGCATGCGAAAGCCTGCTTCAAACGGTGCTGGCGCGCGGCGGAACGGACAATGTCACCATCGTGCTGGTGAAGATCGGAGATGCGCGCAACGGGCAGACGCTGCATCCGGACCGGTCCAGAGCGGGGAATAGAGGCTGATGAGCCCCGACGACAAGACGCGAATCTCGCCGAACCTGACCAGCACCGGCGTGGGCACGCAACTCAGCGGCATCTACGAACTCGACGAGCGCATTGCATTCGGCGGCATGGGCGAGGTCTACCGTGGCCACAACATCCAGACCGGCGACCATGTCGCGATCAAGATCGTCCTGCCCGAATTCGCCCGCGACCAGACGATCCTGTCCCTGTTCAAGAAGGAAGCGTCGATCCTCAATCATTTGTCGCATGACGCGGTCGTTCGCTATCACGTCTTCACCATCGATCCCGGTATCGGCCGCCCCTACCTCGCCATGGAGTTCGTCGACGGTGAATCGCTGTTCGATGTCATGCGGCGCGGCGCCATGGCGCTGCAGGATGTGCGCAAACTCTGCCATCGCCTCGCCTCCGGCCTAAGTGCTGTGCACCAGGCGGGAGCCATTCACCGCGACCTCTCTCCCGATAACATCATCCTGCCGGGCGGCCGGGTCGACCGCGCCAAGATCATCGATTTCGGCATCGCGCGCTCGGCGACCGTGGGCGGCGAGACGCTGATCGGCGGAAAGTTCGCGGGAAAGTACAACTACGTTTCGCCCGAGCAGCTTGGCCTCTACAGCGGCGATGTCAGCGAGCAGTCCGATATCTACAGCCTGGGACTGGTGCTGGCCGCGGCGCTGCGCGGCAAACCGATCGACATGAGTGGCTCCCAGTTCGAGATCGTGGAAAAGCGCCGGACCGTCCCTGACCTCTCCGACATCGATGCCGATTTCAGGAACATTGTCGAAGCGATGCTGCAGCCGGATCCGCGCGACCGGCCGGCCAGCATGGCCGAAATCGCCAGGATGACTCGCGATGAAACCGACAGCGAAGCGACGGCGCCGCCGGCCTCGCTTAAGCCGCGCGAGCGGCCGGGCTTGCCACGAGCTGGAGGAACATTGGCGCCTGGGCCCAGAACCCAGGAGCAGCCTTCAAGGGCCCCCGGAGAACAGCGCTTCGTTCCGCACGTGCGACCCGCGCATCTGTCCGAACCGCGACCTTCGGCGGCCGCCCCACGCGCGGTCGCGCGCCCTGTCGCCACAAAGCCCAAAACGACCCGAAACATCGCGATCGCCGCCGTGGCGGCGTTGGCCGTGGTATCGGGGGCAGGCGTCTATCTCAGCGGCATCCTGACGCCGGCGCCGCTACCGCCTGCCGGCAAGACAACGCTTTCGGTGCCGGAGGCACCAAAACCAGCCCCGACCGATAGCGCGTCCAACACGCCGGAACCGGTAAAGCCGACGCCGCCGGAGGAGCCTCAAGCGCAGACACCGGCGCCGCCAGCTGAAAGTCCGTCAGATGCCGCGGCCGGCCAGAAGCCAGAGCCGGCACAGCCGGCCGAACCTCTCCCACCAGTCGAGGAAACCCCGAAGCCGACGGCAACCGAGACGCAAGCGCCATCCGAACAAGCGCCGCCCGAACAGGCGCCAACCGAAAAAGCGCCGCCGGCACCCCAGCCGGAGACCGTGACCCGCGACAGCCAGGAGACGGTGGTGCCACCCAAGGTCGCTCCAGCCCCGCCGCCCGCCAAGACCGCTCCAGCCCCGGCACCGGCCGAGAAAGCTGCACCTCCGCCCCAGCCTGAGATCGTGGTGACACAGAAGCCCGAGCAACCGGCCAACCAGCAGGCGAAGCCCAATGCAACGGTGCAAGTACCCGAACCCGAGACAGCCCAGCCGGAAGCCAAGACCGCACCGGCGCAACCGGCAGAACCACCTGTAGCCAACCCGCCGGACACGGATGTCGCCTTGAACGTGCCCAAGCCGGAAGTGCCGCCGGCCGTCGGCGCCATGGCGCTGCGCGCCTCCTGGGTGCGCGACTTCAGCGGCGGCGACTGTTTCTATGCGACCCTGACCGCGGCGACCGACAAATCCGCAGCGATCGAGGGCTTTGGCACGGAAGTCCAGCCCTTCGAGCGCATGCTGCAAGACTTTCAGGCGAGGTTCCATGTCGAGCCTGACATCAGCGTCCGCCTCATCGAACCAACCCAGTGCGAGATCACCAGTTTCCTGAGCTTTCTAGGCCGGACCGCCACCGACAAGCCGCAGCTCGTTCTCGACCGGACATCGGTGCCGGACGGCTCCCCGATCGGCGGCACGCTGGTGACACATGGCGGCCTGATCTCCAGCGTGCTGCTGATCGACCACAAGGGCATGGCCTTCAACCTCGACGACCGTATGGTCGTGCAATCGGACAGAGCGACCTTCAAGATCCCGATCGGCCTCGGCGCCGCCGACAAGGCGGCCGGCAAGGCCGTGCCGCAGATCATCCTGGTGATCACCGGCCCGCGGGACATCCAGGCGGCGGCCTTCTCCGCGCCGACGCCGGCCTCAGTGGTGCTGCCCAAAATTCTCGAGGAGATCGAGACCAGCGGATCCGAATTCTCCGCCACCGCCAAATATTTCCGGCTCGGCGGGTAGCATGGGCGCCCGATGGAACTCCGCCGCATGCGTTCTTCCTTCCCGCCCGCCCCCTCGCCCAAGCAACAGCGTGATTGGGATCGAGCAATTCCAGGAAAAGTGCGTAGCGGTTTTCCGTCCGGAATTGCGTCAAAACAAAGAGATAGAGCGCTGCTGACGGGTCGCATGAAGCTTGCCGTGATCCTGGGCGCGGCACTGCTGGCCATCCTGTCATCCAATCCCGCGCGCGCCGAATTCACCGTCTGCAACCAGACGCTTGATGTCGTCAATCTCGCCGTCGGCCAGAAGGTCGACAATGCCGACCAGACCGACGGCTGGTGGACCATCGGCGCGAACCAGTGCGTGAACGTCATCCGCGAGGAGCTGACCAACCGCTACGTCTACATCTACGCGACCGACGTCTTCGGTCATGCGATCCTGAACGGGTCGACCGAAATGTGCATCGAGCGGCGGCGCTTCTCGATCCGCGGCATCGATGAATGCTGGCAGCGCGGCCATATCGCCGCGGGCTTTCTCGAAGTCGACACGCTCGAACAGGCGCGGTGGACGTTTTTCCTGACCGGACGCAATCCGTGACGCACAGCATCGACACCAGCTTCAAGGCAAAGAAGCAGGCACGCCTGGCGCTTCGCAGGCGACGGCTGTGGTTGAGGCTCGCTGCCGGTCTCGCGGTCCTTGCGGTGATTTCGTTGGGCGTCGGCTTCTATCTCACCGCGGACTATTGGTCCTTCGGCGACGAGGACGAGGACCTGCACGCCGTCGAAGGCGCCGACGACGTGCCGGCCGACGCGTCGGTCTACGTGCCCGCCATCATCGATCTTGCCGGGGACCCGATGTGGATCACTCTTGCCCCCGACGCCGACACCTCGTCGAAGGCCCAGTCGATTGCGCGGCCGGCGGAACTCGATCAGGCCGGCGTCTCTCCGCAGATCGAGATCCTGTCGGACGTGATGCTCAGCGCCAGCGAGAAATTCATGACCACCATACCGTCGACGCAAGAGGATTTCGCATTCTTCCAGGCGCAGCGGCAGACCGCGCCGCCGCCGTCCGGCGACGTGCCGTCCAGCGACGCGCCAGCCAGCGACCTGCAGAACGAGCTTCAGCCATCGCCGGCAGCGGGCGAGACGCCGGCAACTGCGCAGCCGCAGGCTGATGCCGACGATCCCGAAGCCGGTTGGGGCGAAACGATCGATGCCGGCGAGGTCGCCCTTCCCGCGTTCCAGAAGACCCAGATCGAAAACAACACCAGCGTCGCGACCGTCACCAGCGAGTACCAGCGCTTCGAGGCAACCGAAGACACATTCGTGAAGATCCTCAACGACCGCAGCCTGGACAGCGTTGCGCTCGACGCGCATTTCTCCGCCGAGGATGCCAGGCAGGCGGGAGAAGCCCTCAAAAGCCTGTTCAACCGCGACGGCCTGGAACCGGGCTATGTCGTCGCCATGCGCGGTTTCAGGCCGACGCGCGAGACGGCGACGATGTCGCTGATGCAGGTTTCGATCTACGCCAAGAATGTCTTTGTCGGCACGCTGACGCGCAGCGCGGCGGGGGCGTTCGTATCGGGTGTCGACCCCTGGGTGCGCGAAGATCTGTTCAATTATTCGGGGGCACAGGAGGAAGGCACGCACAAACGGCAGTATCGCCTGCTCGACGCAATCTATTCGACGGCCGCGCGCAACAAGGTTCCGACCGGCGTGATCGGCGAAGCGATCATGTATCTGTCGCGAGGACAGGACCTGGATGCCTTCGCCAGCGAGGACCAGCGTCTGGTTCTGATCTATTCGCAGACGCCGCGCGGCAAGAGTGAGACCGACGGGCGGGTCTTGTATGTCGGTGTGCAAGGTACGGAAAAAAGCCTCGACTGTTTCGTCTTCCAGCAGAGCGACGGCCAGTTCGCCTGCGTCGGCGGCGACGATCAGGTGCGCTCGCTGACGGTCACCAACGGCATGGTGACGCCGGTCAACGGCGTCATGACCTCGACCTTCGGCCCACGCAAGCACCCAATTCTGGGCGTGGTTCGCATCCACAAGGGCGTCGATTGGGCAGCTCCAGTGGGCACGCCCATCGCGGCCGCCTTCGATGGCGAGATCACCTTCCAGGGCGACGGCGGCGGCTACGGCAATCTGGTGAAGATCGCGAACGGCAACGGGCGCGAGACGCGCTACGCGCATATGCAGAAATTCGCGATCGCCAGCGGTGTCGGCACCAAGGTGAAGGCCGGCGACATCATTGGCTATATCGGCACCACTGGTCTCTCGACCGGACCGCATCTGCATTTCGAACTCTATCAGAACGGCCAGGCGATCGATCCGCTCGGCACAGTGACCGCGGCGATCGCAACAACGAGCGATCCTGCCGTCGAAACGCTGACCGACCGCATCGTTCATGTCGAAAGTGGCGGCAGTGCGCGCGCCAAGAATCCGCTCTCCTCGGCGACCGGCGCCGGCCAGTTCATATCCAAGACCTGGATCAGGATGATGAACACCTACCGTCCCGATCTCGCCCGCACGCTGTCGACCGCCGATCTGCTTGCGCTGCGCTACGACGCCACGCTTTCGCGCGAGATGGTGCGCAACCTGGCGCGCGAAGGCGAAGCCTATCTCAGGGCCCGCGGCCACCAGATCACCGCCGGCCGGCTCTATCTTTGCCATTTCCTCGGCATGGAAGGCGCGCATCAGGTGTTGGCAGCGCCGGGGTCGTCGCAATTGAGCGCCGTGCTCGGGTCGGCCGTCATCCAGGCCAACCCGTTTCTCACCGGCAAGTCCGCCAGCTACGTCGTCGACTGGGCCGAAAGGAAGATGGGCCGCAAGCTCCCGCCGACGACCGGGACGGGCCAGGGAACGACCACGGTGGAAGTCCGCCAGACATCGCCGGAGTTCGAAAAATACAAGCTGGCCGTCACGGCCCTCATAGGCTCGATTCAGAAGACGCTTTGAACCTGCTCGTTGCAGCGGTTCGCCGTCACCGTTGGTGTTCCCGCCGCCAAGTGTTACAATAACGAACTTTTTTCGGGCTCTTTGTGAACCAAAACTGTGGTCGAGATCACATACGTTCAAGAGCCGTTTTGGCAGAAGCGACTGTGTCGCTAGTGAAAGTTTAGCATGCGCAGACATCAATAGCGCGCCCTGCGGGGCGGAGGGCCGATCCATGAAAGCGTTCGCCGTCCTTGTGAGCGGAATTATCCTGTTTGTCCTGGCCTCGCTTGGCGCCCAGGCTGCAGCACCCGATGCTGCCGCGCCCGACGCCAAACGCGTGGCGCTGGTGATCGGCAACAGCAAATACGTCCACGCGGTTGCCTTGCCCAATCCCGCCAACGATGCCCACCTCATCGCATCGACCCTGCGCAATGCCGGCTTCGAGGTGATCGAGGGGGTGGATCAGGACAACGCCGGCATGCACAGCCTGATCAGCCGGTTCACCGAGCAATCCTACGACGCCGACCTTGCCGTCATTTTCTATGCCGGCCACGGCATGCAGGTCGACGGCAAGAATTTCCTCATTCCGGTCGACGCCGAACTGACATCGCCCGCCTACCTCAAGACCCGTACCGTCCAGATCGACGAGTTCATGGCGGCGTTGCCGTCCGACCCGGCGGTCGGCGTCATCATCCTCGATGCCTGCCGCGACAACCCGCTCGCCAGGACGCTGGCTGCCTCGCTGCCGAAGTCGCGCTCGCTGGGCTCCGGCCTGGCGCCGATCGAAGCAAGATCGGAAGGCGTCGGCACCGGCGGCATCCTGATTGCCTACGCGACGGATCCGGGCGCCATCGCCTTCGACGGCAACGGCGTCAACAGTCCCTACTCCACCGCACTCGCCAGGCACCTGACCGAGCCAGGCATTGAGATCCAGAGCGCGCTGACGCGTGTGCGCGGCGAAGTGACCGAGACCACCAAAGGTCGCCAGCGCCCGTGGCATAACGCGTCGTTGGGGCGCGAGGTCTTCATTGGCAAACCCGTCGTGGCGGCGCCTGCGGCAAAGCCAGCCACCGACGCAGCCGGCGCCGCGGCGGCAGCCGCTCCCGCCCTGGTGGTTGGTGAGCCTCCGTCCTGGGAGGTCGAGCAGCGCCTCTGGGATGAAGCCTCCAAGCGCAACTCGGTGCCGTTCTACGAAGCCTATCTCGAGCAGTTTCCAAGCGGCCGCTTCGCCACCGTGGCGCGGCTGAGCATCGATGAATTGAACGACCCCAAAGCCGAAGACCGGCAAGTCGCTGCAGTCGATACGGACGAGGCGAACGCCAACTCCGGCTCTGCCGGGCGCACTTCGGTCGGCATTTCGGACGACATGAAGCAGGCGCTCGGTTCCGAGCTGACGGAAAGCGCCATCGGTCTCGATCGCGAGGGGCGCATCGACCTGCAGTTGCGCGTCGAAGCGCTGGGCAACGAACTTGGCCGCGTTGACGGAAACATCGGGCCTAAGACCCGCCAGGCGATCGGCGACTGGCAGGAGAAGAACGGTCTGCCGCCCACCACCTTCCTGACGCGCGAGCAACTGGCGTTCCTGGTCATCCAGACGGATCCGATGATGGACGCCGTGCGCGCCAGACATTCCGCCGATCAGGCCCGTCCGGCGCCGCCGAAGAAGCAGTCGGTGCAGAAGGCCCGCGCGCAAAAGCCGGTGGCACAGAAGCCCCGCAAGAAACAACAGCAGGTCGTTCAGAAGAAGCGCACCAACCGCGATACTTTGGTCGGGCGGGAAGACTCCCCGCCGCCTGAGAACAACAACGACTTCCTGACCAAGGCGCTGATCTTCGGCACCGGCGTGGCTGTCGGCGGGGCGCTCAACAAGAACTGACAGACCGGCCTCTGGAGCCTTTTCAGCAGCCCCGGCGCACGATACGTTGCCGGGGCTGTTGGCTATTGCGCTTTTATGCGCATCTCCACGCGCCGGTTGACCGGATCATAGGGATTGGGGGCGCGCGGATTGTTTTCACCCATCCCGATCGCCTTGATGCGGGCTGCCTCGACGCCGCTGGACGTCAGGAAGGCGGTCACCGACTGTGCCCGCCGTTGCGACAGTCCATCATTGTAGCGGGCCGAGCCTGAAGCGTCGGTGTAGCCCTCGACGACGAAGCTGAGTGTGCTCAACCGGCTGTCTTTCAGCGCTTTGGCGAACTCGTCGAGCTCGGAGCGGGCGGTCGCGTCGAGCTCGGCGGAATCCAGTCCGAAATTGATCAGCATGTCGAGGCTGGATTTCTTGGCCGGCGCCTTGTTCGTCTCGCTCTTGCTGCCGCACTCTTCCTCGGTGCCGACGCAGATGCCGCGCGCCGCGCCGAGATTGCCGGCTCCGGCAAAGAACTTCACGATGTCTTCCGATTTCTGAGTTGGATCGGCGGAGGCGTGGGTCGCAAAAACCACGACCGCCAACACGAGGGCTGAACTGCCGAAATGCATTGCGGTTACTCCTGTCTGAGCATCCGATTTTGCCAGCCGCGGACTATACCAAATCTTGCGGCGATTGTCTGTGAACAAACGCACGCGGCCGGCCGGCCGCGGCCTAGCCAAAGGAGAGACTTGACCCGCGCCTCGCCGGGCGCTTGAGTGGCGGATATTCCCCGGGGGAAAGCGTGGCGGCCATGGCCAACGGGCTCCGATTCAGAACGGCACGGGATCTTTTCATGGCTTGTCCCGCTATTGCCAGGGACATGCGCACGGCGCCGACCGAACAGGCTTCGATCGAGTTCTGTCGCGCCCTCCTCGCCGGCCGCGTGCCGGAGGAGGCGATCACGTTCTGCGCCTATCTGCTTCCCGAGCGGGCCGCACTCTGGTGGGCGCATGAGTGCCTGAGCCACCTGACCGAACTGCTGGACGGGAATGACCAGGAACTGCTCGCATTGGTTCGCGATCGGGTCGGCGAACCCGACAGTCCTCAGCATCGCGCGGCGGTGAGCACGGCCGCCGCAATGCAGCCGGTAACGCCGGGCGGCTGGATCGCCCTGGCCGCGGGATGGGATGATATCGGCCCGGCGGCCACGGACCCGGCTGCAGCATCGGACCTGCAACCCTTCCCGGCCGCCCATGCCGTCAACGCAGGGGTTCTGGCCGGGCTGGCGCGCGTCGCGCTCGATGACCGTTTTGCCGTTCTCTCCGCCTTTGTCGAGATGGGGATCCAGATGGCGGAAATCGAGGCGCTGCACCAATCAGCGGCCACGTATTAGTTCTGCCCGATTTCGAACATGGAACGCCCAAGACAACAGACTTCCGTATCGATATCGGCACACGCGATGCCGGCCGAGACCGCCGATCTTTCGTAATTTGAAACACCCGCTCGGACCTGAGTTGCGGGATGGCGCGCAACGCTGATATTGGCATGCGGAGGCTGTCTCCGGGTGGCAGCCTCCGCTGAAGGTTGGACTCTCACCGCCTACGGCGGAAACGTCGCCTTCCAGAGCGCACGCCTGGCAGCGTCAACCTCATCACCAACTGCTGCCTCCGCCTCCGCTACCGCCACCACCAATAGCGGGAATGACAGGCGGCTTTTTGGGGGCTTCTTCAACCGGCTGGACCTCCTCAACCGGTTCGACCACTTTCTTGGTGGTGACCTTTTTCTTCTTCAAGACCTTTGGCGGCGGCACCGTGCGAACGACCTTCGGCTGGGGCTTCGCCACCAGCGGCGTAGGTTCAGGCTGGGGCACCAGGGACGTGCAGCCCATGAGCCCTGCCACAAGGCCGGACAAAATTGTTCCGATGATTGCCTGCTTCGATGTCCTGCCCACCATTGCCTCCCAGTTGCTCAAAACAAATCCCGACGCGGATTGGCTTCTTCCCAAACCCGCCTGGCCGCATTGACCAGTTGAGTGTCCAGCGAACCGGACGCGGGAATTTTCGACTTGAGTTCCTGTCGCAGCTGTTTCAGCGCCGCGGTTTTCGGCTTCGCTCCGAATTGCGCCAGTATCTTCGGGGCGTCCGGCAACTCCTTGCGCAGATCGAGCGCGACCGCGAATGCAAGGAAACGCACGGCGACGGCCTGATCGACCTTGTTGCCCTTTTGCATTTCGAGAGCCGCGCGATCCCAGGCAGCGGAGTGATCGCCTCGCGCGGTTGCCAGCTCGAACAGTCTTTGCGCCTCCGCGAGATCCTGGTCTACGCCGGCACCGTCCCGGTACATGCGCGCAAGGCTGGCCGGAGCGTAGGGCTGGCCGAGATCCATGGCCTTCTGGAAAAGCGCCTGCGCCTGCTTCGGGTCCTTCTCCACGCCCTGGCCGCTGAGGTAATTGCGGCCGAGCAGGTTCATCGAATACATGTCCTGCCGTTGCACGCCGGCCTCGAGGAAGGCAACGGCACGAGCCGCATCGGCGGGGACGCCGTTGCGGCCATCGGTGAAGATCGAGGCGAGCTCGTTCATGGCATAGGTGTGCCCCATCGCCGCCGCCTTGAGCAGCAGGTCCAGGCCCTTGGCCGTATCGGGCTTGACGTCGTAGCCGTTGAACAAGGCGCGGCCCCACGCCATCATCCCGTAGGGATCGCCCTTGTCGGCCGCCGCCTTGTAGAGGGCGTTGGCCTGCGTGCGGTCGATGGCCGTTCCGGTTCCAGTCGCATACATGTAGCCGAGTTCGAACACGGCGCGGACATGTCCCTTCTTGGCGGCCTCCTCGATGACCGTCTTCGCTTCCTCGACCTTGCCGGCAGCAAGCAGCGCGCGCCCCAGTTCGTAGCGAAAGCGCGACACATCCGGATAAGCCTTCACCGCGGCCTCGCAGACCTCCACCGCCTTGTCGCCGATTTCATTCGGCAGCAGGCCGGGGACGACGCCTTGCAGGTCGAGCGGTTCGCCGGCGGCCGTATCGCAGGGGTCGACCGTCGGCGACAATTTCATCGTGGCGGGTTTCGACGAACTGCTGTCTGCCCGGATCTCGAAACCCACCGTGACCGGCGCGCCGGCGCCGATCTGGGGCTCATAGCGCAGTCGGTCGACTTCACCGGCCATCAGGCTCGATTCCGGTGTCAGTGTCCGATCCGGCAGCGAAAGCGTTCCCGTTGCCGGATAGCTCGCCACCTTCAGGCTGACCGCGGGATCCTTTGTCGGGAAATCCAGCTTCAGCGAAACCGGGCCGACGCCGACCGGAATGCTGATCTCGCGATTTTCGATTGCCTCGGCGGCGCCGGTGATGTGAATGCCCCGCTCCAGCACCTGCTGCTTCTGCTCGGCCTCCAGCGAGGCCATGATCTGTTCGCCTTCGGCCCCTTGCCCGCTTTTGACGCGGAACACCATGATGCCCTGGGATTGGCCGCCCCAATTGTCATGCGTGGCATAGGCCAGCATGTCCACCTCTTCCGGCGCACCGACTGCCTTGGGCACATCCATCTTCAGGCGGGGCAGATCCTTGCCCTGGATCTGTTCGCCCACTTTGACTGGCTTGCCGTCCAGCATCAGGCGTCCGAGCGCAGGCGCCCTCTCGATGCTGACGGTAATTGATCCGCCATCGACGTCGACCGGTTCCGGCAGGTCCAGAGCAACGGGTCCGACCCCGGACGGCACGATTTTCTCCAACACCGGTGGCAGCGAGAGACGGCTGCTCCGCCGCATCAGGACGACGTCGTCGATCAGCGAGGAGTTTTCCCAGGGAACCTGCACGCCTTTCGTGGCCTCGACCACATCCCGGCGCACAGCCGCCATGACCGTCCGGATCTCCTGGTTCGGCGCGAGCGCGCGATGCGAGAAGGCCGCCGAAAACGGGCTGAGGTCGCCGGTGCCGTCATAGGCGACCGCCCCGGGTTCGGTGGCGAAGGCAATCAGCGTGTTCAGCGAGCTTTTCACCTGCGCAAGGCCGGTGTTGCCGGCGGTGATCAGTTGGTCCCTCAGCCAATAGTCCTTGCGCGGAAACGGATTGTTGCGGCAGGCATCGAGGATGATCACCTGGATCTTCGACTTCGCGCGCAACTGCTGCAACACGTCATTCAGCTTGATGGCCTGGACCTCTATGTCTGCCGCATTTCTCAGCGAAGCATCCACGGGGATCAGGAAATTTTCGCCACCGACCTGAAAGCCATGGCCTGAATAGTAGACGATCGACAGATCCGCGCCGTCCACCGCCGAGAGATAGTTGCGAAACTGCTCCTCGAATTGCAGCTTGGTAAGATCCTTGGCGACGAAGACCTCGAAACCGGCCAGCCGAAACGTTTTGGATACGTCCTCGGCATCCTTGTCCGGGTTCTTCAGCGCCGGATTGTACCGGTAATCGGAATTGCCGATGACAAAGGCAACCCTTCGATCGGCGCGAGCTTCAAACGTCGAGAAGCCCGCGAGGATCAAGGCTGCAATGAACGCGCAGCATCGGAGCATGGCAGATTCCTTAACTGCTATTACCTGAAGACCACAAGAATGCAGCTTGCGGTATCGAGGTCTGTTAAAGAGGTCACAGTCTGCCGAGACAGAAAAAGAGAGAGAAAAGCCGTCGCGACAGCGGGCACATTCCTCGTCTGATCAGGCTCTAAATTAGCTCAGAGCCGGGCTGTCCGCAATGATGTCGGCGGGTTCGAGCGTACCGGCGCCGTCCTTCATGCATTTGGAGCGCAACGCGTCGACATAGAGCCAAGCCGATGCTCGATCTGCCGGGGTTAGAAACCTCGGGGCGCGGCGTCGAATATGCGCCCGGGATTGAGGATGTTGTTCGGGTCGAAGGCCGCCTTCAGGCGCCGCATGGCGGCGATCTCGGCCTCGCTGCGCACCAGGTGCAGCCATTTCTTCTTGTCGAGGCCGATGCCGTGTTCGGCCGAGACGCCGCCGCCGGCGGCGGCCACGCCCCGATAGACGATGTCATAGGCCAATGCCGGCTCGCTGGTCTGCACCTGATAGTGGAGATTGCCGTCGCCGAGATGGCCGAAGACGTAGATCTCGGCATTGCGGTCAGCAGTGCGGATCGCCGCTTCCGCATCTCGAAGGAACGCTGCTATCCGCGCCAGCGGGATGCTGATGTCGACGCCGACCAGGCCCTCGATCGAAAACAGGAAGCGGTTGGCGTCTTCCCGCACGTCCCACAGCGCGCGGAACTCGCGCGGCGACTGCGAGACGACCACGTCGTCGATCACGCCCTCCTCGACGGCCTGCATCAGCACCGCGGCGAACCGCTCGCCGTCCCGGTCCGGCTCGGTGCCCTGTATCTCGGCCAGCACATAGACGGGCGAACCGGCAGGCAGCGGCGCCGGCGCCTGCATGCCGGCAACCATGGCGCCGTAGAGCGGCGAAAAGTTCACCTCGTAGGCCGACAGCAACGGCCCGAGCCTTTGCTTGAGCAGTCCGAGCAGCGCGATTGCCGCTTCCAGCGAGGCCAGCGCGCAGAAGGCGTTGACCTCCGTGGCCGGCTTCGGGTGCAGCCGCAGGCAGGCGCGCGTGACCACGCCCAGCGTGCCTTCGCTGCCGATGAAGAGCTGGTTGAGATCGTAGCCGGAATTATCCTTGGGCAGGCCCTTAAGCGAGGTCAGGATCGAGCCGTCCGCCAGCACCGCTTCCAGACCCAGAATCTGGGCGCGGTACATGCCGTAGCGCAGCACGCGAATGCCGCCGGCATTGGTGGCGACATTGCCGCCGACGGTGGCCGTTCCCCGCGCCCCGATATCGACGCCGAACAGCAAGCCGGCCGCATCGGCCGCGTCCTGAACCACCTGCAGCGGTACGCCGGCTTCGGCGACGATCGTCGCCGCCTCGCGGTCGGGCGCCTCGATCGCCGTCATCCGCTCCAGCGACAGCACCGCCTCGCCCGACTCGACGCGCGCCGCACCGGCAAGTCCGGTGCGGCCGCCATGGACGACAAGCCGCTGGCCGATGCCGTTGCAGAGCCGCAGCATCTCGGACACCTCCGTCGTGATCCGCGGACGCAGGACGAGTTCCGGGCGCACTCCATTCTTTCCGGAAAGGTCGTCGCAGTAACGCGGGTCGACCGCGTCACCAACCAGGACAGAAGCGGTATCGAACCGCGCATGGAGCTGGGAAAGAAGCTGTTCCACCGGTCGCGTCATAGGGTCTGGATGTCCTGGAAGAAGCCTGTTCCCGGCGTCCTGCCTGGGGGCAGAGCCTTGGTCAGCGGCATGAATTTACGTTTGCCAATGAGGTTGGACGCGCGGCGGAAAACCGTCAATCCAGACATCGCAAAATCATTAACTTGACATTTGTCGATCATCAACTGACTATTGTCATCATCGACATATGGAGACGAGAGTTCCGGTGTCGATCAGCCTCCAAAACGGGGGGTGCCTGATGTCTGGGAGGAGAACGGCGTGGAGCTTTTGCTCGAGGTGGAAGGGCTTAAAAAGTCCTTTGGTGGCGTCGCCGCCTTGCGCGACGGCCGCTTTCAGCTTCGGGCCGGCACGGTTCATGCGCTCTGCGGCGGCAACGGCGCCGGCAAGTCGACCTTCCTCAAGATCCTGATGGGCATCTTCAAACGCGATTCCGGCGCCATCCGCCGTCGCGGCAAGGAGGTGGAATTCGCAAGCCCGGCCGACGCACTGGCCTCGGGCATTGCCATCATCGAACAGGAACTCAGCCCCGTTCCCCACATGACGGTCGCCGAGAACATCTATCTCGGCCGCGAGCCCAAGGCGCGCTTCGGCGGCATCGATTTCCGGGCCATGAATCGGTCGGCGCAAAAGCTGCTGGACGATCTCGAATTCGATATTCGCGCCACAAGCTACATGATGAACCTCTCGGTCGCGCAGATGCAGCTGGTCGAGATCGCCAAGGCGCTCAGCCACGACGCGGAGGTCATCTTCATGGATGAGCCGACGTCGGCGATCGGCGAGCGGGAGGCCCAACACCTCTTCGACGCGATCCGCCGGTTGCAGGCGCAAGGGCGCGGCATCGTCTATGTTTCCCACCGCCTGTCGGAGATTTTCCAGATCGCCGATTCCTACACGGTCTTTCGCGACGGCGCCTATGTCGGCAGCGGGGCGCTTGCCGAAATCGACCGGCCCGGCCTCATCCGCATGATCGTCGGACGCGAGTTGTCGGAGGAGTACGTCAAAACCAACGTGCCGACGCCGGAAATCGGCATCGAGGTCGCCGCGCTCTCTTGCCCGAACAAGATCGAGGACATCTCCTTCTCGGCCCGCAAGGGCGAGATCTTCGGCATTTACGGCCTGATGGGCGCCGGGCGAACGGAAATCTTCAACTGCCTGTTCGGGCTCGACAAACCGTCGGCGGGACGTGTTGCGGTCGACGGCGCCGAGGTCACCATCTCCAAGCCGGCGGACGCCATGGCGCTTGGCCTGGCGTTGGTCACCGAGGACCGCAAGCTGACCGGCCTCAATCTCTCCGATTCCGTGCGGGCAAACATCTGCATGGCGAGCCTGCCCGAAATGAGCCCCGCCTTTGCCATGGACCGGGCTCGCGAGGCGCGGGCAAGCCGCGACATGCGCGATCAGTTCCAGATCAAGGCGGCGCGCGACACGATGCCGGTCTCCGGTCTTTCGGGAGGCAACCAGCAGAAGGTGGTGCTCGGCAAATGGTTCCTGCGCAACCCGAAAGTCCTGCTGCTGGACGAGCCGACCCGCGGTGTCGACGTCGGCGCCAAGCGTGAAATCTATCGGATCATCAGCGACTTCGCCGCCGCCGGCGGTACCGTGGTGATGATCTCGTCTGAAATCGACGAAGTTCTCGGCATGTCGGACCGGATCATGGTGATGCGGGCCGGCAGAAGCGCCGGGATCTTCAGCCGGGAGGAAACGGATGCCCAATCACTCGTTCACCTATCAACCTGAACCGGGACAGGGTGTTCGCTCAATGGCAGAGGAGCCAGTAATGTCGGTTGGCGACGACAAGAAGGCGAAGGGCTGGCTGGGTTCCGAGCAGCGACGGCTGTTGATCCAGGAATACGGCATCTTCCTCGCCTTCCTGATCCTGGTGGCGGTTCTGTCGGTCTCGAACGAGTTCTTCCTGACCGCCGGCAACATCTCGAACGTGCTGCTGCAGACCTCGATCAACGGTGTCCTCGCCATCGGCATGACCTTCGTCATCCTGACCCGCGGCATCGATCTCTCCGTCGGCTCGGTTGTGGCGCTTGCCGGCATCGTCAGCGCCAGTTTCGTCACCAGCTCCGCGACCGCCGGAATTTCCGGGGCGCCCTATCCCGTCGCCCTGGGGACCGGCATCGGCCTGCTGGTCGGCATCGCCTGCGGCGCCGTCTCCGGCTTGATCGTGTCGCGGTTTTCGGTGCCGGCCTTCGTGACGACGCTGGGCATGCTCTCGGCCGCGCGCGGGCTGACCCTCATCTACGGCGGCGGCCGTCCCGTTCCCGCGTTGACGCCGGCCTTCCGCTGGATCGGCACGGGCGACGTCTTCGGCATACCCGCGCCCGTCCTCATTCTGGCGATCGTGTTCGCCGTCTCGTGGTGGATCCTCAACCGGACCCGTTTCGGCCGCTACATCTATGCCGTCGGCGGCAACCCGCATGCGGCCAGGACCTCGGGCATCAACATCACCCGCATCCAGTTCGTCGTCTATGTCATCTCCGGCGGGCTTGCCGGTTTCGCCGGAATGCTGCTCAGCGCGCGTACCGGTTCGGCGCTTCCCCAGGCCGGCATCGCCTACGAACTGGACGCGATCGCGGCGGTGGTGATCGGCGGGACCAGCCTTTCCGGAGGCGTCGGCCGGGTCACCGGCACATTGATCGGGGCGCTGATCATCGGCGTCATGAACAACGGCCTCGATCTGATGGGTATCCAATCCTACTACCAGCAAGTGCTCAAGGGCGCCCTGATCGTTGGCGCCGTGATGCTCGATCAGAAGAGGAACTACGGGGCTTAGCGCTTTGGAACCAAAGCGGATTCCGCTTTGGCAATATCGATGCTCGACAGCCCCCTTCAGGCACCGGACCTGCATCACGCGCGTCCGTTGAAAGGCGAACCATGTCGGTCGCTCACTTAGTGGAGGTAACAAAATGAAAAGATGGATGATTGCGCTCGCATCCGCGACCGCGCTGCTGGCCTCGTCTGCGATGGCGCAGGAGAAGATCAAGATTGGCGCCGCTCCTTACGGGTTGAATGCGGAGTTCATGCAGATCTGGGCGGCGGCGCTTCAGGAGCACCCGGCCGTCAAGAGCGGCGAAGTCGAGCTGACGGTGTTTGACGGCCGCTATGATGCGCTGGTCCAGCAGGACCAGTTCAAGACGATGGTCACGCAGAAATACAACGCGATCATCTTCGCGCCGATCGACGTCGACGCCGGCGCCGCCGCCGTACAGTCGGCCGCCGACGCCGGCATTCCGGTCATCGGCTCGAACACCCGCGTCAATTCCGATCTGCTGACCTCCTATGTCGGATCAGACGACACGATCTCGGGCTACATGGAAGCCAAGACCGTGCTCGACAAGATCGGCTGCAAGGGCAACGTCGTCATCCTCGAAGGGCCGGTCGGCCAGTCCGCGCAGATTTCCCGCCTCGAAGGCAACAAGAAGGCGCTTGCCGAATGCCCTGACGTCAAGGTTCTCGAGGACCAGACCGCAAACTGGTCGCGCGCCGAAGCCCAGACCTTGATGGAGAACTGGCTGACGGCCCACCCGAAGCAGATCAACGGCGTGATCGGCCAGAACGACGAAATGGCTCTCGGCGCGATCGAGGCGATCAAGGCCGCCGGCCTTGACGTCAAGAGTTTCGCCATTGCCGGCATCGACGGCATCACCGACGCGCTCCACGCCGTCAAGGCTGGCGAGATGACCTCGATCCTCCAGGACGCGCGCGCCCAGGCTCAAGGCGCGCTCGACCTCGCAATCTTCAATGCCAAGAAGGGTGACTACAAGCCTCAGTCCGACATCTGGACAACCTACAAGGACATGCCGTGGAACGACGGCAAGGAGAAGATCTACAATGTCCCGTGGACGCCGGTGACGGCTGAAAACGTCGACCAGCTTCTGGCGACGCGCAAGTGATACAACCGTGGGGCGGGCTGACCGCCCGCCCCACTTTCCATCAGGACTGGAAGAAGAAAACCATGACCGATTCAATAGACGTCGATCTCAATTTTTCGCTGGGCGGCAAGGTCGCCCTGGTCACCGGCGGCGCCTCCGGCATCGGCAGTGCCATTGCGTCGGCATTTGCCGCGAAAGGGGCCGTCGTCGGCGTGATCGATATCAATGAATCGCTTGCGCGGGCGAAGGCCGACGAACTCGGCAACGGCGCGAAATCCTTCGTCTGCGATGTGGCCGATCCAAAGTCCGTGGAGGCGGTGTTCGCCGCGGCGCAAGCGGTTTTCGGCGCTATCGACATCGTCGTCAACAGCGCCGGCGTCGCCATCCTTGCTCCCGCCGAGGAACTCACCCTAGACGCCTGGGACAAGACGATCGACATCAATCTCAAGGGGACGTTCCTTGTCTGCCAGGCCGCCGGGCGCGCCCTGATCAAGGCCGCCAAGGGCGGCAAGATCATCAACATGGCTTCGCAGGCCGGCAGCGTCGCGATCGACCAGCATGCTGCCTATTGCGCCTCGAAATTTGGCGTCATCGGCCTGTCGAAGACGCTCGCCGCCGAGTGGGGCAAGCACGGCATCACGGTCAACACGATTTCGCCGACGGTGGTGCTCACCGACCTCGGCAGGAAGGCCTGGGACAACCCGCGCGGCGAGGCGCTGAAGCAGCGCATTCCGACCGGCCGTTTCGCGTTTCCGCAGGAGATCGCCGCGGCGGCAGTGTTCCTGGCGTCGAACGGCGCCGACATGATCAACGGCGCCGACCTCCTGGTCGACGGCGGCTACACCATTGTCTGAGCGGCGAAGGATCGGAGTAACAATGCAGCGGTTCATCAACAACCCCGACGAGGTCGTCGAGGATACGGTCAAGGGCTTCGTCAAGGCGCATGCCGACCTGGTCAGGCTGGGCAGCAACCCGCGCGTCATCGCCGCCCGCCATGCGCCGGTCGGCGGCAAGGTCGGCGTGATCACCGGCGGCGGCTCCGGCCACGAGCCCGCCTTCATCGGCTACACCGGCCGCAACATGCTGGACGCGGTCGCGGTCGGCGAGCTCTTCTCGTCGCCGACCGCAAAGAGCTTCCTCGACGCCGCGCGCGAAGCCAATGGCGGCAAGGGTGTCGTCTGCCTCTACGGCAATTACGCCGGCGACAACATGAACGTGAAAATGGCCATAAAGCTCGCGGCCAAGGAAGACATCGAGATCGCGACCGTTGTCGCCAATGACGACGTCTGTTCGGCGCCACCGGAAGAGCGCGAGAAGCGCCGTGGCGTCGCCGGCGAGATCTTCATGTGGAAATGCGCCGGCGCCAAGGCCGCGCTAGGCGCCGGCCTAGAGGAAGTGCAGGCGATCGCGCAACGGGCGATCGACAATTGCCGTTCGATCGGCGTCGGCCTTGGCCCGTGCACGCTGCCGGCGGTCGGGCATCCCAATTTCCTGATCGAGCCGGGCACGATGGAAGTCGGCATCGGCCATCACGGCGAACCGGGTGTGCGTGTCGAGCCGCTGAAGCCGGCAGCCGAAATAGCCCGCGAGATGGTCAAGGTCGTCCTCGACGACCACGGTCTCGCCGCCGGCACGGAAGTGGCGGTGCTTGTGTCCGGCCTCGGCGCAACCCCGGTCAACGAGCTCTACATCCTCAACGACACGATCGAGACGGAGATCACTGGACGCGGCTTGACCATCCACAAGACCTATATCGGCAACTATTTCACCTCGCTGGAAATGGTCGGCGCCACGCTCACGGTCATGGCGCTCGACACCGAGCTGAAACGATTGCTGGACGTCGATGTCGATTGTCCGGCAAGGCTTTAGGAAACAGGCGCATGCAGCAGTTTGACAACGCTTCCGCCGGCGACATCGTTCTTTCGCTGGCCGACAGGATCATCGAGAACCGCGCCTATCTCAGCGAGATCGACGGCAAGATCGGTGACGGCGACCACGGCGTCAACATGGCCAAGGGTTTCGGCATGGCGGCGGACAGGATCCGCGGCAACGACATGTCGCTGGCCACGGCCTTCGACACGCTGGGCACCGTGCTGATGACCGAGATCGGCGGCTCGATGGGTCCGCTCTATGGCGTCATGTTCACGCAATTCGCCGAAACGATCGAAGGTTCCTCATCGATCGATGCCGGGACATTCAGCGCCATGCTCAGCAACGGTCTCGACGGTATCCAGTCAATCGGCTCGGCCAAGGTCGGCGACAAGACGCTGCTCGATACGCTCGTCCCGGCCATCGAGGCCTTCGACGCCGCCAATGCCGGCGGCAAGCCGTTCCCGGAAGCCCTGGATGCACTGGTCGTCGCGGCCGAAAAAGGTCGCGACAGCACCAGGGATCTTTTGGCGAAGATCGGCCGCGCCAGCCGGCTCGGCGAGCGCTCGGTCGGTGTCCTCGACGCCGGCGCCACATCCTGCGCCCTGATCCTGGAAACCCTGGCGCACGGCGCCAAGCAGAAACTGCTGTCCGCGACCGCTGGAGGCTGAACACGGGAAAGGCTCCTGCCGAGCACTGGCTTCCGGCTGATTTCCAGCCGGAAGCCGGGTTGGTGCCGGATCGGACCAGGCGCCGTCAGGCCAAGATTGAGTGTTCTGCCATTTACGCTCATCTTGGCGATCGATCTTGGATTCGGGGAAACTTGGCAGCATGACCGTCAAGACATCATCGGCGCGCAAGAACGGCACCGTGCGAGCGGGAGCCGAGGCTGCGTCCGAACCCATTCCGCTGCGCTATGGCGACGACCCGTATGTCTGGGCCTGCTGGCTCTACTACGAAGATCACATGACGCAAGGCGACATCGCCGAGATCATGGGCATCTCGCGGGCAACTGTGAACAGCTACCTCGCCGATGCCCGCGCCCGGGGCATCGTCAACATCTCGCTCGAGCCGTCACGGCTGAGCTCGCTGTCGATCGCGCAGGAGCTCAAACGTCACTTCGGCCTGCATGACTGCCTCGTCGTGCCGAGCGACGACAACACGCGACCGCTGATCGACCGCCTTGGCGGAGCTGCCGCGCAGGCCCTTGCCAAGCTTTTGAAATCCGGTGACACGCTCGCCGTTGCCTGGGGGCGCACGATCCTGGCGATCGCGGAGCAGGCATCGGTGCCCGGCCTTCAGGACGTCACCATCGTCCAGGCCACCGGCGGAACGGCCGCCAGCTTCGCCTATACGCCCGAGCTCTGCGCCGCCGCCATCGCCGGCGCGGTCAAGGCGAAGCTGATCAACATCACGGCGCCCGCGGTCGTTTCCATGGTCGAGGTTCGCGATATGCTGTTGCGCGAGCCGCTGATCCAGAGCCAGTTCGGCGCTTTAGCCAAAGCCAACAAGGCGCTGTTCGGCATTTCGTCCTTGCGTCCGAACTCGACGATCCACACCAGCGGCTTCTTTGAATCGGTTTCGCTGCAGCAATATCTCGCCAAGGATGCCGTCGGCGTCGTCGCCGGCCGCTTCATCGACGGGCAAGGCAATCCTGTTGCCGGCCCGCTGGACGACCGGACGATCGGCATATCGCTCGACATGCTGAAGGCCATCAACTTGCGGATCGCGGTCGCCGGCGGTTTCGACAAGGTGCCGGCGATCCTTGCCGCGCTGCGCGGCGGCTACGTCAATGTGCTCATCACCGACGCCGCCACCGGCCGCGGCATCCTCAATGCCGACGGCGTGACGGAACTCGACCAAAAGCTCTCGCAACGCCCAAGGGTCGACAACACGGTGGCGCTGCCCAGCCACTTCCGCACCCACATCAAGAAGTTCCTCAACGACCCCAATGATGTCGTCGAGGAGATGCTCGACGGCGTGGTGAAGGCCAATGCCGCCTATGTCATGCCGATCAAGGGGTCGCATCGCGCCCTCGTCGCCCGCACCGGACCGAGGCCAGGCAAGGTCGGGCTTGTGGTCGGCGGCGGCACCGGGCACGAGCCCTGCTTTCTCGGCTATGTCGGCAAGGGCCTCGCCGACGCCGTTGCCGTCGGCAACATCTTTTCGTCACCGCCTCCCGGCACGATCTTCCAGTGCGCCAATGCCGCATCGGGGGGGCAAGGCGTGCTCTTCGTCTACGGCAACTATGCCGGCGACGTGATGAATTTCGAGATGGCGGCCGAGATCGCGGCGGAACACAATATCGAGGTTCGCACGGTGGTGACGACGGACGACATCGCCTCGTCTCCGCTCGAGGACAAAGAAGGCCGGCGCGGCGTTGCCGGCAACTTCTTCATGTTCAAGATTGCCGGGGCCGCCTGCGACCGCGGATTGTCGCTCGACGCGTGTGAGGCCGTGACGCGCAAGGCCAACGCGCGAACCTTCACCATGGGCGTCGCGCTGGAGCCTTGCTCCATGCCGCAGACCCGCCGCCACAATTTCGAGATCGGCCCCGACGACATCGAGATCGGCATGGGCATCCACGGCGAGCCTGGCGTCATCCGCGAAAGGATGATGAGCGCCGACGCGATCACCGACCGGATCATGGACCGCATCTTTTCGGAAATGAAGCCGGCGGCGGGAGACCGCGTCGCGGTGCTGGTCAATTCATTTGGCGCAACGCCGCTGATGGAACTGTACATTCTGTTCAGGCGTGTCGAGCAGCGGCTGAGCGCCAAGGACATCGCGATAGAGGCGAACTGGGTGGGACATTACTGCACCTCGCTCGACATGGTCGGTGCGTCGATAACGGTCATGCATCTCGACGCCGAGCTTACAGAATTGTTGCATCACCCTTGCGACACGGCCGTCCTGCGGGTTGGTTGAAGATAGCGAGATAGGCGCCCCCGTGAAGACGGGCGGCATCCTGCTTGAACTGGGAGGAACACGATGTCGGACAACGCGGCGCGACGCCTGAGCAGGATGTTCTATCGCATATCGATTGCGATCGAGGCGGGTAAGGACCACCTCTCGGATCTGGATGGCGCCATCGGCGACGCCGACCACGGCATCACCATGTCGCTCGGCTTCATGGCGGTGAATGCGGAACTGGCCAAGCTCAACCTCGACGACACGCTGCCGTCGGAGGTCTTCACGGCCGCCGCATCGGCCTTTCTCGATGCCGTCGGCGCATCCACGGGACCGCTCTATGCCACCGCCTTCCGGCGAGCGGCACAAGCGCTCAAACAGGATGAATGCCTTTCAGCCGCCGATCAGGCAATGATCGTCGAGGCTATGACAACCGGCATCAAGGAGCGCGGCAAGGGACAGCGCGGCGACAAGACGATGCTGGATGCCTGGATCCCGGCCACGGAAGCGGCCGTCAACGCACGCGCCCGCGCGGCCGGAGGCCTGGAGATGTGGAACAGCATCCTGGAGGCTGCGGAAGCCGGCGCGAATTCAACGCGGTCGATGGTCGCGGCCCGCGGCAGGGCGGCCAGGCTCGGCGAGCGGTCCCTCGGGCACATGGACCCGGGTGCCGCCTCGGCCGTCATCATCCTGCGGGCGATGAAGGACACCTTTGGCGAAGGCGAACCGGCAAGATAGACTTCGGCGTGGCCTCGGAGATTCGTGCAGCAAGTCAGAGCCCAACAAGATCGACGCCGGGGTCAGATAACAGCCTTTTCGAGGAATGGCCGGTTCTCGACGATGCGCTCGTAGCCGACCTCAGACAGGTCGAGCGTTCGAAAGCCGCCATAGACGACGAGCTCCGCCACGCCGCGACCGGCCGCCGGCCCCTGCTGCAGACCGTGTCCGGAGAAGCCGTTGGCGAAGATGAAGTTCTTGACCTCCGGATGGGGACCGACAATCAGATTGTGGTCGAGCGTGTTGAAATCATAGTGCCCGGCCCACTGGTTCACGGCCTTGATCGCCTCGAATGCAGGCGAGCGCGCGGCCAGCGCCGGCCAGATGATCTCCTCGAACTCGTCGTAGCGCGGCTCGAAATCATCCCAGTCGGAACACGGATCTTCCACCGGCGGACAACCGGTCAGGAGGAAGCGGCCTTCCGGCCGGCAGAACACGCCGGACGGGTCGATCATCAGCGGCAGGCGGCCCTGGTTTACGGTGGCCGACCCCTCGGGAGACTGGGCGCAGTCGAACACGAACAACGTGCGCTTGCGCGGTTCCACGGGAACATCGAGCCGCGCCATGCGGGCGGTGAGCGCCGCCCGGGGACCGGAAGCATTGACCAACACGCCGGTCGATACCACCGCCCCGGATTTCAGGGTGACATCTGTAATATTACCGCCCTCGCGGCCAATGGCCACCACTTCGTCGGTCACGTACTCGACGCCCAGCGACCGCGCCTTGTTCTTGAAGCCGTACATCAGGCCGGTGTTGTTGAACCAGCCTTCGCCGGATCGGCCATAGGAGGCAAGCAGGATGTCGTCGACGTTTAGATGCGGAAAGGCGGCGGCCACTTCATCGCGCTGCCACAGCACCACATCCGCGCCGCAGGCTTGCTGCACGGCATGGTTCTCGCGCAATGTCTGCACCTGCTCCTCGGTGTTGGCGAGGAACAGGTAGCCGCCCTCGTGAAAGGCGAGATCAGGCCTGTCGGATCCCACCTGCATGGTGTCGGCGAAGTTGCGGATGAATTCCGTGCCGAACTGGCTGATGCGGACGTTGATGGGATTGGAGAACTGGTTGCGGATCGACGACGACGACAGCGACGTCGACGCCTTCGCATAGGTCGGATCCATCTCGACCACCAGGACGGTCCCTGAGAAGTCCGGATTGGCAGCCAGGAAATAGGCAACGGCGGAGCCGATCACGGCCCCGCCGATAATGACGACATCGTAGCTCTGCTTCACGATTTCGGCTCGTCGTCCGGATGGCCGAGTTCGCAGAACCAGCCGCCCAGATATTTCACCGACGGCGCCTTCGGATCCAGAACCGGCGTCCTCGCCTCGACCGCGGCGCGGAACGGCTCCGCGCTGTCCTGCGGATAGAATCCGAGATGGTTCGCGCCGCTGTTGTCGACCATCTTCAACCTGTTGTCGGAGATGCCGAACGAGATCGTGTGGCCGACGCGCGGCGCGGTCAGCGACGCTTCGACGAGGCGCACGCAATCGGCAAAGGAAAGGTACGACCACAGCATGCGGCGGTCGGCCGGCTCGGGGAATGACGAGAAGATGCGCAGGCACACCGTCTCGATGCCGAACTTGTCCCAATAGAGCCGGCTCAGGCTTTCGACAAAATTCTTCGACACGCCATACAGGCTGTCGGGCCGCACCGGCGCATCGACGCCGATATGCGCCTCGACCTCGTGATAGCCGATAGCGTGCACCGAGGAGGCGTAGATGACGCGCTTGACGCCGTGTTTCCGCGCCCCTTCATAGATATGGTAGGAACCGCGGATGCTGGAATCCAGGATCGTCTGCCAGGCGCATTCGAGCGGCGCGCCGCCGAAATGCACGATCGCGTCGCAGTCCTTGGTGGCCGCGATCGTCGCCTCCATGTCGGCAAGGTCGAACACCGCTTCTTCCTCGTGCGGAGCAAGATCGCCGAATGGTTCGCGGCCCGCCAGGCGGATCGTCTTTGCCAGCGGCACCAGCCCCTTACGCAGCTCCGAGCCAAGACGGCCGGCCGCGCCGGTGATCAGGATGCGTTCGTATTGGGGCATGGTCTACTCCACTTGTGCGACGGCGGCATTGATCCGCGCGATCGCTTCGGCAAGCACCTCCTCGCTGGTGGCGGTGGAGATGCGGAAATAGGGTGAAAGTCCGTAGGCGGCGCCCGGCACCGAAGCGACGCGGCCCTCATTCAGGAGATAGCTCGCAACCGCGGTGTCGTCTTCAAGCACGACGCCCTTGGGCGTCTTGCGGCCGATCAGGCTGGCGCAGCCGATATAGGCATAGAAAGCACCCTCTGGTGGCGGCAGCGTCAAGCCGTTGATGCGCCTGATGCCATCGACCACCAGGTTCCTGCGCGCTTCGAAGGCTTGACGGAACCGGGCCACCTCGTCCTGCGGGCCGTTCAGCGCGGCGACCGTCGCCGCCTGGGCGATCGAGCATACCGAGGTGACCGACTGGCTCTGGATGGTCGACATCGCCTTGACCAGCGGCGCCGGCCCGGCGGCGTAGCCGACACGCCAACCGGTCATCGCATAGGCCTTGGCGACGCCGTTGACGATCAGGCTTCGGTCCTTCAGCTCCGGACAGGCCTTGCCGAACGACACGAATTCACGACCGTCGAAGATGATGTGCTCATAGATCTCGTCGGACAGCACCAGCACCTGGCTGTGCCTGGCGAGGATTGCGCCAAGCGCCTTCAGTTCGGCCTCGGAGTAGACCGCGCCCGACGGGTTGCCCGGCATGTTCAGGAACAGCCATTTGCTCCTCGGCGTGATCGCCCGCTCGAGCAGTTCGGGCGTGAGCTTGAATCCGGTCGCTTCCGGGCATTCGACGACGACCGGCGTGCCGCCCAAGAGCTTGACCATCTCGGGATAGGACACGAAATAGGGCGCCGGCAGGATCACCTCGTCGCCGCCTTCCAGCGTCGCCATCAAGGCGTTGAAGATGATCTGCTTGGCGCCGTTGGCCATGACGATGTCATCAGCGGCGTAGTCCAGCCCGTTCTCGCGCCTGAATTTCGCGGCCACGGCCTCGCGCACTTCCGGCGTGCCTGCGGCTGCGGTGTAGAGGGTCTGGCCCGCCTTGGCGGCCGCATAGGCCGCTTCGGTGATGTGGGCAGGCGTCGGAAAATCCGGTTCGCCAAGGCCAAGGTCGATGACGTCGACGCCTTTGGCCCGCAGCGCCTTGGCGGCCTGGGAGGCCGCCATCGACGCCGACGGCTTGACCACGGAAAGGCGCGAGGAGATGTAGCTCATTTGCCGTCCTCCGTAACATATCCCCTGGATTGATCCTGCGCCCTCGCCTCGGCGCTGCGCTTGGCCGGATCGCCATAGCCGCCGCCGCCCGGCAACTCCAGGATCAACCGACGTCCCGCCGGCACATGCTGCCATCCCTTCGGTCGCATCAGCTTGCCGTCATCCAGCTTGACCACGCCAGCCTGGCCGTCCTTGCCGCCATTGCGGCCCTTTGCCGGATGCTTGACGCGGTCGAACATGGCCGAGAACTCGAACTCATGTCCGTCAAGGGCGCTGATTTCCAGAACCTGGCCAAGACCGCCGCGAAATTCGCCATCACCGCCCGAACCAGGCCGGAGTTCCTTGCGCCAGATGACGATCGGACCGGTGTGCTCCGTCGCTTCGATCGGCATGGTGTGAACGCCGGAGGGGAAGGCTGTTGCCGACAATCCGTCCAGTTCGGGACGGGCGCCCATGCCCCCTGAATTGAACATCAGCACCTCGGCGCGACGGCCGGCACCGCCGGCAACCGGCCGGGCCGAGATATGGATATTCCACAGCGCGGCGGCACCTTCCGCCAGGATCTTGCCGGGCAGCGCCTGGGCCATCGCGCCGAGCACGAGGTCAGGAACCATGTGACCGATGACATGCCTCAGCGATACCGGCGCCGGCCGGGCCGCGTTCAGGATGTTGACAGGCGACGACACGGTGAAGAAGGCCAGCGAGGCGGCATTGTTGGGAATGTCGGGCGCCACCACGCATTTCAGCGCATAGCAAGCATAGGCCTTGGTGTAGATGATAGGCACGTTGATGCCCCAGCGGCTCATCGGCGCGCTGCCGGAGAAGTCGACATTGAGATGGTCGTCATGCACCGAAACGGCCGCCGCCAGCTTGACCGGGTCGTCGTAGCCGTCGGTGACCAGTTCGTTGGACCATGTCCCCTTCGGCAGAGCCTTGATCCGTTCCAGCATGGCGTTATGCGTGCGCGAGAAGATGAACGCGCCGAGACCATCGAGCGATGCCAGGCCGATCTCGGTCATCATGCCGACAAGCCGCCGATGGCCGACCTCGTTGCACGCTGCAAGCGAATAGAAATCGCCGACAACCTGGTTCGGCTCGCGGACGTTGCAGCGCAGGATCTTCACCAGATCGCGGTTGACCACGCCCTTCTCGGCGAACTTCATGATTGGGATCTGGATGCCTTCCTCGTAGACCGACTTGCCGTCGGCGCCAAAGCCCCGCCCGCCGACATCAACGACATGCGCGGTGCAGGCGAAGAAGGCGACGAGTTCGCCATTCAGGAACGAGGGCGAGACCATCGTGATGTCGTGGAGATGGCCGGTGCCTTGCCAGGGATCGTTGGTGACGTAGGTGTCGCCCTCGTACATCTCCTCGCGCGGAATCTCGTTCATGAACTGCAGCACGGCCTCGGCCATGGTGTTCACATGCCCGGGCGTGCCGGTCACCGCTTGCGCCAGCATTTCACCGCGCGGGTTAAACACGCCGGCGGACAGATCGCCCGACTCGCGCACGGAAGTTGAGAAGGCCGTGCGCAGCAGGGTCAGCGCCTGTTCCTCGACGACGGAGATCAGCCGGTTCCACATGACCTGCATGCGGATTTCGCCAATGTCGCTCATGCCGCGCTCTCCTTGCGGATCATCAGAATGGCACCGTCGCTCTGCATGACGGCGTCGAATGGTGTGGTGACGACCGTCGATGTCTCGCGCTCCACGATCACGGCCGGCCCCTTCACGCGGTCGCCTGCCGAAAGGCTGGTGCGTTCGACAATCGCCGTAGTCTGCATCGTCCCGGTACCCGGATCGAAGACCTCCCGTGTCACCGAGACCGGCACGTTGCGCGTGCCGGTCGTGATCTTGTGCTTTGCGGAGGCGGGCCGCTCGTCGCTTGCCTTCACGGACCAGGTGACGACCTCGATCTCGAGCCCGTCGAGCCCATCGATGGCGCGGCCGAAAAAGCGCTCGTAATTCTTGCGGAAGGCATCCGCCAGGGTGACGGCGGCGTCTCCGGCGAAAGGCTTGTCGGGCAGAGCAACGGGGATTTCCCAGCCTTGGCCCGCATAGCGCATGAAGGCGGTGATCTCGCGCACGATCTTGCCGCTGGTGCCGGCACGCACGAAGCTCTCGGCCGAAGCTTTCAGATCGTCGAGCAGCGCATTCGCCTCATCCGCCTTGAACTGCGAAAGCCGGATCAGTTTGGACGCCAGCGCCTCATAGCCGAAGGGCGCTTTGAGGAAGCCGATCGCCGAGCCGACGCCGGCACCCTGCGGCACCAGGCATTGGTCGAGGCCGAGCTTTTCGCAGAGCCGCGCCGCGTGCAGCGGTGCTGCGCCACCGAAGGCGATCATGACATTGTCCGAGATGTTCTTGCCGTTCTCGACCGCGTGAACACGGGCGGCGTTGGCCATGTTCTCGTCCACCACCTCGCTGATGCCGAACGCCGCCGACAGCGGGTTGAGCGACAGGCGTGCGCCGACATCGCTCGTGATCGCGCCTTGCGAGGCCGCAGCATCGAGCTTGATGGCGCCGCCCGCGAAATTGTCGGGGTCGAGCTTGCCCAGCACCAGATCGGCATCGGTGATCGCCGGCCGTTTGCCGCCACGCCCGTAGCATGCCGGCCCCGGCTCGGAACCGGCGCTCTCAGGGCCGGTCTGGATGCGTCCCATCGCATCGACCCAGGCAATCGAGCCGCCGCCCGCCCCGATCTCGATCATCTCGATCACCGGGATCGAGATCGGCATGCCGGAGCCCTTGCAGAACCGGTAGGTGCGCGCGACCTCGAAGGTCCTGGCCGTCTGCGGCGCATAATCCTCGATCAGGCAAATCTTCGCGGTCGTTCCGCCCATGTCGTAGGAGACGACGGTATCCAGATCGAAACGCAGGGCGATATCGGCGGCGAAGATGGCGCCGCCAGCCGGACCGGATTCGACCAGCCGCACCGGAAATTCGGACGCCGTTTCGACCGAGATCAGCCCGCCTCCCGAATGGATCATGAAGACCGGGCAGTCCGCGCCCATGTCCTTCAGCCGCGTCTGCAGCCGGGCGAGATAGCTGGCCATCTGCGGGCGGACATAGGCGTTGGCGCAGACCGTGTTGAAACGCTCGAACTCCCGCATCTGCGGCGAGACTTCGGCGCTGACGGAAATCGGCATATCCAGTTTTCGCGCCAGGATTTCGCGAGCCCGCTGCTCGTGCGCTGGATTCATGTAGGAATGGATGAAACCGATCGCGACCGCGCCAAAACCGCCCGCGGCGATCTGGTCGGCGATCTCTTCCAGGGCGGCCTCGTCCAGCGGCTGCAATTCCTGGCCTTCGGCGCCGATGCGGCCCTTGACGGTAAAGCGATGCTCGCGCGGGATCAGCGGCATCGGCAGTTTCAGGTTGAGGTCATACTGCTCGAAGCGGTTCTCGGTCCGCATCTCGATCACATCGCGAAAACCCTCGGTCGTCACCAACGCCGTTTTGGCGCCGCGTCGCTCGATGAGCGCGTTCGTCGCCAATGTCGTGCCGTGAATGACGATGCCGATGTCGGCTGTCGAAATCTTTGCATCGCGCACCACGATGGCGATGCCATCGAGGATCGCCTGCTCGGGCGCCGAATAGGTGGTGAGCACCTTGGTCGAAAAGATCGTTCCGCGCACGTCGAGCGCGATGTCCGTGAACGTCCCGCCGATGTCTGCGCCGAGACGGATGTCGTCTGTCCTGGTGGTCATGCCTTGGCCTTCTGCGAAGCAAGTGCCGCCTCGCGCATCTGGGAGAGGGTCTGGCGCGGGGTCAGCGCCTCGGGGGAAATCACGAGTTCCAGAACCGCACCAGTCGGCGATGCCAGCGCCCTCTCGAATGCGTCAGCGAAATCCGCGGTGGGTTCGACGCGTTCGGCATGGAAGCGGTAGGATCTGGCAAGGCCGACGAAATCCGGGTTCTCGATATTCGTTCCCGAAACGCGCGCCGGATAGTGCCGCTCCTGATGCGCGCGGATCGTGCCGTAAATGCCATTGTTCAGGATCAGCACGATGGGCTGCGCGCCGGCCTGCATGGCAGTCCCGAGCTCCTGGCAATTCATCTGGAAATCGCCGTCGCCGGCGAAGCAGACGACGGTGCGGTCGGGAAACGCCACCTTGGCGGCAATCGCCGCCGGCAGGCCGTAGCCCATCGCGCCGGACTGCGGCGCGAGCAGCCGCGCCTTCGGCCCGAACTTGAAGAACTTGTTCGGCCAGACCGTGAAATTGCCGGCGCCGTTGGTCAGGATCACGTCGTCGGGCAGGTTTTTGCGCAGCCATGCGCTGACTTCGACCATGTCGACCGGACCAGGCTGGGCGGGTGCCTTGAACGCACCTTCGTAGCTTGCCCTGGCCTTGGCACGCCATTCGGCCCACCCGCCCTCGACCGGGGTCAGCGCTTTGGCGAAAGCATTGGGGCCGGCATGGATGCCGACGGAAGGAATGTAGACCTTGCCGATCTCGCGGTCCGACCCGTGGACATGGATCAGTTTCTGGCTTGGCTCGGGCACCGACAGCAAGGTGTAGCCATCGGTCGTCATTTCTCCGAAGCGCACATTGATGGCCAAGATCACGTCGGCTTCGCGGATCAGCGCCTTAACGTGCGGCACCATGCCCACACCGGCCTCGCCGACGAAAACCGGCGAGCCATTGTCGAACTGATCCTGGAACCGGAAGGCTGCCACCACCGGAATGTCGGAAGCCTCGGCGAAGGTCTGCAGCGCAGTGCGTCCTTCGGCCGTCCAGTTGGTGCCACCGATCAGGATCACCGGCCGGCGCGCCGCGGCAAGCATTTCTTGGGTTGCGGCAACCGCCTCCACTGCAGCAGCGGGTTCGAACATTGCAGCCGGACCACTGAGCGGAGCGGCGTTCGTCATCGTGGTCAGCATGTCCTCCGGCAGCGCCACGACGACCGGGCCAGGCCGTCCCGTCAGCGCCGTGGTCCATGCCCGCGCCACGATCTCGGGAAGACGCGAAACCTCGTCGATCTCGACCGCCCATTTCGCCAGCGTGCCGAACACCGCGCGATAGTCAACCTCCTGGAATGCCTCGCGGCCCTTCATGTCGGTGCCCACCTGGCCGACGAACAGCAGCATCGGCGAACTGTCCTGCATGGCGGTATGGACGCCGATGCCGGCATTGGTGGCGCCGGGGCCGCGCGTCACGAAGCAGATACCCGGAGAGCCGGTCAGCTTGCCATAGGCGGAAGCCATGAACGCTGCACCGCCTTCGTTGCGGCAGAGCACGTAATCCAGTCTGCCTTCGGTATCGTGCAAGGCGTCAAGAACAGCCAGGTAGCTTTCTCCGGGCACGCCGAAGCTCTTGGTCGCGCCCAGTGCCATCAGGCACTCGACAAGAAGCTGGCCGCCATTGCGCATCATGGATCAACTTTCTCAATGCCCGGCGGATGGGCGTGAATACTTTGTCGCCTGCCGAGCTTGGGCCACTTTTCGTTTTGAACCTGCACGTTGACGAGACGCGGCGAAATCAAGAAATCTCATCTATTGGAAAGTTTTTCTTTGCCTGACGGAAGAGATCAGAACGCCCGGATTCATCACGCCCGACGGATCCAGGGCATCTTTAAGGACCGCCATCAAGTTTCGCTCCACCGGACTTCTGTTGGTGTCGGCCAGCACGATCTTCGAGCGGCCGAGGCCATGCTCGGCGGCAAAGCTGCCGCCCATATCAGTGGCCAGCGCGGCCAGCGCCTGGCCGAGCTCCAACGCCTTGTCGGCAAAGTCGCTTTGCCCTTCGGGAGGGCTCAGATTGTAGTGGATGTTGCCATCGCCGAGATGGCCGAAAGGATTGATGCGCACGCCCGGCAGGATCTTGCTGCACGCCGCTTCCCCGGCCTCTACAAATTCGGCGATCTTGCCTGGCGGCACCGAAATGTCGTGCTTGAGCTGCTGTCCCTCCAGCCGCTGGCCTTCGGGTTGCTCCTCGCGCAGATGCCAGAAGTGCGCCCTCTGGGCATCCGACATTGCAAGCGCACCGTCGATCACAAGCTCCTGCTCCATGCCCCACTCCAGTGCCGCCGTCAGGATGTCATCCAGCGGAACCCGGGCCGAGCTCGACGCGAGTTCAGCCAGAAGGTGAACCCCGCCCCGGGTTTCCAGCGGAAAGGAAAGGTCCGCCATATGTTTCAGCACCAGCTTGAGGCCGAAATCGGAAAAGAACTCAAGGCCGGAAAGGAATTCGCCCGCTTCGCCCCTCAGATACGTGCCGAAAGAGACCGCCGCGCCGCAATCGGCGAAGGTGAGCAGCGCCGTCGTCCGCTGCTTGGGCGCCGGAAAAAGCTTCAGCACCGCGCGCGTCACAATGCCCAGCGTGCCTTCCGAGCCGCAGAACAGCTTGCGCAACTGGTAGCCGGCATTGTCCTTCTGCACGGAGCGCAGCCCGTTCCACACCGTGCCGTCGGCGAGAACGACTTCGAGGCCGAGGACGAGGTCCTGCATCATGCCGTAGCGCAAGGCGTGGCTGCCGCCGGCATTGGTGCCGATCAACCCGCCGATCCGGGCGCTGCCCTCGGCACCGAGATGCATCGGAAAGATCAGACCATGCGGCTCCAGGGCCTCGTGCAGTGTGGCTAGGACCACGCCGGCTTCGACAACGATCGAACCGCTCGCGAGATCCGGCTTTTCCATCGCCGCCATGCGGGAGAGCGACAGGATCACGGCGCCGGCTTCGTGCGCGACGGCACCACCGCACAGGCCGGTGTTGCCGCCCTGGGGCACCACCGCCACGCCCGCCTCATGGCAGATTTCGACGACCCGCGCCACCTCCTGCGTGTTTGCCGGACGGGCGACGCCCAGCGGATTCGCTCCGTAGCGGCGCAGCCAGTCCCATCGATAGGGCTCGACGTCACCGCCCGAAAGCCAGCCTTTCGCACCAAGAACATTCGACAAGGCAGAGACGGGATCGGTCATGGGATAATCTGTGTGAGTTCGAGAGGCTCAGATGCGCCGCATCGCACCCGTACGGCATGGAACCCCGATCAATGCCCCAGAACCTGGGCGAGGAACAGTTGCGTTCGTTCGCTTTTGGCCGATGTGAAGAAGATCTCCGGCGGCGCCTCTTCGACAATCTCACCCGCATCCATGAAGATCACCCGGTCGGCAACCCGCCGCGCAAAGCCCATCTCATGGGTGACGCAGATCATCGTCATGCCCTCGGAGGCGAGCGTGACCATCACATCCAGCACTTCCGAAATCATTTCCGGATCCAGTGCGGATGTCGGCTCGTCGAAAAGCATGATCTGCGGCTGCATGCACAGCGAACGCGCGATGGCGACCCGCTGCTGCTGGCCGCCTGAAAGCTGGCCGGGATATTTCAAGGCCTGTTCGGGGATGCGGACCTTTTCCAGATAGCGCCGCGCCGTCGCTTCCGCCTCAGCGCGGGGCATCTTGCGCACCAGCATCGGCGCGAGCACGCAATTCTCCAGCACCGTCATATGCGGAAACAGGTTGAAGTGCTGGAACACCATGCCGACTTCGCGCCGGATCTCGTCGATGTTTCCGACATCATCGTTCAGTTCCGTGCCAAGCACCATGATGCTGCCGGCATTGTGTTCCTCCAGCCGGTTGATGCAGCGGATCATCGTCGATTTGCCAGAGCCGGAGGGGCCGCACACGACGATCTTCTCGCCGCGCGCGACGGTCAGGTTGATGTCACGCAGCGCATGAAAGGTACCGTAATACTTGCTCATGCCTTCGACGCGGACGGCTATTTCCTGCGTGGTTGGAACGGTCATCACGAAACTCCTTATCGCTCGCCGACCGACATGCGCCGTTCGAGGAAGGCGCCGTATCGGGACAGGCTGAAGACGAAGACGAAATAGATGAGGGCGATGAAGGCGTAGACCTCGACATAGGCGAACCGCCATTCGCCGGTTCCGTAGGCGGCGTTGCCTGACGCCAGGATCTCGAAGAAACCAACGATGACCACCAGGGACGTCTCCTTGAACGAGATCACGAACTGGTTGATCGTGGCCGGCAGCGCGTTGCGCATCGCCTGCGGCAGGAGGATGCGGCTGATGCGGTGCCAATAGCTGAGGCCGAGCGCCATCGCGGCCTCCTCCTGTCCTCGCGGAACCCCCTGCATGCCGCCCCTCACGATCTCGGCCTGATAGGCGGAGAAGAACAGCGCCGAGCCGAGGATCACCCGATACAGCTTGTCGCCCTGCAGCCACTGCGGCAGCGCGAAAGGCAGGACGATCGCGAAGGTGAACAGGATCGAGATCAGCGGAAGCGAGCGGACGCCATCGATGATGAGGCCCGTCGTGCGCGATATCCAGGGCAGTTCGGAGCGGCGCAGCAGGGCAAGACAGATTGCCAGCGGAAAGCCGATCAGGCAGGTCGTTACGAAGATGAAGAGCGTCAGCGCAAGCCCGCCCCACATTTCCTCGCCGACGAAGCTCAGGCCGAGCAGACCGCCTTTCATCAGCACATAGAAGACGGCCGCTCCGACCCCCCAGACGAGCGCGATGCGACGTCCCGTCCAGAAGGCGGGAATGCAGCTCAGCACTGTCATGGCCACGACCGTGACGCAGGCCAGCGCGGAGCGCCATTGTTCCTCATAGGGGTACAGACCGAAAAAGATGATGCGCCACCGGGCGGCGATGACCGACCAGCAGGCTCCGGACGCCGCATGGCAGGCGTCCGCCCCTCCGCTGGCATCGAACACCGCGGAGAAGACAGCCCAGTTCAAGAGCTTCCAGACCAGAAAGACAATCACCGAGAGAGAAAGCAGTGAAACCACGGCCTGAAGAGGCGTCGCGAAGAAGCGTCTCTTCAGATCCTCAAGTTTTCCTGAGGCAGGCGGAGCGACAACGACCATTTCCATCTCTCATCCCCTCAGTTGATTGCCCTTGAGGGCGATCGCTTTGTTGATGCGGTTGAACAGAGCCGCCAGGCTCAGATTGATGATCAGGAAGCCGGCCATCAAAATGCCGATCGCTTCGAGGGTCTGGCCGGAATGGTTGATCGTCAGCGCCGTGATCATGAAGAAGTCGGTGAAGCCGACTGCTATGCCCATCGTGGTGGCCTTCATCAGCCAGACATACTGGTTGGCCAGGATCGGCAGCATGGCGCGCAGCGCAAGCGGCAGCCGGACAAGCGTGAAAACCTGCCAGGGCGTGAGCCCCAGCGAACTGGCGGCCTCCACCTGGCCTTTGCCGACGGCCTTGAAGCCACCGCGCACGATCTCACCGATATAGGAACCGCCATAGATCGCGATGGCCACGACGAGTGCGGAAAACTCCGGCGGGATGCGCAGGCCGCCTCGCAGGTTCAGGCCTTGCAGCGAGGGCAGATCAAGCAACGGCGTGTCGGGCAAGCGACCAACAAACAGAAACAGAACCGCGCATACGAGCGCGGCTGCAACGGCGGCAAGCTGCACCGAGGTTCGTTGACCCAACGGACGGCTGAGCAGGGATGTCCGGCCCAGCCAGATCGGCAGGACGATGGCCGCGACCACGGCCAACGAAGCCGCCAGCAGTGCCAGCCCGCCGACGTTCGGCGACGGCATGTAGAGCCCACGGCTCGTGAGCAGCATGCCCCAGCCCTCATGCGCGTTGCGCGGCGTCGGCAGGTGCGTAATCAGCGCATACCAGAAAAACACCTGCAGGATCAGAGGGATGTTTCGAAAGACGTCCACGTAGGTGCGGCCGAGCAGCTTCGCCAGATCATTCGCGGACGTCTGCGCAAGCCCTACGATCATTCCGACCAGCGTCGCCAGCGCGAGACCGAAGCTGCCAAGAAACAGCGTGTTGAGGATGCCGATCAGGAAATACCACCAATAGGGATCATTGGCCGATGCCGGCAGAAGCGAGAAGCCCAAATCCCAGCCGGTCGACTTGAACAGGAAGTCGAAACCCGAGGTAACGCCCTGGGCAGCGAGATTCTGTCGCGCGATCAGGGTGCCGGCGATAACCAGCGCTCCAAGCGCGCCGACATAGAGCGCCTGCAGCAATGCGTTGCGAACCTTCTGATTTCTCAGCAGCTTAAACATCGACCGACCTTTCCTGGGAGGGAGGGCCGGCTCCGCGTTGGCGGAGCCGGCTATGCGTCAGTCGACCACCAGCGGGAACAGAACGCCGCCATTGGTCCACAGATTGGTCAGGTCACGATCCATCTTGTAGGGCGAGTCCTTGCCGAGATCGCGATCGAAGATCTCCGCATAGTTCCCTACCTTCTTGATGACGTTGTAGGCCCAATCGTCGGGCAACCCGAGACCCTTGCCCATGCCCGGTGCGGCGCCGAGGAACTTGGCGACCGCCGGCGACGTCGGCTTGGCCTTGATCTCGTCGACGTTCTTGGAGGTGATGCCTTCCTGTTCCGCGAACAGCAGGGCGCTGAGCGTCCAGTTGGCGACGTCGACCCAATTGTCGTCACCCTGCCGCAGGATCATGACCTCCGGCTCGACCGCGATCACGTCAGGCAGGATCACATGATCTTCGACCTTGCCCTTGGCCACGCGTGCGATGGCCAGGACCGGACCCCATTGCGCATAGAGGTCGCACCGGCCGGAGAAGTAGGCCTGTTCGAGCTCTTCCGTCTTTTCGATGACGACCGGCTCGAGCTTGATTCCGATCTTCTGGCTGTAGGCGGCGACCTGCTGTTCGATGGTCGTGCCCGCCGGGATGCAGATCGTGCCGCCCTCTGCGTCCTTGAGCGACTTCAGGTTGAGCTCCTTGTGCGCCATCACCTTGGTCGTGCCGAGGTAGTACGACATCGAGAACTGCAGCCCCAGTTCCGTGTCGCGGCTCAGCGTGCCGCCGGAAGCCTTGATGACGATGTCGACGTCGCCCGACTGAAGCGACGGCCAACGCTGTGCCCAGCTGATCGGCACGATCTTCAGCTTCGCCGGATCACCGAAGACGGCGGTGGCCACGGCCCGGCAAAGGTCGACGTCCATGCCCTTCCAATTGCCCTTGTCGTCGACTTCGGCAAAACCGAGATACGAGCCGTCATGGCCGGTGCAATTGAGCACGCCCCGCGCCTTGACGGTTTCGAGCGTCTTGCCGCCCGCCGCCTGAGCCGGCGCTGAAATCTGGACAAGGCTGAGCGCAAGGGCGGCAGCCGCCCCCCATTTGAGAAACTGCATAGTCATTCTCCGCTGTTGAGGTTGTTGGATTTTTATGTTGTTGGGGCTGTCTGGCCCGGGTTGAAAGCCGCCTTCACTCGAGAAGGGGGGTCGGCTTCGGTAGGGCAGAGATCTTCAGATCGCTGCCCCAATCTTGTTGCGTCAGCCATCGGTGCAGGGCAGCGACAGCTTTCACGCGTAGGTGCCCTCTGGGCACGACCAGGTAGAAGCCCGGTATTTCCTCCTCCTTCATGTCGACGAGCACGTCGCGCCCAAGCGGCGCGACAAGCGCGCCCGATCGCAAATCTTCTTCGGCATCCATGACCGACACGAGCCCGATGCCGATGCCCTGCAGCGTCGCGCGCCGCATCGTCGCGGCGTCGTCGAAGCCGATGCTGCGGTCGCCGTCCGCCAGCTCGACGCCGAGGTGCCGCAGGATGTCAGGCCACAGACGCTTCGACTTCACCGTGTCCAGCAGCGTGAAGCGGGTCAGGTCCTTCGCCGATCCGATCTGCCCGCCGATCGCCGGCGTGCAGCAGATGATCTTCGGGTCCGGCACAAGCAGCGTCGTGTCGTAGTCGGACCAGCCGCCATACCCCCACTGCACTGTCATATCGACATCGTCGCGTCCGAAGTCGGGCAGATCGACCATCGTCGTCAGCCGAAGATCGGCGCCCGGCAATATCTCGCGGAACAGCGACAGGCGCGGCAGCAGGTAGTGGGTGGCGAAATACGGGCTCGCATTGAGATTGATGCGATCCCGGTAGGTGGATTTGGTGACCCGGCGCACCCCTTCGGCAAACTCGTCGAAGCCGGCCTTGACGTAGTGCGACAAAAGGATCGCCGACTCGGTCAACTCGATCGAGCGCCCCTTGCGCTCGAACAGGGTCACCTGCAGCGTGTCTTCCAGCAGCTTTATCTGCTGCCCGACAGCCTGAGGCGTCACCAGCAATTCGTCGGCGGCCTGCCGAAAGCTCTTGTGCCGCGCGACCGCGTGAAAAACCCGCAGGGCATTCAGCGGCGGAAGGCGCGGCTTGCCAGTCATCGTTCGTTCAGCTCCTTCCGGTTTTCGAACTCCATTGTGCACGGCACGTCACGGTCACTGCGGCCAGCGCACTGACCTCAAGCGTAGATGTAACCGCCTGAAACGATTATGTTTTCACCAGTCATGTAGGTGTTCTTGGGGCCACCGGCCATCAGCACCCATTCGGCGATTTCCGTCGGCTGCGCGCCGCGGCCCAGCGGGCTCGCCTTGGCCAGTTCCTCCAGGAAGCCGAGAGCGGCCGCGCGCTCGGTCGCCATGCCGGCGGGAGCCACGGAATTGACGAGAATACCGTCCTTGGCGACGTGATGCGCGAAGGAGCGGGTGAGGCTGACCACCGCCGCCTTGGTCGCCGCATAGTGGGCGTTCTGCGGATGCGCTTTGAAGGCGTCCACCGACGTCAGGTTGACGATGCGCCCGCGAATCTCGGCCTTGGGTTCCTGCGACTGCATATGCCGGACGGCCGCGACCATCATGTGGTAGGTGCCCTTGATGTTGATGCCGTTGGAGGCGTCCCATTCGGCGTCGCTGATTTCGAGCAGCGGGCGGCGGGGATAGATCGCGGCGGAGTTGATCACCGTGTCGATGCGCCCCAGCTTCGAAGCGATTGCATCGAAGGCGGCGTGGCACTGCGGCCCGACCTGGATGTCACATTTGGCAAAGGCCGTCGGCAGGCCTTTCGCGCTTGCCGGTTCAAGTGCTGCTTCAGCCGCCTCAAGGTTGATGTCGATGATGCCAATCTTGGCGGCACCTTCGTCGACCGCCATGCGGGCCAGCAGCGCGCCGAGGCCGGAACCGCCACCCACGATGAGTATCGAAAGACCCTTCATGTCCTATGTCCCTACTTGCTGCCGCTCGGCGTGGTCGGGCGGGTTGGCATGATGTCGAAACGGGTAACGTCGGCCCAGGCGGGCAAACCAAGCAGGGCCACGACCATCCGGGCCACGTCCTCGGGCTGGACAGCGACATTGCCGGCATACATGGCGGCGCGGGCCTTGGCGTCGAGGATGTCCTTGTAGAGCTGCGTCTCGACCCGACCCGGCACGATCTCCGTCACGCGGATGCCATGGCTGGAGAGGTCGGCCCGCAGTGCTGCGGCAAAACCCGCGATCGCCGCCTTGGTCGCGGAATAGACGGCTACATTTGGAAACGCGGCATGGCCGGCCGAAGAGCCGGTGAAGACGATGTGCCCTGCCCCGCGATCGCGCATCTGCGGCACGACCAGCCGGGTGAGCATGATCGCCGAACTGAGGTTGACCTCCAGCGTCGCGTCGATGTCCGATATTTTCATGTCGGCGAAATTGCCGAGCGGCGGCATCACACCCGCATTGTTGATCAACACGTCTATGTGCAGATCGCTCACCACAGCCTCGAGCGCCTCCCGGTCGGTGACGTCGACGGCGATGGGCGTGATTCCGGGTCGCGTGGCCCGCAATTCCTCCAGCGCGCTCTTGCTGCGGCCGACGGCATAGACATCGTAGCCGGCCTCGCTGAGCGCCACCGCCATCGCTCGCCCGATGCCGCTCGTCGCTCCTGTGATGAAGGCTGTCGTCACGTAGGCTTCCCCGTTGTCTGGAGATCAGTGTGTGGCTTTGGCCGGCACAGTGAAACCAAGAAAACCAGGAAAAAGGAAAGATAAGCTTTCTCATCGACCAATGCCACGACATTGCTGCACTGCGGTCCGCAAATGCTGCATGCCCGCAAAAGTCAGGCATCTCGCAGGTACTGTCCGACTTTTTCCTTCGCGGAATCGCCCACGACCAACCGTCTTGAGCGAAAAACCTGGCTTTGCCTTTGGTCGAGAAACGGCTTGCCGGCACATGTTGGCAAGACCGCTTCCGCATGATCAACGCGTCGGGGCAGCCGTCCCTTTCAGATCGGAGAAAAGAGAGGCCGCGGCGGCCTTCTGGGCCGCATCCGTCGTTTCGACGCCGGAGGCCAGCGCAAGAGCACGGACACGCTCGAGACTGTTTTGAAGATGCTTGCGCATGGCGTCCCGCGCGGCGCGGCCATCCTGCTTCTCGATGGCTTCGACGATCTTCCGGTGCTCGCTGTGGATACGCGCGTAGTAGGCATCCTTGAGTTCGGGCACCACCACGTGACCAAGCTGGAAGCGCGGCACGATGACGGGGCGCAGATACTCCAGGAAGCCATGGATGAACTCGTTGCGCGCGGATTTGGCGATGGCCAGGTGAAAATCGTAATCGTAGTGGACCGGCACCGCGCCGGGATCCTCATTACGGGCGTCAACCTGCTCCATCAGCCTGCGAATGGTGCCGGCCTCTGCCTCCGTCCGCCGCTCGGCGCAAAGGCCGGCGGCCTCCACTTCCACGCTCAGCCGCAATTCCAGCAAAGACACGGTTTCCGGCAAGGTCTTGAGCGCGTCCTGCGGTATCGAAAAATTGCGCGGCGCCGGCGCCTCGCTGACGAACATGCCACGGCCCTGCTGGGGAATCACCATGCCTTCGGAGCGCAGCCGCGCAACCGCCTCGCGCACAACCGTGCGACTGACATCATATTCGGCGCCAAGCTCAGCCTCGGTCGGCAACTGCGCGCCGGGTTGCAGCCTGCCCGAGCGTATCTTCTCCGACAGGCTTTCGGCCACGACGGTGGAAAGTGGCTTGCGCTTGGTCATCGGTCTCCTTCCACCATGCCCGGATGCCAAATGAAAGGTCCGAATGCCGGGATGATGCCCCAACCGGCAAGGCCTTTCAAACCGCCGCCGTCACGATCAACTCGACCAGCATGCCAGGCTTCGCCATCCGGCCTTCGCCAGACGAGCGAGCCGGCGCATGCTCCTTCGGCATCCAGGCGTCCCAGACCGCGTTGACCTCGTCGAAATCGCGGATGTCGTCCAGCCACATCTGCACGTGCAGGATGCTTCTCTTGTCGGTGCCGGCCTTGGCGAGCAGCGCGTCGATCTTGCCGAGCACTTCACGCATCTGGTTTGCCGCGGACTGGCCGGGCGTGGCGACCTGCCCGGTCAAGTAGAGCGTGCCATTATGGATGACGCCATGATGGATGCGCGTGTCGAATGCAAACCGCTGGATAGCGTTCATTGGCTTTCTCGTCATGCACCGGGAGTGGGACGGATCGGGTTGCCCTGCAGGTACTGCGCATAAGGCGCCTGGACGAGCCAGCCGGCATCGACCGGCAAGGTCACCCCGGTGATCGACGCGGCGCGCTCCGAGCACAGGAACAGGGCGGCCTCCGCCACGTCGCGCGGATCGACGAAGCGGCGCAGCGCCGTGGTCGCCCTGATCGCGTCGGGGTTGCGCTCGCCGCTGGCGATCTTGGCCTTCAGCCCGTCCGAGAGCGTGTAGCCGGGCGCGACCGCGTTCACCCGCACCCCTTGCGGGCCGAGTTCGGCGGCAAGGATTTGCGTCAGCGCCAGCACCGCGTGCTTGCCGGGCGTATAGGCCGGAAGCGAAAGCGGCGCGAATGAAGCAAGCGAGCCGACATTCAGGATGGCGCCCCTTCCCGCGGCCGCCATCAGTCTGCCGAACACCTGGCAGCCGAGCAACGTGCCGCGATAGTTCACGCGCCACACCTTCTCGTCCTCGTCCAGGCCCTGGTCGAGGACCCGCTTGCCGCTCTGCAGCATGCCGGCGCAGTTGACGACGACGTGCGGCACGCCGAACGCCACCTCGACGGACCGTGCCAGCGCTTCGACCGACGCGGCATCCCCGACATCCGTCTCGAAGAAGCGGGCGGCGGGAGACCCTGCGGCTTCGCACGCGGCGGCGACGGCATGGCCGCGCGCCGCATCGCGCCCCGACACGGCGACACACAAGCCCTCCTCGGCAAAGCGCAAGGCAATCGCGTGGCCGATGCCGGAGGTGCCGCCGATCACGACGGCCGTTTGCGCCTCAGCCATTGCCGCGGTCCTTGCGCTCGATGTCGAAGAATTCCGACATGCCGCGGACCTGGAAATCCATCATCGGGCGCCCCGGCTGGACACGGCAGCCTCTTTCGCGTCCCGCGCGCAGCAAGGCCGTCTCGGCCGGTTCCATGATGATGTCCACAACCGTCATGTCCGGGGTCAGCCGGCTGACATCCAGCGGCAATGGATCGCCGGCGTGCATACCGACCGGCGTCGCGTTGATCGCCATATCCATGCCCGAGGGATCGGCGTCACCGACCTCGATGCGACAGTTCGGAAACGCCTTGGCAACCAGCCCCGCCAGTTTCCCGGCTCGGTCGGCATCGATGTCCGCCAGGCGGATCTCCTCGGCACCAGCTTCGGCGAGGCAATAGGCCAGCGAGGCGCCCGCGCCCCCTGCCCCCACCTGCAGGACGCGCCGGCCGGCAATCTGATGGCCGCCGGCCTTCAATCCGTCGATGAAACCGACGCCGTCGAAATTGTCGGCATACCAGGTTCCGTCGGCCTGGCGGCGCACCGAATTGGCGCTCTGCACGCGCGCTGCCCGATCATGCGCGGCGGCGCATTTATGATAGACCGCCGTCTTGTAGGGCACCGAAATGATCACCCCGCGGATGTTCTCGGCAGCGGAAATGCCTGCCCAGAATGTCTCGAAATCCTCGGGACGGCAGCTCAACGGCACCATCAGGCTGTCGAGGCCCTTCTGTTCGAAGATTTCGTTGAACATTCCGGGACTTTTCGCATGGCCCACAGGATGGGCCAGCATCACGAAGATATCCGCCTTGCCGGTTCCGCGCATTGTATTCATACCCTTTCGTTTGACAATTCGTGGCCGCTCAGCGCGCCATCGGAGCGCCCATCACGCCCAGCCCGATAAAGCCGATCCTCATGCACCACCTTTCTTTTTGTGACACGGCCTGCAAGATCTGTTGCGGCCCGATGCAGGTATGATATATGACATCATACAAATTTCAATCCATGTTTTACCGGAGTCTGGCGAAAATGCAGGAGCGCCCAAATCCTTTGAAGGCGGCCGTGGCTGACGGACAGCCGCATATCGGCCTGTGGTGTTCGCTGGCGTCCGCCCTGACTACGGAGGTGGTCGCGGGCTCCGGCGCGGGCTGGCTGCTGATCGATGGCGAGCACAGCCCGAACGATTTGCGCAGCGTGATGGCGCAGCTCCAGGTGCTTGGCGGCTTTGCCTGCGAAGGCGTCGTGCGCCTGCCGTCGGACGACCCAAACCTGATCAAGCAGGCAATGGATATCGGCGCCCGCAGCCTGATGATCCCGAATGTGCGCTCGGCGGACCAGGCCCGCGCGATTGTCGCCGCGATGAGCTACGCGCCTCTCGGCTTCCGCGGCTTCTCCGTCGGCCATCGCGCCAATGCCTTCGGCCGCGTCGCAGGCTATCATGCCAATGCGCGCAAGCAGCAGTTGCTGGCCGTGCAGATCGAATGCGAAACCGGCGTTGCCAACGCGGTAGATATTGCTGCGGTGGACGGCGTCGACGTCCTCTTCGTCGGCCCCGGCGACCTGTCGACCAATATGGGCGCCATGGGAAATCCCGGCGCCGAGCACGTGCAGCAGGCGATTTCGTCGGTGCGGCAGGCGGCCGCCAGGGCCGGCAAGGCAAGCGGCATCCTGGCGCCCGTGAAGGCCGATGCCGACCGCTATATTGCGGATGGCTTCACCATGGTCGCGGTCGGTTCGGATCTTGGCCTTCTGGCGCGCGGCTCCGACGCCCTGATCGCTTCCTTCAATCACTGACGAAAAGCGCGCCATGGCCATTCCGCCCTACAAAACCCCTGCCCGCACCGGCTACGACATCGTCATCGTCGGTGGCGCGGCGGTCGGGTCGTCGATCGCCTACTGGCTCAGCCAGGCCCTCGGCACAAGCGCATCGGTCCTGGTGGTCGAGCGCGACAGCAGCTACGAGTTCTCCTCCACAGCGCTGTCCACCAGCGCGATCCGCCAGCAATATTCGAACCCAATCAACGTCAAGATCAGCCAGTTCGGCGTCGAGATCATCCGGGGCTTTGCCGAGCGGATGGCGCCCTTCTTCAAGGGCGAGCCGGCGCCCGATCTCGGCTTCCGCGAACATGGCTATCTCTATTGCTGCTCACCCGAGGGAGTCGAAGCGGCCCGTGCGCGCGTCGACCTGCAGCGTAGCCTCGGCGCCCACACTCTGTTCCTCGAGCAGGGCCCGTTGAAGGACCGCTTTCCCTGGCTCAACGTCGAGGATCTCGGCGGCGGCGCCTGGGGATCGCGCGACGAAGGCTGGTTCGATTCGATGGGCCTGCTCAACGGCTTTCGCCGCGCCGCGCGCGGCTCAGGCGTGGAGTACGTGGACAACGCGATAACCGGACTGGACGTCGCGGACGGAAAGGTCGTCGCGGCAAGGCTGGCGACCGGCCAGACCATCTCGTGCGGAACCCTTGTCGATGCGGCCGGTCCGCGTGCCCAGCAGGTGGCCGCCATGGCAGGGCTGTCGATCCCGGTCGCGCCTTACAAGCGATACAGTTTCGTCTTTTCGAGCGCCACGCCGATCCCCGGCCGGATGCCGAACGTAATCGACCTCTCAGGCACGTTCGTGCGGCCGGAGGGGGAGCTTTTCCTGACCGGCAACACGCCGCTCGACGATGGCCCGGCGGACTACGACGATTTCGAGATGCATCATGAGGAATTCGAAGAGCGGATCTGGCCTGCGCTTTGGCATCGCATTCCTGCGTTCGATGCCTTGAAGGTCCAGACAAGCTGGACCGGCCACTATGAATACAACATGCTGGACCACAACGGCATCGTCGGCTTCCACCCTGAGGTGACGAACTTCATGTTCGCCAACGGGTTCTCCGGGCATGGATTGCAGCAATCGCCGGCTGTCGGCCGCGCTGTATCCGAACTGATCGTTCACGGCGCCTTCCAGACGCTCGACCTGTCGCCTTTCGGCTATGAACGGATCCCACGCAACGAGCCTTTCCTCGAGGAAGCGGTGATCTGAATTTCCGAATTGCGCGGGCGCGTCAGCGAAAGATCCGTGTACGACGATTGCTCGGCCCTGACGGGCCTTCATCGGAGATCATCAACCGACCAACACGGCCACGACGGCTGCACAATCGCCGGCCTTGACCAAGCCAGGAAAATGCCGCGCCGCCAGCAAGCCCGACATCCTGGCCCTGATCTCGTGCGGCGCGACACCGGTACGGCCGACGGAATGGATGCGGGCCAGCACCTGCCCCTCTTCCACCTTCTCGCCGAGATCTACCATCGTTTCGATCATGCCGTCGTCCTCGGCGAAGGAGAAGCATTCGCCCGACGGCATATCCAGCCATTGGGTTCTGACCTTCTCGACCGCACCAGAAACGATGCCGGCATGGCGCAGTAAATTGAGCACGCCGCGCCGGGCAATCCGCACGGTCTCCGCGCGGGACGTCCCGCCACCGCCCAACTCGGTGGTGATGAACAGCTTGCCCATCTCCTCGGCGGCGGTGTCGAACATGCCGACCGCGTCGATCTCCAGCATCTTCATCGACCACGGTGCCGAGAACGCCTCGACCGCGTCAAAACCCTTGGCTTCCAGCACCTTGTCGGGGCGGATGTGGGCGGCGCAGAACGGCACGAAGTCGAGCGTCCTGCCACCGGAATGGAAATCGAGCGCGATGTCAGTGCGAGGCAGAAGCTCGCGCTGGAAGTAGTCGGCGATCTTTTCCGTCACGGTGCCGTCGGGGCGGCCGGGGAAGCTGCGGTTCAGATTACCCTTGTCGATCGGCGAGGTGCGCGTGCCGGCGCGGAAGGCCGGATAGTTCATCGCCGGCACGATGATCACGGTGCCGCTGACCTCTTTCGGGTCGAGCGTGCGGGCAAGGTCATAGAGCGCCAGCGGCCCCTCATATTCGTCGCCGTGGTTGCCGCCGGTAAGCAGCGCCGTCGGCCCCTTGCCGTTGCGGATGACGCAGATCGGGATCATCACAGAACCCCAGGCGGAGTCGTCGCGGCTGTAGGGCAAGCGCAGGAAACCGTGCTGGACGCCGTCGCGCTCGAAGTCGACGGTCGGCGCGATCGGCGACGGACGAAGACTGGACATCGGGCTCAATCCTTCACCACCAGTTTGCGTGGCACATTGGCCAGGCACTCGACGCCCGCCTCGGTGATCAGGATCGACTCGGTGATTTCGAGACCCATCGTCTCCAGCCACAGGCCGGTCATGAAGTGGAAGGTCATGCCGGGCTTGAGCTCGGTGCGGTCGCCGGGGCGCAGGCTCATCGTGCGCTCGCCCCAGTCCGGCGGATAGGACAGGCCGATCGGATAGCCGGTGCGGTTGTCCTTGACGATGCCGTACTTCTTCAAAACGGCGAAAAAGGCGTTGGCAATGTCCTCGCAGGTGTTGCCGGGCTTGGCCGCGGCAAGGCCGGCCTCCATGCCTTCCAGCGTCGCCTTCTCGGCATCGAGGAATTCCTGCGTCGGCTTGCCGAGAAAAACCGTGCGCGACAGCGGGCAATGGTAGCGATTGTAGCAGCCGGCAATCTCGAAGAAGGTGCCCTCGCCCGACTTCATCGGCTTGTCGTCCCAGGTCAGATGCGGCGCCGAGGCATCGGCGCCCGATGGCAGCAGCGGCACGATCGCCGGATAGTCGCCACCAATACCGTCGACGCCGCGCGTGCCGGCGTCATAGATTTCGGCGACGAGATCGCATTTGCGCATGCCGACCTCGATTGTGTCGACGATGCGCTGGTGCATGGCTTCGACGATGCGGGCGGCCTTGCGCATATAGTCGATCTCGGTCGGGCTTTTGACCGCGCGCTGCCAGTTGACCAGCGCGGTAGCGTCGACGAAACGGGCATTGGGCAGGTGCTTTTGCAGCGAGGCGAAGGCAGCCGCCGAGAACCAGTAATTGTCCATCTCGACGCCGACGGTCAGCTTGCCCCAGCCGCGATCGGCAAGCACGCTGGCCAAAAAATCCATCGGATGGCGCTCGGTCGACTGCACATAGTGGTCGGCGTAACCGACGATGTTGTCGTGGGCGAGGTAGGCGGTGCGTTTGGCGCCATTAGCGTCCTGGCCGCGGCCATACCAGACCGGCTCGCCCGACGGCGGTACGATGACAGCTTGATGCACATAGAACGACCAGCCATCATAGCCGGTCAGCCATGCCATGTTGGAGGGATCGCTGACGATCAGGAGATCGACGCCTTTGGCCTCCATGGCCTTCCGGGTCTTGGCGAGGCGCTCCGCATATTCGCCGCGCGAGAATTTCAGGTTTGGCTGCATTGTTCTTGATCCTCGTTTTTTGGGCCTCGCGGCCAGTATCAGCTTTCGAAAATGGTTCCGGCGTTGGCGGCCCGTGCGCGGTCGCGAGCCAGTGTGGCAATTGCGGTGTCCTGCACACCGGTGCCGGTCAGGTCGGCAACAGTGATGTCGCTGGCCGAGCGCCGGCCGTGCTTTTCGCCGGCGATGATCTGGCCGAGTTCGGTGACATCGGCGTCGGCTTCCATCACGCCGGCGGCGATGGCGTGATGCAATTCGCCGAGACGCCGGGTCTGCTTGGCGCTGTCGGCGACATAGAGATCGGCCATGCGCAGGATCGCCGGCGCGATCTCGTTCTTGTGCTCGGCGTCCGAGCCCATAGCGGTGATGTGCTGGCCGGCCACAATAAACCCGGCCTTGATCAGCGGCTCGGTCGACGGCGTGGTGGTGACGATGATGTCGGCGCCGGCAGCCGCCTTTGCAGCATCGGGCTCGGCGCGCACGATGATGCCCAGCTTCTTGCGTAGGCCGGCCGCGGTGGCTTCCGCCTTGGCGGCATCGCGCGCCCAGATGCGGGCTTCTTCGATCGGCCGCACCAGGCGCAACGCTTCCAGTTGCAGCCCGGCCTGCACACCGGCACCGAAGATCGCGGCAACGGAGGAGTCCGGCCGCGACAAATGCTTGGCCGCCACCGCCCCGGCGGCGGCAGTACGGACATCGGTCAGATAGCCATTGTCGAGCAGCAATGCTTCGACCAGTCCGGTCTTTGACGACAACAGCACCATCATGCCGTTGACGCTGGGCAGGCCGAGTTTTGGGTTGTCGAAGAAGCCGGGACTGATCTTGATGGCGAAGCCGTCAATGCCCGGCACGTAGGCGGTCTTGACGTCGACCTCGCCGCGATGCTCGGGGATGTCGAGACGCAGGATCGGCGGCATCGCCACCGGCACGGTGGCAAGCGCGCGAAAGGCATTTTCGACACAAGCGACGGCGTCGAGATCGAGTTTCACGATTGTGCGCAGTTCGGCCTCGGTGAGGATGGTCATCCGGCTCATGCGGCACGCTCCACGGTTGATGGCACTTCACCGCAGACGATCCTCCGGTGCAGCGTCATGTCGATGTTGCGGCCGGATAGGATGAGCACCGTGGGGCCGCTGGCTTTGACTTTGCCGGCAAGCAGCGCGGCGATGCTGACCGCACCGGCGCCTTCGACGATCTCTCGTTCCTGCTCATAGGCGTGACGGATCCCGGCGGCGATCTCATCCTCGCTGAGCAGCACGACATCGTCGAGCAGGTCGCGGCACATGGCAAAGGTCAACCGGTTGTCGCGGCCGATGCCGCCGCCAAGCGAATCCGCCAGTGTCGGCAGTTCCTCGACCTCGACCGGGCGGCCGGCATCAAGGCTCGCCTTCATCGCTGCGCCCCGCGCCATCGAAACGCCGATGACCTTTGTCCTCGGGCTGACGCCCTTGACGGCAGCCGCAACGCCCGAAGCCAACCCACCACCGGACAGCGGCACCAGCACCGTTGCCGCGTCCGGAACCTGCTCGATGATCTCCAGACCCAGCGTCCCCTGCCCGGCGACGATGTCAGGATGATCGAAAGGCGGCAGCATGACCAGGCCTTGTTCGGCGACCAGCTTCTCGACTTCCTGCTGCGCGTCGTCCTGGCTGTTGCCGACGATGCGGATGTCGGCGCCGAGGCGGCGGATGGCGTCGAGCTTGTTTTCGGGCACCAGCCGCGACATGCAGATCACCGCACGCAGGCCTTCGAGCTTTGCCGCATGGGCGAGCGCCCGGCCATGATTGCCGGTCGAGGCCGCGACAGCACCGCGCAACTTCTCTTCAGGGCTTAGCGAGGCGATGGCGTTCGAGGCGCCGCGCAGCTTGAAGCTGCCGGTGGTCTGGCGGTGTTCGAGCTTGAGGTAAACCGGTGCACCCAAGTGCTCGGAAAGACTCAGGGAAAGCGCGGTCACCGTTTGCTCGACCTTGCCGGCAATGCGGTCGCGCGCTGCGCGAATATGCTGAAGCGTGACCTCTGTCATCTTATCAACCAAGCGGCAGCGTCATCAGCCGGCCGAATTCGGGACGCTGCTTGTCGTCGCCACAAAGTCGCAGGCAGTTCCAGGCACTGGCCTGGTTGCTGGTGACAACGGGGAGACCGATCGCCTGTTCCATGCCGGGCACCGCAAGGGCTGCCCGCAGTGCCGTGCAGGAGACAAACAACGCATCGGCCTCTGCATGCGTTGCTTCCCGGGCCAGTTCGACCAGCGAGGCCGGCGCAATACGCGCCATCTCGCGGTCGTCCTCGAAGCCAAGACAAGTGAAGCTCAGTATGTCAAAGCCGCGCTCGGCGAAATAGGTCGCCATCGGCCGGCTGGTCTCGACGGTGTATGGGGTGAGGATGCTGATCCTTTTCGCGCCCAGCGCTTTCAGCCCACGCACGCCAGCCATGGGTGGCGTCACCACCGGTACGCCCGGCTTGGCGACCTGCACCGCTACCTCGATCTCGGCATCGCCGATCACCACCGAGGCCGAAGTGCAGGAATAGCAGATGGCGTCGAGCGGCTCGTCCGGCAGGATCAGCGCCGCGCCGGCCGACAGCTCCGGCTGCATCTTGCGCAAATTCTCCGGCGTGGTCGGATTCTTGTAGGGGATGCGGGCGATATAGACGCCGATCCTGTCGCTCGCCACCATGCGGCGGAAATCCGGTTCGCTGGTGTGGTCGGTGGCAAGGATGATCAGGCCGACGCGCTTCTCCAACGGACGCGCGTCGAGCGCCGGCCTGGTCGGCATCAGTCTGATCTCGGGCAGCGGTTTCATGAAAAGCTACCTTTCGATCTTGCCGTAGCGATGTTCCAGCCAGCGCAGCAGCACGACCGAGAACAGGCTGATGACGAGGAAGAAGGCGCCGACCAGGGTCATTGGCTCGATGTAGCGGTAGTAGGTGTTGGCGACGCTCTTGGCCTGGTTCATCAGCTCCAGCACGGTGATCGCCGAAAGCAGCGGCGTCTCCTTGAACATGGCGATGAAATAATTGGCCAAAGCCGGGATCATCGGAGGGATTGCCTGCGGGATGATAATGTGGGTCCAGGTCTGGCCGGCGCTCAGATTGCAGGCCTTGGCGGCTTCCCATTGGCCGCGCGGCACATTGTCGATGCCGGCGCGATAAACTTCCGCCGTGTAGGTGCCGTAGTGCAGCCCGAGACCGATGATGCCGGCAACCAGCGGCGGCAACAGGATGCCGAAATCCGGCAGCACGTAGAAGATGAAATAGAGCTGCACCAGAAGCGGCGTGCCGCGGATGAATTCGGCAAGGAAGCCGACGCTGCGCGATACGGCCCGGTTCGGCGAGCGCCGCGCCAGCGCGATCGCCAGGCCGACGATCGCCGCCAGCACCGAGCCTAGCAGCGTCGCCAGGATGGTGATCTTCACCCCCTGGATCAGCGTCGGCAGGATCTCTCTGACAAAGTTCCAATCCCAGTCCATTACACGCGCACTCCGTCGAGGCCGCGCGCCATGCGGCGTTCCAGCGAGCGCACGCCCCAGGAGATGATGAGCGCCAGCACGAAATAGATGACGAGAATGGTGGTGAACGGCATCAGCGTGTTGCCGGTCTGCGAGCGCACCACCTGCGCCTGGAAGGTGAGGTCGGCGAGCGAGATCAGAGAGACGACCGAGGTCGCCTTGAGGAGCTCGATGGCGTTGTTGCCGAAGGTCGGCAGCATGACCAGCAGCGCCTGCGGCAGGATGACATGGCGCATGCCTTGCCAGCGGCCGAGATTGAGCGCGATGCAAGCCTCATACTGCTCGCGACCGACCGACTGGATGGCGCCGCGCACCACTTCAGCCGCATAGGCACCGACATTCAAGCCCAGCGCCAGCACGCCGGCCTGCAGCGGCGTCAGCGATATGCCGGCAAGAGGCAGCACGAAATAGACCCAGAACAGCTGCACGAAGATCGAGGTGCCGCGGAAGAATTCGATGTAGGCGGTGGCGAGCGCCCGCAGCACGAAGAAGCGCGACAGCCGCCCCATACCGGCGAGAAAGGCCATGATCAGAGCGAGCACCGACCCCATCAGCGTCAGCTCGATGGTGACAAGCGCTCCCTGCAATATCAGACCGAGATAGCCGGACCACTGGGTCATCTGGGTTCCAACGTTGGCGGTTCTTGGGTCCTTCTCCCCGTTCACGGGGAGAAGATGCCGGCAGGCAGATGAGGGGCAGCGCGAACCAACCGAAGTATGGTGCCGCCCCTCATCCGGCTCTTCGAGCCACTTCTCCCCGTGAACGGGGAGAAGGAAGTAGGCGCGCCCTACTTCGCGGCGCAGAGCTTGTCGCGCGTCGTCGACATCGCCGCTGCTGCCGAGAAGCCGTAGGGCTCGATGATCTTGGCGAACTCGCCCGACTTCTTCAGCTTGGCAAGCTCGACGTCATAGGCGTCGCGCAGCGCCTCGTCGCCCTTCTTGAAGGCCGCACCATCGCAATAGACCGGCGCGCCCTGCACCGGGGCGATGACTTCGAGGTTCGGATCGTTGGCCTTCTTGACCAGGTCGTTGATCGACAGGACGGGGAGCGAATAGGCATCGATGCGACCGTCCTGCAGCATCTTCAACCCGCTCTGGCCGTCCGGCACGACGATGACGCGCTCGCGCGGCACGCCGGCATTGAGCGCCAGCTTCTCCTCGGTACCGCCGCCCGGCGCGCCGATGGTCGCGGTCGTGTCCCTGGCGACATCCTCATAGCTCTTGAAGCCCTTCGGGTTGCCCTTCTTGACCAGCATCGCCTCGGCATCGCACAGCACCGGCTCGGAATAGGCGACCGCCGCGCAGCGCTCCGGCTTCATGAACAGGCCGGCGGTGACGACGTCGAAGCGGCCGGCTTGCAGGCCGGGGATCATGGCGCCATATTCTGAGATCGAGGCGACGATATCGCCGACGCCGAGGCGCTTGAAGATCTCGCGCGCCACGTCGGGGGCCGCGCCCGAGACCTTGCCGTCGGCGGCGACCGCCGTATAGGGCGGCTCGTTGGCGATGGCGACGCGGGCAAAGCCCTGTGCCTTCAACTGCTCGAGCTTGCTGTCGTCGGCCGAGCCGGCGCTCGAGGCGGCAAGAACGGCCGTCAGTGCAAGGCCGGCGACGCCGGCCAGAATGCCAAGTTTTTTCACTGTTCCCAACTCCTTGTTCTGTCTTCTCGGTTTGCTCGATTTGGGCGTTTAAGCCCTGAGGACGGCTTCGCCGCCTCTAAGGACGACTTCATCGCCTCGGGACGGCGTTCGCCGCCCGTTGCATAGCGGTCAGACACGGTGTCCGGCCGCGATGATCTTCTTCAGGAACCCCTGCGTGCGCTCCTGCTTGGGGTGGCGGAAAATCTCGTCGGGCTTGCCTTCCTCGACGATCCTGCCGCGGTCGAAGAACAGCACCCGGTCGGCGAAGTCGTGGGCGAAGCCCATCTCGTGGGTGACCAGAAGCATCGTCATGTCGGTCTCGGCGGCGAGCTTGCGCATGACGTTCAGCACCTCCTCGACCAGCTCAGGGTCGAGCGCCGAGGTGACTTCGTCGAACAGCATGATCTTCGGCGACAGCGCCAGTGCGCGGGCAATCGCCACGCGCTGCTTCTGGCCGCCGGAAAGCTGCGCCGGCATCGCCTTCGCCTTGTCGGCCATGCCGACCATCTCAAGCAATTCCATCGCCCGCTTCTCGGCGGCGGCGCGCGCCACACCCTTGGTCAGCATCGGCGCCAGCGTGACGTTGTCCATGACGCATTTGTGCGGAAACAGGTTGAACAGCTGGAAGACCATGCCGATCTTCTGCCGCATCTTCGCCAGATGGCGCTCGTCGGCGGCCAGCAGCTGTCCGTTGCGCTCCATGTGATAGAGCTGTTCGCCGTCGATCTGGATATGGCCGCCGTCGATCTTCTCCAGGGTCATCAGGATGCGCAGGATGGTCGTCTTGCCGGAGCCGGACGGGCCGATCAGCGCCAGCTTCTCGCCGGGCATGACCTGCATCGACAGGCCGTCCAGCACCTTGAAGGCGCCGAAGCTTTTCGAAATGGCGTCGACCTTGATGATGGGTGCGGGCAATCAATTTCCCCGTTCTGGAGAAGCCTATGCCCTTAACGATGCGGAACGCGCGAAATCATGTCAATTAGGAAAATAATATCATGACAATATTTCCGGCGCCGCCCAATTTCAGGGCAATCTGTGCCCAAAAGCGCGCTGCGGTTTTTAGGCGGTATGCATCAGATAGCAAGCAGGAGATGTTCCGGATCGCCAAGCAGAAGCTTGGCGACAACGCTCAGGCCCGCGCGCAGTTCCCCTTCGGTGGTCGATCCCAGCGAGATGCGCACGGCGGGGTGCCAAGGCGCGTCGGCAATGCGGAAGGATGTTCCCGGCGCAATCGCCACCCCTTGCAGACGGGCCTGCGAGACAAAGCTCTCTTCGGCGCGGTCGCCGGAAAGCTCGAGCCACAGATGCAGCCCGTCGCGGTGGACGCGATAGTCGACGCCGGCCAGCACTTCCGCGGCGATATCCTGGCGCCGCCTGAGCGCGTCACGCTGCCAGCGCACCAACTCCATCGCCGTGCCGTCGGTCACCCATTTCGTGGCGATCTCGGCTACCAGCGGCGTCGCCATCCAGTTGGAAACGAGATGGCGGTTGGCGACGGCGGCGACATAGCGGTCGGGCGCGGCGAGATAGCCGATGCGCAGGCCGGGCACGGTGATCTTGGTGAAGGAGGTGACGTAGAGCGTGCGCTCGGGCGCGAAGGCGGCGACCGGCGGCGGCCGGTTCTCGACCAGTGGGCCGAGCACATCGTTCTCGATGATGGCGATGTCGTGCTTGCGCGCGACCGCGGCGATCTGCTCCCGCCGCACGGCGTCCATCAGCGTTGCCGTCGGGTTGATCACCGAAGGCTGCACGAACACGGCGCGGATATCGGAGAGCCTGCAGGCTTCGTCGAGCGCTTCCGGGATCAGGCCGTTGCCATCGATCGGCAGACCCTCGAGGTTGAAGCCGAGGTAACGGGCGAGCGGCACCAGCGTGTGGTGGCCGATGGCCTCGGTGGCGACCGTCGAGCCGGGCGGCGCCACGCTCATCAGCGCCACGGTCATGCCGGCGGTGGCGCCATTGGTCAGGCTGATGTTCTGCGGCGAGGCTTCGAGGCCGCAGAGCCTCAGCCATTCCACCGCCACCGCCCGATGGCGCGGGAACACCATATTCGGGCGGAACGACAACGCCGAACTCGACGGCAGGTTCTCGGCCAGCCAGCCCAGCGCCTGCTTCAGCCGTTCCAGATGCATCGGCTCGCAGACCGGCTTCAGGATCGAGAGGTCGATGACTTCGCCGAGCCGCTCCGGCAGATAGGGCGGCTCCGGCTCGCGGCGCTGCGTCTGCACGAAGCTGCCGCGGCCGATCTCGCCTGATATCAGGCCGCGGCGGATCAATTCCTCATAGGCGCGGCTGACGGTCTGCACCGACAGCTTCAGCTCGTCGGCCAGGCGGCGATGCGTCGGCAGCCGGGCACCGTTGGCCAGCCGCCCGTCATGGATGGCGCGGGCGAACTGGTCGGCGAGCGACTGGTAGGCCGGGCGGCGAATGAGCGCGGGATCGGGTTGCCACAATGTCATGACTTATTAGAGATCGAAATCAGTGCAATTGACAATCGAAATCATGCGCCCCCATGGTGGCGTGCAGCAAAAAGTGGACGCCCATGGCCGCAGCGAAACTCGATCCGATCGATCTCAAAATCCTCGACGCCATCCAGCGCGACGGGCGCATCACCAAGCTGGCGCTGGCCGACAAGGTCGGCCTGTCGCCGACGCCGTGCTGGATGCGGCTGCGCAAGCTGGAAAAGGCCGGCATCGTCTCCGGCTACCATGCTTCGATCGCCATGCGCGCCGTCGCCCCGGTCGCCACCGTGCTGATGGAGGTGACATTGGCCAGCCACCGCCAGGCCGACTTCGACCGCTTCGAACGCGTCATCCGCGACATTCCGGAGATCGTCGCCTGCTGGTCAGTCGGCGGCGGCGTCGACTATGTGCTGAAGGTGATGGCGCGCGACATCGACGCCTATCAGCGGCTGGTCGACGAGTTGCTCGAGCGCGAGATCGGCATCGACCGCTACTTCACCTATATCGTCACCAAGACGGTGAAGGACGAGACGGTGCTGCCGGTGGCCGATCTGCTGCCGCTGCAGGCGTGAGGCAGAGAGAACGTCTGCTTCGCGGGGCGAATAGAGACAATCTCTCTACGTGCCGACGCCGAAACAGTCTCTCTGTCTCAACCGCGCGAATAGTCTTTCCGCATCGCCTCGGCACCGGGAGACCATCGATGTCCGCGCATTTTGCCCGCACGAACCGCCATGAAGCGCTCGACCGCCTCGCCGACCGCCGGCTGCTGCGCGGCCTCGCCTATGTCGACGGCCACTGGACGGCGAGCGACACGGCCGAGAGTTTCGAGGTCACCGATCCGGCGACCGGCGCCACCGTCGCCTTCGTCGCCGCGCTCGATGCCGGGCAGACGACGAAAGCGATCGATGTCGCCTCGCGCGCCTTTCCGGCCTGGCGGGCGCTGCTGCCGCAGGAGCGCTCGAAGATCTTGCGAAAATGGTTCAAGCTGATCATCGCCGCCAAGGAGGATTTGGCGCTGCTGATGACGCTGGAACAAGGCAAGCCGCTGAAGGAGTCGCTCGGCGAGATCGGCTACGCCGCCTCCTTCGTCGAGTGGTATGCGGAAGAGGCAAAACGCCTCAACGCCGAGAGCGTCACCAGCCATTTGCCTGGCGCCGAGATGATGGTGCGGCGCGAGCCGCTCGGCGTCGTCGGCGTCGTCACGCCGTGGAACTTTCCGTCGGCAATGCTGACGCGCAAGGCTGCAGCGGCACTTGCTGCCGGCTGCACCATTGTTGCGCATCCCTCTTCTGAAACGCCGCTGTCGGCGCTGGCGTTGGCCGAACTCGGCGAGCGCGCCGGCCTGCCCGCCGGTGTTTTCAACGTCCTCACCGGCAATGCCCGCACTATCGTCGGCGCAATGTGCGAGGACGCCCGCGTCCGCGCCATGAGCTTCACCGGCTCGACCGAAATCGGCCGGCTGATCGCCGCGCAGAGTGCGCCGACGATGAAACGGCTGGTGATGGAACTCGGCGGCCACGCGCCGCTGATCGTGTTCGACGACGCCGATGTTGACAAGGCAGTGGCGATCGCGCTCGACGCCAAATTCGCCACCTCCGGCCAGGACTGCCTGGCCGCCAATCGCATCTATGTGCAGCGTCCGATCTACGATCGTTTCTGCGCCGCCTTCGCCAAGCGAATAGATACGCTGCGGACGGGCAATGGTCTGGCTGATGAAACCGACATCGGACCGCTGATGCACGAGCGTGCCGTCAACAAAGTCGAAGAGCAGGTCGTTGACGCCCTTGCCCTCGGCGCGCGGTGCCTGGCGGGCGGCAAGCGCCATGCGGCGGGGCCGCTGTTCTACCAACCAACGCTGCTTGTTGATGTGCCCGACGAAGCGCTGATCATGCGCGAGGAGATTTTTGGTCCGGTCGCGGCGGTGACGCCGTTCGTCGACGAGGAGGAGGTCATCTCGCGCGCCAATGCCACTGAGTACGGTCTCGTCGCCTATGTCGTGACCGAGAACGGTGCCCGGCAGCTGCGCCTGGGCCGCGCGCTCGACTACGGCATGGTCGCCATCAACCGGGTGAAGATCACAGGCGCGCCGATCCCGTTCGGCGGCGTCAAGCAGTCCGGCATCGGCCGCGAAGGGTCTCGCCACGGGCTCGAAGCCTTCACCGATCTCAAATACCTTTGTCTCGATGTAGCCTAGGCTGCGCCGACCTTCCTTTCAGGAGTCAAAAAAATGCTCGAACAGTCCAACGAACTCGCCGCCTGGGACCGCGACCACTTCTTCCATCCCTCGACCCATATGGGCATGCACGCGCGGGGTGAATCGCCGGCGCGCGTCATGGCCGGCGGCGAAGGCGTCACCGTCTGGGATAACAATGGCAAGAAGAGCATCGATGCCTTTGCCGGCCTCTATTGCGTCAATGTCGGCTATGGTCGCCAGAAGATATCGGATGCGATCGCCGCCCAGGCGAAGAACCTCGCCTACTATCATGCCTATGTCGGCCACGGCACGGAGGCCTCGATCACGCTTGCCAAGATGATCATCGACCGCGCGCCAAAGGGCATGAGCCGCGTCTATTTCGGCCTTTCCGGCTCCGATGCCAACGAGACCAACATCAAGCTGATCTGGTACTACAACAACGTGCTTGGCTGGCCGGAGAAGAAGAAGATCATCTCGCGCTGGCGCGGCTATCACGGCTCCGGCGTGATGACCGGGTCGCTGACCGGGCTCGACCTGTTCCACAACGCCTTCGACCTGCCGCGCGCACCGATCCTGCACACCGAGGCGCCCTACTATTTCCGCCGCGCCGACCGCTCACAGAGTGAGGAGCAGTTCTCGCAGCACTGCGCCGACAAGCTCGAGGAGATGATCCTCGCCGAAGGGCCGGATACGGTCGCTGCCTTCATCGGCGAGCCGATCCTCGGAACCGGCGGCATCGTGCCGCCGCCGGCCGGTTATTGGGACAAGATCCAAGGTGTGCTGAAGAAGTACGACGTGCTGCTGGTCGCCGACGAGGTGGTGACCGGCTTCGGCCGGCTGGGCACGATGTTCGGCTCCGACCATTACGGCCTCAAGCCGGATCTGATCACCATCGCCAAGGGCCTGACCTCGGCCTATGCGCCGCTGTCGGGCGTCATCGTCGCCGACAAGATGTGGCAGGTGCTGGTGCAGGGTTCCGACAAGCTGGGTTCCCTCGGCCATGGCTGGACCTATTCCGCGCATCCGATCTGCGTTGCCGCGGCTGTCGCCAATCTCGAACTGATCGACGAGATGGATCTGGTGAAGAACGCCGGCGAGACCGGCGCCTACTTCCGCGCCGAGCTTGCCAAGGCCGTTGGCGGCCACAAGCATGTCGGCGAAGTTCGCGGCGACGGCATGCTGGCGGCGGTCGAGTTCGTCAAGGACCGCGACGACCGCGCCTTCTTCGATCCATCGCAGAAGATCGGTCCGCAGATCGCGACAGCACTCGCCGAACGCGGCGTCATCGGCCGTGCGATGCCGCAGGGCGATATCCTCGGCTTCGCACCGCCGCTGTGCCTGACCCGCGAGGAAGCCGACATCGTCGTTTCGAAGACGGCGGATGCGGTGAAGAGCGTATTTGCCAATCTCTGATATCGACCCATGAACGCCATGACCAAAACCCTCCCCGCAACCATGTCAGCCGTACTGCTCACCGGCCATGGCGGACCGGAAAAGCTCGTCTACCGCACCGATGTGAAGGTGCCCTCGCCTACCGCCGGCGAAGTGCTGGTCAAGGTCAGCGCCTGCGGCATGAACAACACCGATGTCTGGGTGCGGCAGGGCGCCTATGGCACCGAGGAGGATGCGGCGGCGGTGTCGACATGGAGGCGCCAAGGCAACACGCTGACCTTCCCGCGCATCCAGGGCACCGACACGGTTGGCACCATCGCCGCCGTCGGCGACGGCGTCTCGCCGGACCGCGTCGGCGAGCGGGTGATGGTCGATTTCTCCATCTACAACCGCGACGACGATTCACTCGCCGACATCGACTATATGGGCCATGGCCGTGACGGCGGCTATGCCGAGTACCAGGCGGTGCCGGCCGAGAACGCACATGTCGTCGATACCGAAATGAGCGACATCGAACTCGCCACCTTCTGCTGCGCCTATCTCACCGGCGAGCAGATGCTGGAGCGCGCCGCGCTGAGGGCCGGCGAGCGGGTGCTGGTGACAGGTGCCTCCGGCGGCGTCGGGTCGGGCATCGTGCAGCTGGCGCGTGCGCGCGGCGCTATCCCCTATGCCGTCGTCGGCAAGGGCAAGGAGCAGGCGGTGCTCGATATCGGCGCCGAGGCCGTCATCACCCGCGGTGTCGCCGATCTGCCGGCCGCCGTGAACGAGGCGACGGGCGGCAAACCGATCGATGTCGTGGCCGACCTGGTCGGCGGCGCCATCTTCAACGACCTCTTGCGCATCCTCAGGCCCGAAGGTCGCTACACGACGGCGGGCGCGATCGCCGGTCCGGTGGTGCAGCTCGATCTCCGCACCATGTATCTCAAGCAGCTGCAGCTCCACGGATCGAGCCAGGGCACGCGCGCGGATTTCCGCCGCATCGTGCGCTACGTCGAGGAGAAAAAGATCCGGCCGCTGGTCGGCGGCGTCTACAGGCTGTCCGATTTCCACAAGGCGCAAGCGGACTTCATCGCCAAGGATTTCGTCGGCAAGCTGGTGGTCGTTCCGGACGCGATGTGGAACGGGAAGACCTGTCTCTGAGCAATGGCAGGCTTTTGGCCGACTGCGCGACACTCAGCGTGGGGCGACAGTGAATGCCCGCGAAACGCAGCAGGAGCCGGCGCTCGCTGAGGTTGGCAGCCCCCTACCCAGACTGTCGGTCGTGGACCGGTAGCGGTTTCCTGCCCCTTCATGCCAGCGTGCCGCGCGTGCGGCACCGGCCCAACAGGTTTGTATCGTCCGCGCCTCAACTCGTTGGAAACGCCTGGTTTGCAGGCGGCCAACCGGCCAAAGGCCGACTATGTTGCCTGTTTCACAGTCAGCGTCACCGTTTCGTTACAGAAAAGAGCGACCTTAATGTACTCGGCAGGGAGTTCACCGTGGCTATGACGTACAAGACAGTTCAGGAAGCGCTCCGGGCGGCGGGGATTGTCATGAGCAAGAGGGGCGAAACCCATCGCATCAACTTCTTCTTCGGGCTCGAAGACACCGCGCACTACACGACAAGTCTTCAAGATGCCCTGGAGAAGGGATTGGCGATGGCGAGACGCCAGCGCAGTGTCAGGGTTGGTCCTGGTCCGCTCGCCTCGTTGGTCGAACCGATGCAACTGTCGAGATTGCAAAATGTCCGAGGCTCTCTCGGTCCCGGTTACGCCAGGTAGGACGGGCCCGGCTTGATCAGTTCAAGCTGGAGGCGCAGCGGACCAGCTCGACCAAATCGAGCATTTCGTCCCAATGCGGTGAAAGTTCGACTCCAAGGCCGGAGCCATAGGAAAGCAGGGAAAACTGGGTCGCCAGTTCTTCCTGAAAACGCAAGGCTTCAGCCGGGTCAGGGATTGAGGTGGTGGCCATCACCGCCAGATTGCGGCACTGCGCCTCGGTTTCAAGGCCGAGGCCGCCAACAATCACACCCAGTTCAACCATGATCGAGATCAGTCGCACAAAGCCCCTCCGGCCATCCTGCGCAACACGAACGACCAAAATCAATCACGACTGATCGGAAATGAAAAGCGCCGTTTCCGCGCAATCCCCAAATTTCCCCCGAGGTTAGCCGGCTGTCTGAAAAGGCCTGGGTCGGCACTAGCCACAATGCCGACAACGGCGGAGTTGGGATCACAGCCATCGGTTGCCGGCGGTTGGGCCCAAAGGATCTTGTCCGTCACGCGCCGCGGCGAAGGACCCAGACGACAAGGTGGGCGCCCATGCAGGCGCCCACCCCGAATTCCATTGGATTGCGGTGCGCTCGCGGGCTCAGCCGCCGCTACCGCCCGAGCCGCCGCTGCCGCCTGAGCCACCGGAACCACCAGAGCCGCCCGAACCGCCGCTACCACCAGAGCTGCCACCCGAACCGCCGTCGCCGCCCGAACCACCACTGCCGCCGCCGCTGCCGCCAGAACCGCCGTCGCCGCCAGAGCCGCCAGAACCACCGCTACCACCGGAGCCGCCCGAACCACCACCGGAGCCACCGTCACCGCCGCCGCCATTGCCGCCGCCGTTACCGCCGCCGCCATTGCCACCACCGCCGTTGCCGCCGCCGCCGTTGCCGCCGCCGCCATTGCCGCCGCCACCGGAGCCGCCTGAACCACCACTGCCGCCGGACCCGCCGCCTTCACCGTCGCTGAGAGCGGCTGCGATGAGAGCCGTCGTGATCGGTGGGCACATTGCGATTTGTGCACGGCTCAGAATACTGCTGCGATTGCTCGCGATGCAGCAAAGCGCGTAGTTGGCTTCCGTCAGCGGCTGGCATTGCGCAGCCGTCATCCGCGGTCTGGGGCCATTCTGTGCTGCTGCTGGGAGTACAAAAGTCGCCGCCACGAGGGCGGTTGAAACAAGCAAGGTTGTGCGAACCCTGCTCGCGCAGGTTGAGTACAGGTGCATTTCTTCCTCCTAAGGGAAAAAAGGCGCTCCCGTCCCCAAACTGGGCGCTATATCAAAGTTTCCGACCATCGGAAACATATTGTTAAGTATACATTGTTTTAGAACCTGTGCAAACGCAATTGGCGAACGTTGATTTACCATATTCCTCGAGCATGATCTCCGACGACGAACTCGAGGGGATGGAACGTGATTCGTTTGGCGGCGCTCATTGCCGCAGCCTTGGCCATGGCCGGCTGCAGTGAAACCATGCAAACCTCCGGCAGCGCGGCCATGATGGTCACCAGAGGCTATGCCTTTGCACCGCCCGCCTTTCGTCCCTTCTGCGCCCGGCAGCCACGGCTTTGCAGCACCGGCGGGCAGGTAAAGCAGGTTGAGCTCAAACCGGCGCGCCGGGCTGAACTGCAGGCCGTGAACAGTTCCGTCAACGCCAGGATCAAAGAGCGGAGCGACGCTTCCGCCGGCAGCGCCGACGATTGGCGCATCCCGACGAAAGAAGGCGATTGCGAGGATTTCGCGATCCTGAAGAAGAGCGAACTCATGAAGCGCGGCTGGCCTGCCTCAGCTCTTCTGCTGACGGTCGTGACGCTTGGCGGTCAGGGACACACGGTGCTTACCGTTCGCACCGACAAGGGCGACCTGATCCTCGACAATCGCAGCGGCGCCGTCAGGAATTGGTCGCAGACCTCCTATCACTACTTTGCCCGGCAATCCCAGTCGCAAAACGGCAAGTGGACGCAGATCGACTCCTAAGGCAATTTCAGGAAAAGCGCGCAGGGGTTCCGTCCGGAATTGCGCAAAAACAAACATTAATAGCGATTTGGCGATTCAAAAGCTGAGCCGCTCCGGCCGGCTACCCGGGCCAAATAGGCTGTATTGCCTGCCGGTCTGACGGCAGGATTTCGCGCCTGGCTGTGTCGCGATCGCTCAATCCTTTGATCGTCTTGCAAGGCCAGTCCCGCCATGGGACCATGAGCGGCAATTCCTTGGCTTTGCCACGGGTTCGGGGGAAATAGCTCAGACCGCGACCAGCGCCTCTTGCCGACGCTCTTTGAGCACAGGTCAACGCCATGCGTGTGGATGTCATCGATAGTTTCGATACTCTCGTTCAGCTGAGAGGCAATTGGGATGCGGTCTATGAGGCGGATCCCGAAGCTCAGTATTTCATGTCCTGGACATGGATGGCGGGCTGGTTCAAGCGGCTTCGCTACCAATGGCTTGTTCTGGGCGCGAGAGAAGACGATGCATCCGGCTATGTCGGCTTTTTCCCCTTGCAGCTTCGAACAGAGAGGGCCAGGGACGGCGCATTCCACAACGAACTGAGGACCGGAGGCGGCTACTTCGCCGGTTACGCCGGCTTCATCTGCGATCCGGACGTTCAGGATGCCGTCATCCGCGCATTCGCCGAACACACCAAACAGCTGAGCTGGGCCAAGCTGCACCTCGAGAACATCTTTGCGTCGCAACGGCGGCTGGACGCCTTTCTGGGGGAGTTTGCGGCGCCCGAATTCCAGACCGGCAAGGTAAGGCGCCCGGACGACGGCGATCACATCGATCATGACATCTATGTCTATGTGAATCTGCCCGGCGACTGGGAGGAATTCCTCAACGAAAGGCTGGGGGCCGCGACGCGCAAGACCGCGAGGCGCACGCTGAGGGCAATCGACGATGCGGCCGAGTATCGGGTCACCGATGTCACCGCCGCGACCCTGGAACGCGATCTGCAGACGCTTCTTCAGTTCTGGGAGAACCAGTGGGGCGCCAAGCTGGCGGCGCGGTATCACCCGGGCCTGCCGCAGGCCATGATGACCAATTTCCGCAACATGCTCCGGTGCGCTTTCGAGGATGATGCCCTCTATCTTCCCGTCCTCTGGCAGGGTGACAACCCGATCGGCGCGCAGGCCACCTTGATCGATCGGAAAAACCGGACGCTGATCGGCATGCTCAATGGGCGTGATCTCGAGATCAAAAAGCCGGCGCCCGGCTTTGCACTTCACCTTTACAGCATACGCTGGGCCATTCAGAACGGCTTTGCCGTCTATGATCTGCAGACCGGGGACTTTTCTTACAAATATGATTTCGGCGGCCTCGAGCGCAGGGTCGAATGCCTTCTCGTGAGCACCGCGACGCGCCGCAATCTTCGCGACAGGCTGGAGGGCCGGAGCCTGCCCGTCGTGCTCGCGCGAGCAAAAGCGCTCCATCAGGCCGGCGACCTAGAAGGCGCCGCGCGCGCCTGCCGGCAAATCCTGGATGCCGATTCGGACCATGCCGGGGCACTTCAGCTGCTTCAGCAGCTGGATACCGCGCGCCGGTCCCGTTTGCCGCAAGATCTCAGCACCGCCGCTCGCCTGCACCAGGCCGGAAACCTGGCTGAGGCGGAAAAGATGTATCGCGAGATACTGGATATCGAGCCTGGGCATTTTGATGTCCGCTATCTCCTTGGCGTGGTTTGTCTTCAGCAGCGGAGATATGAGGATGCGGAACGGCAGCTCAGCCAGGCAATAGCTATCAGGCCCGATGTGCCCGCGGCGCACTACAATCGCGGTCTCGCGCTGGTGAAGCTCGACCGCATCGAAGAAGGGCTCGCAAGTCTGGATGACTGTATCGGGCTGGAGCCGGGCCACGCCCAAGCTCTCGCCCTCCGCGACACTGTGTTGAAAACCTTTCAGCATGCCGCGCGCGCCGCGGAGTAGATGCGGCCCGCACGAAGAGCGCAACAGCTTGCCCGGATCGCCTGTAGCGAGGCCACCTGGGATTGTTTGAGCTTCTGAAGCTGGGGGTTGGTGACCGCGAAGATACGTATGCCTCACCTCGGAAACGAATTCTCTTCAACAATTGACCAAATATCTTTGTTTATATCTCTTATGCGCTCGATAGACTCGTGTATATTATTTATTTCCTTTTCGTCTATCTCTTCAATCTTGCCATACCTTACCTCGTCCTTGCCATCCACGATGCGCATCAGTTGCGTGCTTGCATGATTCCCGGTTTCGTCGAAGGAATAGATGCAATGGCTGTATTTATTTCGCAACTTCGCTTGACGTGTAAGTTTGTCGGTAACAGTCAGGACTGCCTGGCGGCATGGCGCCAACGTTTTCGGCATCTTCGCCAGCCGCTCGACCAGCTCGATCCGCGCCCGAGTTGTGTTCAGCGTCAGGAAAATGATGATTGCCGTTTCCTTGTCGACCTTCGCCAGGCCGGCAATCAGATAAATCAGCAGGCTTTCAGTGTTGGTCCAGGTGTAATTCAACTGGCCAACGAGGAGCAGGACCTCCTGAAAGCGGGGCATCGTCGACTCAGAGCGAAGATTGAGAAAGGCGCGGCGGCCTTGCTCGTTCCATGTCGTTGAGAAACGTACCCTTTCGATCATGGAATATCGCAGCCGCCTCGGTCCTGTTGTGGGCGCCGAGTTTGGTGATGATATTGTGCAGATGGATCTTGACCGTATGTTCGGAAAGACGGAGCGCCGCGGCGATGATCTTGTTCTGCAATCCCCGAGCGACCATCTCGAGAATCTGAAATTCCCGTTCGGTCAGTTCGCCCATCTCATCGAAACCGCCGTCGCCGCTCGTCGCTTGAGGAGCCCGTCCGACATCCGGAGCTTTGTCGGAAGAGCCCTTCGCATGGGACTGAAACATGGCCAGCGGAAAATACTCTCCGCCACGAAGCACAAGCCTGATGACGGAAAGCCAGACGTCAAGTTTCAGATCCATCGGCAGCACACTGCGCACGATTTTCGAATCGAAGACCTCCTGGACGGAAACGGGAGCGCGGCTGTCGTGTTGCACCAGAACGACAGGTGCTGCCGAATGAAACCGCATGAGATCGGCGGCATGATCGCCGATCCTGTCCAGGAATTCAGTGTCGACAAGTATCAAGCAAACGGGATGCTCGAACGTGGCGCATGCGGCTTCCAGGCTTGTAGCCTGCTCCACCGCTATGGAGGGAAATTCCCTCTCGATTGCGTATACAAGACATTCTGGAAAGCTGTCGGCCGAGGAAACTGTCAGTAGAATTCTGCGAGCCCAACTCTCTCCCACACCGCTACCCACGGTGCTACGCACATTGACGTTTGACATGGTTGCCACCCCACCTAGACCACTTTAGACCACTGTTTGGTCTCGTTTTTTTCCTTCTTCGATATCGCGGGCCTCTACCCCGCAAAACAGCTAGCCTTAACGACTTATACACTAAGTTAGCCCTGCCTGATATAGTTCGGAGGAGCTATTGCCGATTTGCCACGTCGCTTCGAAGGCGGGCGGCGTCCAACGGCACGACAGCGACCGCAAATCATTGCGGAATTCAGGCTCATTAGAGGGCTGCAATACCTTTCGCCCCATTCCATTGAACGGGCTAGCCCGAACTGTCAGCTTACATTTCACCCCCCGTGGCCACAAACTTCCCGTGTTCACTACAGGAGCGGGGAGCTCCCAGGCTTTGCGGTAGCTGAGCGACCGGATCTTTGAGGATCCGGCGCGATGACCGAGCATTGCCTGATCAAGCTGCCCCTCCCCAGTCAACGGGAGGTACTCAAGCAAACTTATGATGAAAGTCGGATTTCGGACCTCAGTCCCCTCGGTCCGACAATCCATTCACCGCATTAAACGCAACGTCCGCGAACAGCTCAAGACCGCGTAAGAGAAGAATGCGGTCCGGCAGTCGCGGCCTCAACTGAGGACACGATCATGTCTCTCGACCTCGACAAGAACAACATCAACGCATTCGGCTTGCAGATCGTCGACAGCGAATTCGATATCGGTGACGGCGGTGGCGAAAACGAGAACACGAACCACAACACGAACGACGCCAAGAACGAGAACGAAAACGAGAACAAGGCGTCGAACGAAAACGAGAACAAGAGCGAAAACGAGAACCAGAACGACAACAAGTCCTCGAACGAGAACGAGAACAAGTCCGAGAACGAGAACGAGAACAAGAACTCGAACGAGTCCAAGAACGAAAACTCGAACGAGAACAAGAACGTCAACGAGACCAAGGTCGACGTCGACGTCGACGTTGGCGTCAAGCTCGAGGGTGAGCTCGGAAACTCCGATGACGACTTCGCCGACATCTATGCCAACGGCGACATGAAAATCGACACCATGATCAACAACAAGGACGGCAACGTCACTTATGATCCTGGTGACGACGTCACCTTCAAGGACATCCTGAACAATTCGATGACCGGCGCCGGAACCAACACCGCGTCGATCATCAACCAGACCCTGAACATGTACGACAATGACAAGCTCGACAACGCGACCGTCAAGAACGACGCCGATTTCAAGCTTGATCTCAATGCCAAGGGCGGCCACTCTGAAGCTGGCGACGGCATCTCGGCTGGCGGCGGCGGCGGCGATGGCGGCGATGACGCCAAGGCCAATGGCGGCGAAGGCGGCAATGGCGGCGACGCCAAGAGCGGCGACATCGAAGCCGGCGACGGCAAGGGTGGCCTGGCGCTCAGTGCGGCCATCGGTGGCGACTCCAAGAGCGACAACAAGGCCGACGGCGGCGACTCCAAGGCGGGCGACGGCGATAGCGGCGACGCCAAGGGCGGCGACGGCGATGGCGGCGACGCCAAGGGCGCCAACGGCGATGGCGGCAACGCCAACGGTGGTGATGGCCTCGGCCTCGGCCTCGGGCTCGGCCTTGGGCTCGGTGTCGGTGCTGCAGAAGCTGGCGATGCCAAGTCGGAAGACGGCGGCGATGCCAAGGCGGAAGCCGGTGACTCCAAGGCAGATGGCGGCGACGCCAAGGCTGATGGCGGCAATGGCGGCGATGGCGGCAATGGCGGCGATGTGACTGGCGGCGACGCCAAGTCGGATGGCGGCGACGGCCTCGATGTCGATGGCAAGCTCTCGCTCCTCAACTACGGTGAAGGCGGCGACGCCAAGAGCGAAGCTGGCGATGCCACCGGCGGTGGCGGCGGTGGTGGCGGCGGCGGCGGCGGCGGCGGTGCCGATGCTGACGGCGGCAACGCCAAGTCCGACGGCGGCAACGCCGATGCCGATGGCGGCGACTCCGAATCCTATGGCGGCGGTGCCCTCGGAGCAGGCTATGGCGCAGGCTACGGCGCAGGCGTGGGCGCAGGCACCGGTGGTGCTGGTGGCACGGGCGGTGCAGGAACCGGCGGTACGAACGATGGTGGCGACGGAACCGGTGGCGCAGCCACCAGTGGCGACGCGACCGGCGGCGATAGCCTCGGCGGCTTCGCAGGGGCATTTGGCGGTGACGGCGGTCATGCGCTGAGCGGCGCCTGGGCCGATGGTTACGGTGGCGATGCCAAGGGCGGGTTCACCCTCGCTGGCGACGCTGGTGCCGGCGGTGCTGGCGGCTACGCCTACAATGGCGACGGCGGCGCCGGCGGCGACGGCGGAACCTGGGGCTCGAACAATGGCGATGACGGCTTCGTGACCGGCACCAGCCATGCCTCGGCCGACGGCCTGATCGACGTCAGTGCCTTCAACCAGCAGATCGTGATGGGCGCCAACCTGCAAGAAAACCTGGTCGATCAGACCGTGGTTGGTGGCGACTACCACAACACGCTGACTGGTGAGGACGCCGGTGACCACACTGGAACGTGATTGATCCTACACGACTGATTTCCCAGGGAAATCAGACAGCTTGGGACTGCGCGGAGTTTTCCGCGCAGTCCTTCCATCCGGGAGACATGCCGCCCGATCGAGCGCGAATGATCTCAAGATACGGAGGCTACCGTGTATTCCATGCAGCTGGACAAGATCACCGAAGCAATCTCGCATTTCATCGGAATGCTCGAAATCTCGGTCGAGGAAGCACGGCAGCTTAAGACCTACGACGATTTCAAGATTGCCGAGACCGTCAAGGACGAGACCCCCGACCTTCCCAACACGGATATCAACGTCAAGGCGCCTTACACCCTGGACGATTTCGATCCGCACGTTCCGTATATGGGGCTCAAGCCTGAACTGGTGCCGTACACCGTTAGCACGAGCTTCTGGTACACGCCTCCCGAAATTCCGAACCCCGGCCATCTGAACCCGGGCCACCACCTGTTTCATATCCCGCAACTGCCGGGGTTCGGCGGCCACATGGTCCTGCCGCACATCGAACCTCCAGGCGCGGTCGCCAGTTACATCAACCAACAAATCCACCTGTCCGACAACGACTATGTCGGCGCCGGAGGGCACGGCCTGGTATTCACCCCGGCAGCCGACGACGGCAGCCAACTGGCTTCCCTGATGAACCGCGCAGCGGAACTGTCGCCGCTCGACGATCTGGCAATGCCCGGCTCCGGCGCGGACATGGCAGCCACCGTCGTCGCGGCGGGCGACCGCATCGCGGCCTTTGCCGCAAGCTCCGACGGCGACGCGAACGTTTTCGTGTTGCACCCGGACGCGGCCTCGGGGCCGATCTTGGGAACCTATGTCAATGGACAGCTGGTCGACGAAGCCGACGCGCCAAAGGCGGAGGACCATCTCAATATCCTCAAGGAACAAAACGACGACTCCGACGCAACCGAGGAAGGCGCCAACAAGGATGACTACAACACGCCTCCGGACTCCTCCGACTTCATGTCGGGTTGGGGCAACGGCCTGCTGAACCCTTGCGTCGAATTGGAAGCCGGCGGCAACACGCTGGTCAATTCGGCCGTGCTGACAAACAACTGGACAACGACATCTGTCGTCGCCGTTGTCGGAAACAGCTATGAAATCAATGCCATCATTCAAATCAACGCGAGCTGCGACACCGATGTGGTCAGCTCCAGCCTGAACGGGTGGACGTTGGGCAACGCCCCCGACGAGAGCTTCAACATCGCGATGTTCAAGCACATCGATCCGTCGGCCGGCAGCGAGGCGCCAACCGCGGCGGACGGTTTCCCCGCCGCCTGGGTGGTGACGCAAGTTACCGGCGACCTGATCATCATGAACTGGATCCAGCAGTACAGCTTCATGACGGACAACGACACCTCGATCCTGTCCTCGTCCGGCGTCAGGACCGTGGTCAGCACCGGCGACAACACGGCGATAAACGACGTGTCGATCAATGAGCTGGGTCAGTACTACGACCTGATCATCATCGGCGGCAACATCTATGACGCCAACATCATCCATCAGCTCAACGTGCTGCTCGACAATGATCTCATCGGCGCTGTGGATGGTTTCGAGACGTCCGGAGAGGGCTCGTACTCGACCGCCGGGAACCTGCTCTGGAACGACGCCACGATCATCAATGTCGGCGGGCAGAACCATTTCGAGACATTGCCGAACTCCTATCTGCAGGCGGCCCACGATATGGCGGCCGGCAAAGACGCCAGCCATGGCGACATCCTGAAGGACGAGGCATTCCACGGTGTCGGTCACTTGCGGGTTCTCTACATCTCGGGCGACCTGCTCAATGTGCAATACGTCTCCCAGACCAACGTGCTGGGCGACAGCGACCAGGTCGCCTTGGCGATGAACCAGTTCGTCGCCCATCCCGAAGCGGAATGGACAATCACCACCGGCGGCAACCAGGTGGCAAACTTTGCCGGCATCGTCGACGTCGACGGCACCGACAAGACCTATGTGGGCGGCGAGCACTATTCGCAGGAGATCCTGATCCAGGCAGACATCATCTCGTGCGATCCGGAACTCGGCGGGCAGAATCCGGACGCGCTGGTGAACGAAGCGGTCGCCTTCCTGGTCGACGACACCACCGACGACGATGCGCAGATAGACCATCCGATCGTGCCGACGCCGGACCACGTCCAGGCCGACGGCATGCAGACAATTTTGGCCTGATCTGAGATCCGGGGGGATATCATGACCGACGATCGCGACCTGGCTTGGGAAACGTTTGCCGAGGATCTGGAAGCAGCCTTGCAGGAGGGCGACCAGGCACCGCCGAGTTCCGCAACGCCCCGCAAGACACTTTCGAACGCCTTGCAGCAGCATGAGCGGGCCATCGACCGGACCATCAAGGCAATCGACAACGTCATCGACCAACTGCACGACGTAGCGGCCCGCCCGCAGACGAAGGTCGAGCAGGATCGGGCCCTGCCCCAATCCCGCAACCAGGCAGCCGAGACCGCCCACCGCACTCCCGCACCAGAGCAGGCCACACCGCCTGCCGCCGCCTCCCAGGCCAGGATGGCACCAGCCGCCGGAGCATCGGCGCCACCCATCGCAGCGAAGCTTGCGCCTGCGCCAAGCTGCGGCGAGATCAAGCCAGCCGGCACGGCGGCGACCCCAGCCGCAGCCCCACAGTCCGTGACGGGGAGAAAGCCGACGGCCGATCCTGCCGCGCCTGCGCCCGCCATGCAGGAGAAGCGGCTAGAGGACAAAGCGATCTCCGCAGGACAGACGACCGCGCGTTCAAGCGACCCGTCCGCCCAGGCGCGTCCCGATGGCGCGCCGGCACCGGCCACCGTGCCAACCCCGAAGCCGGCGCCCGCCAGCGACAAGGCGACCGCTGAATCCTCCGGTCAGCCCGCCCGCGCGGAACCAGCCCGCCCGGAGCCGGCCCGGCAACCAAACCAGAGCATCACGGCCGGCGCCAGGGAGATCAATGCCACGGCCTCGCCCGAGCCCGTCCCGCCACGCGAGAGCAGGTTCCCGCGGCCGGCGCCAAAGCCGGAGCCAGGGGCAGCTTCGACGGCGGAGAACCAAGGCGCTTCGGCCGCGCCAGCGGCCAGACCGGAGCCTGTGCTGCGACGGCCTGCTGAACCGCTGGCCAAGGCAGCACCTGGCGCTCCCGGGACACCTGGTGCTCCCGGAACACCTGGTGCTCCCAGAACACCTGGTGCGCCTGGGACACCTGCTTCTCCCAAAACATCCGAGATGAAGGACGTCCCCAAAACACCGGGCATGATCGTCATAGAAGGCGACACGGGTCCGATAAAGGCCAAGGAACCGCACCAGGGCGGCGGGTCTCCTCCCAGCGACGACGACAGCGGCCGGCGCGGCGGCGGAGGCAGTGGCGGCGGCGGCGTCTTTCACAAACGCCTCGGCCCGGTCGATTTCGGCGCTTCTCTCAAAGCCGGGTTGCGAGCGGTCAAGAAGAACCTGCTCATCGTCATGCTGTTCACGGTCGCCTGCAATGTGCTGGTCTTGGCGATCCCGATCTATCTGTTCCAGATCTCGGATCGCGTTCTTACCAGCCGTTCCGCCGACACCTTGATCATGCTGACGGTGGTGATTGTCGGCGCGGTGGTCTTGCAGGCGGTATTCGATGCGCTTCGCCGCTTCATCCTGATGCGCACGGCGGTCGAGGTCGCGGCCCAGCTGGGCGCACCGATCCTCAGCGCCGCGGCCAGAGCCTCCCTAAACAGCAACGGCAAAGAGTATCAGGTCCTGGGTGACCTGCAGCAGCTGAGGACATTCCTGACATCCGGCACGCTGCTGTCGTTCCTCGATGCGCCGATGGCTCCCTTCATGATGCTGGCGGTGTTTCTCATCCACCCGCACCAGGGCTTCATCGTCATGGCCTCGGCGCTGCTGCTCCTGCTGATCACGATCCTCAACCAGCGCGCGACGGCGGCGGCCTTCGGCGAGGCGAATGCGCATCAGAGCAAGGCTAACATCCATCTCGATTCGATGTCGCGCAATTCCCAGATCATCAATGCGCTGGCCATGATTCCCGAGGCGGTGCGGATCTGGGGCAAGGACACGGCAAACTCCCTGCGCGCACAGGTGATCGCGCAGGATCGCAACATCGTCTTTGCTTCGCTGTCGAAGGCCGTGCGGCTTCTGACCCAGGTGACCATGCTTGGCTGGGGCGCCCATCTGTCGATCGACGGCCATCTCACCGGCGGTATGGTTATTGCCGCATCGATCATCGCCGGCCGGGCTTTGGGTCCGATCGAAGGCGCCATCGAGGGCTGGAACCAGGTCGTGCATTCGCGCGCCGCCTACGGCCGCATCGCATCGCTCCTGCAGTCGTCCCCGCTCAATTTCGAACGGCTGAACCTGCCGCGGCCGGAAGGCCGTCTCGACGTCGAACGCCTTCTTTTCGTGCCCCAGGGGACCAAGCGCGTCGTGCTCAACGGCATCTCGTTCGCGCTCTCGCCGGGCGACTCCTTGGCGATCATCGGCAATTCGGGCGCCGGCAAGACGACGCTGGGCAAGATGCTCGTCGGCTCGATCCTGCCCACATCAGGCAACGTCCGGTTGGACCTGATGGATCTGCGCAACTGGGATCCGCGCCAGTTCGGCGAGAACATCGGCTACCTGCCCCAGGACGTTCAGCTGTTTCCGGCCTCGATCAAGGCCAATATCGCCCGCATGCGCGACGACGCGACCGATGCCGAAATCTACCAGGCCGCCGCGCTGGCCGACGTCCATGAAATGATCTCCACTCTGCCGCACGGCTACGAGACCTTCGTGGCCGCCGACGGGGCGCCGCTGTCCGGCGGGCAGAAGCAGCGCGTCGCCCTTGCGCGCGCCTTTTTCGGCAATCCTCGCCTGGTCGTGCTCGACGAGCCGAACTCGAACCTGGACTCGGCCGGCGACGCGGCGCTGGAGCGCGCGCTGCAACACGCCAAGGAGCACAAGATCACGGTCATCACCATCACCCAGCGCCCATCCCTCCTCAAGAGCGTCGACAAGATCCTCCTGCTCGTCAACGGCACCGTCGCCCTGTTCGGCATGCGCCAGGATGTGCTGCAGGCATTGGCGAGCCGCGGGCTGAGCATCGAAGGCGGGGCGTTTGGTCATCAGATCCAGTAGCCGGGTAATCAAAAATGACAACCGAGATCGCAAAAGTTCACGACATGCAGTGGTACTCCGAGGTGCCACGCTCGATCTGGAAACAGACCGTGGTAGGCGTCCTGCTCATCTCGGTGGCCTTCGGCGGCTTCGGCACATGGGCTTTCACGGCGCCGCTGGCATCCGCCATCGTTGCCCAAGGCAGTTTCGTTGCCACCGGGCAAAACAAGGTCATTCAGCATCTCGAAGGCGGCATCATCAAGGAAATCCTGGTCAGCGAAGGCGACCATGTCAGCCTCGATCAGCCGCTGGTCAGGCTTGACGAAACCGCCGCCCAGACCAACGAACGGCAATTGTTCCTGCGAAAGGCCAGGCTCGAGGCCATCGCCGCCCGCTTGAATGCCGAGGTGCAAGGCAGCGCCGGGATCCAGTTTCCATCGATCATCCTCGACAACCGGCACGACCCAGAAGTCACGCCGATCATGGAGAGCCAGCAACTCAACTTCGAGGCTGCGGAACGCAAGCGTGACAGCGAGATAGGGCTGTTCGATCAGAACAAGAAGGCGATGGAATTCCGCAACGAAGGGATCGAGGAGCAGATCTCGTCAGTCCGGCGGCAATTGCAATTCCTCAAGGAGGAATACCAGGGCAAGAAAAAGCTTCTCGACCAGGGTTTGATCCGCGGAACCGAGGTGAAGGCGATCCAGCGGGCAATGGCGGACGCGGACGGCCAGATCGGCAAGATGCTGGCGGAAGTTTCCGAGAACCGCGAACAGATCGTCAGGTTCGAGCAGCAGATCACCCAGACGAAGGACGCCTACCGCCAGGTAGCGCTCCAGGAGTTGCAGAGCCTGGAGGCCGAACTGGACGCGGTGCGCGAGCAGTCACGCGAGGCGCAGAATGTGCTTCGCCGTGTCACCATCAATGCGCCGGTGCCCGGCACGATCATACGCATGCATTACCACACCGCCGGTGGCGTCATCGAGAGCGGCAAGGCCATCCTCGAGATCCTGCCTTCAGACGTGCCTTTGGTCATCGAGGCGCAAGTCCCTCGCACCGACATCGACAACGTCAAGGTCGGGCAGCAGGCCTCGATCAGGCTGATCGCGCTCAACCGGCGCACCACGCCGGTTCTGGAAGGCGAGGTCTACTACGTCTCGGCCGACGCGCTGCCTGAGATGAGCGGCCCCACGCCCAAGGAGGTCTATCTGGCGCGCGTACGCTTGCCGGCAAGCGAACTGGCGAAGGCGCACGGCTTTACGCCGACACCGGGCATGCCTGCCGAAATACTGGTGCAAACCGAGTCGCGGACGTTCTTCAGCTATCTGACGAAGCCGATCGCCGACAGCATGGCCAGGGCATTCATGGAACAGTGAGCTTCGCAAACAAGGGACAAATTCGGGGGGAACCATGCATATCGATGTCATCACGACACGGGAGGGCCTCAACGGGCTCAGGCAGAACTGGGACGATCTTTACGAGAAGGACCCCGAAGCCCAGTTCTTTCTGTCCTGGACGTTCCTGTCGTCCTACCTTCGCCGGTTTGAAGGCGCCTGGTCCATTCTGGCGGCACGGTCGGGACCGCAAGGGTCTCCCTATGTCGCCCTGCTGCCGTTGCGGCTCCGCACCAGGCTGAACAAGAAGACCGGCTTTTGCCACAACGAAATCAACATGGGCGCAAACTACGCGGCCGACTATACGGGCATCGTTTGCGCGCCAGGCTTTGCCGACCGCGCGATCCCGGCGCTTGCCAAACATCTCATGAAGATGAACTGGGCCAAGCTGCATCTCGAAAATCTGCGCATGTCGGAGAAGCGACGCCGCCTGCTGCTCGACAACCTTGCCGACAAGCGGCTGACCGCCCAAAGGATGCAGCGCGTCAACAAGACCGACAATGTCGACAACTGCATCTGCCCGGCCACCAACCTGCCGGGGGATTGGGACGCTTATCTCGAGCAGAAGATCAGTTCAAACACGCGCCAGAAGATCAGGCGCTTCCTGCGCAAACTGGACGGGTCGGACGAATTTCGCATCACCCATGCCGACGCCTCGACGATCGACCGCGACATCGGCATCATCCTCGAAATGTGGCGCATCAAATGGGCGCCGCGGAAGGGCAACCTTCTGCCCGGCCTTTTGAGATCCAACCGGATACTGTTCAAGGATGCCTTCGAGAGCGGGACGCTGTTCCTGCCCATTCTCTGGCATCACGACAAACCGCTCGCAGGCTTGGCGTTCCTGGTCGACCCGGTCAAGAAGGCGATGCTCTTCCACCTCGCCGGACGCGATGAGACCGCCAACGAAATCCCGCCGGGACTTGTGCTGCATGCCTATTGCATTCGCCGTGCGATCGAGCAGGGCTTCCGCAGCTACGATTTCCTGCGCGGCAACGAGTCCTACAAATATTCATTCGGTGTCGAGGAGACCAGAATTCATTGTGTTCTGATCAAAACGAGGACGGGCCGAAATCTCGGTGACCGGCTTGACGCCAGATCCGTGGCAAGCGTGCTTGAGCAGGCGACCAAATTCCACGAGGCGGGCAAGCTGGCCAATGCCGAAAATGCCTATCGCCAGATTCTCGAGATTGATCCGCGCCATCCTCGTACCCTCTACGGACTGGGTCAATTGCTCGCGGCCAAGAGGGATCACTGGTCAGCCGCCGATACCTTCGGCTCGCTGGTGGAGATCGCACCAAAATCGATCAAGGCATGGTCGCGGCTTGCCGTTGAACTGCATGCGCTCAGTCGCCATGCCGAGGCCGCGGACGCCTTCCGCAAGGTGCTTGAGCTCAATCCGGAGCTGCCCGGGGCACAGTACGGCCTTGGCCGCTGCCTGGCGGAACTTCGGCAGATTGACGAAGCGGCGAAGGTGTTGAGCGCGGTGCAGGATCGATCAGAAGGTCCCGTAGACCCGCTGCTTCGCGCCAAGGCACGCATGCAGCTGCAAAAACTGAAGCAAGATGCAAACCCCTGTTACATCAGGCGGGATCCGGTGAAGGCAGAGTCGCCGATGTTTGCGCATGCAAGCGCCAACGCATCGATCCTGTCTCTCGCAAAAGGGCCGATTTCCACCGGCCCTGCCGGCTAGACCGCTTGCGTCCACCGCCGCATGCTTCCGGCTTCGGCAAGGAGCTCGCAACACCTTCGTCGTGTTGCATACTATCGATGTAGCCCGCAAAGATGGAGTTCTTGCGGATGTTTTTGGGGCCGTAGAAGACGCAGATCATGCTGCAATCATCAGCCTATGGGCGTCGTAAATGGCAGCATGAATGTTCCGGCTGGCGACCGCATCCGTCACCATCCGTGGTTTGCTGCGTGGTGTTGCCGGGAAGCCTGCAGGATAGCTCGGGAGGGTGAGATGGACATTTCAGTCATTACCGACACGTTCGATACCTGGACGGATTCTGCGCTCGGTTGGATCAACGACAACGGCGAATGGTTGTTTGAATTTTTCAGGACCGTGCTCGAAGGGACCTACGACAGCGTGCTGTGGTTGTTGCAGCTCGCACCGTTTTACATGATCGCGATCATCGCAGCGCTGCTCGCATGGCGATTGATCAATGCCTTGGCTGGCGTCCTTGCGGGGCTTGCCTTGGTCTTCTGCGCGGTCATGGGGCTCTGGACCGAAACCATGAGCACATTGGCCCTGGTGATGACCGCCACGATCCTCGCCCTTGTCGTCGGCATTCCCATTGGCATTGTGGCAGGCTTCGTCAGGTCCTTCGATCGATTGCTCGAGCCAGTGCTCGACCTGATCCAGACCCTGCCACCTTACATCTATCTGCTTCCTGCAATTGCGCTCCTTGGCTATGGACCCGCAACCGCACTTGTCGCCACGATTATCGTAGCAATGCCTCCGGCCATCCGACTTACGTCCCTGGGCATCCGGATGACGCCGCACGAATTCATCGAGCTTGGCCAAGCATGTGGTCTGACGCCCTGGCAGATGTTCATCAAGGTCAGGCTTCCTTTCGCCATCCCAAGCGTAATGGCCGGGATCAACCAGAGCCTGATGATGGCCTTCGGCATGGTCGTCATAGCCGGCATCGTCGGTTCAGGAGGGCTCGGAGAGACAATCTATTCAGCCGTGCGCACGCTCGACATCGCCACGTCGATAAACGCCGCCATCGCGATCGTCATCCTGACCATGGTGCTCGACAGACTCACCCAGAGCGCGGCCCGCCGCGCCAGCGGAGGCGCAAGATGAACGTTGATCTGGTCCAGTTTTCGCCAGGGGCTTACCTGGCCCCAGCCGTGGATTGGCTGAATGCCAATTACCACCCGTTCTTCGATGCCGTGACCAAGCTGATCGAGGCGGTGCTGAGCGGCATCGAAGCAGTTCTTCTCTACCCGCCGCCATACGCGACGATCGTCGTGGCTGTCCTTCTCGCCGCATTCTTCATCAGCGTCCGGGTCTCGGTGGTGACGGCCGTCGCGCTTACGTTCTGCTTGCTGGCGGGTTTTTGGACCGCCTCGATGCAGACGCTGGCGTTGGTAGCGGTAGCGGTGATCATTTCCGTGTCGATCGCTTTCCCGCTAGGCATCCTGGCATCACGCTACAGGAAGTTCGAGGCTGCCATCCGCCCCGTTCTGGATATCATGCAGACCGTCCCGCCGTGGGTCTATCTCATCCCCGCCGTCATGATCTTCAGCCTCGGCCGCGTTCCGGCGATCATCGCCACGATTGTCTACGGCATTCCGCCGATGCTGCGCCTGACAACTCTGGCCTTCAACCAGGTGCCGAAAGACCTCCTGGAACTCGGTCATGCGACCGGTACTTCGCCGCGGTCGATTCTGTTCAAGATCGAAATCCCGTCAGCTACCCCGACACTGCTGGTCGGCCTCAACCAGTGCATCCTGCTGTCGCTGGCGATGGTTGTCCTGGCGGGGCTGGTCGGAGCAGGCGGCCTCGGCGCCGAGGTGACGAGGGGATTGACGCGGATGGAAATGGGTCTGGGCCTGCGGGCCGGACTGTCGATCGTCGCGCTTGCCATCTTCCTCGACAGGCTTTCCAGAGGCGCATTGGATCGGCGCCGCCGACCAGGAATGGCGTAGGCGAAAGGAAAACGCATGCGCCGCAGCTTCTTCTGCATTGATTCCCACACCTGCGGAAATCCCGTGCGCCTGGTCGCGGGAGGCGGCCCCTTGCTGCCCCACATCCCCATCGCCGAGCGACGTGAGCTGTTCGTGCGCGATCATGACTGGATCCGGCAGGCACTGATGTTCGAGCCGCGCGGACACGACATCATGTCGGGCGCGATCATCTATCCCGCCTACCGTCCGGACTGCGATTTCGCCGTGATCTTCATCGAAGTCAGCGGATGCCTGCCGATGTGCGGCGCCGGCACGATCGGCCTCGTGACTGCGGCAATCGAAGAAGGGCTGGTAACGCCCCGGGTGCCCGGCAAACTGTCAATCGAAACTCCAGCCGGCAGGGTCGATATCCAATACGAGAAGCCGGGCGAGTTCGTAGACTCCGTCCGGATGTTCAACGTTGCCAGCTATCTGCATGCCGCGGACGTCGCCGTCGATGTCCCCGGTCTCGGTCGGCTGGTCGTCGACATCGCCTATGGCGGAAATTATTACGCTGTCGTCGAGCCGCAGGAGGCGTGGCAAGGCCTGGACGGCATGTCGGCGAGTGCCATCGTGGATCTCAGCCGTAGCCTTCGCGAAGCGCTCGAGCCCGTCTGCAATCCCGTTCATCCCGAAGATGACAGGATACGCGGCGTGGACCACGCCATATGGTGCGACACGCCCTCAAGCAGCAACGCCGACGGCCGTGGCGCGGTGTTCTACGGCGACAAGGCCATCGACCGCTCGCCGGGCGGCACTGGAACTTCGGCTCGCATGGCGCAACTCTGTGGCAAGGGACGACTGAAGGTCGGCGACACGCTTCGCCAGGAAAGCCTGATCGGCACGGTGTTCGAGGGCCGCGTCGAGGCGGAGGCCGACATCGGCCCCTTCAAAGGCATCAAGCCCAGTGTCGGCGGCTGGGCGCGGATCATCGGCCACAACACGATATTCGTCGACGATCGCGATCCATTGGCCCACGGATTCCAGATCAAGTAGGCGGTATTGGGCGCGTGGGGATAGTCAACAGAGTTGGATGAACGTCAACGGCGGTACGGAGGCTTTTGTGGGTCTAGGCACTGACGACGCGTCCTACTACAGCTTACCTGTTCCTATAACAGCAGGAAGCCAGAGAATTTCTCGGTCACCGCACCGACCTCAAGGCAACTAACAGGGAACTGAATTATAGCGTTCAGGAGAACAGTCCAGGCTATCGATACGCACGGGGGCACTCCAACGCGCGTCGTCCGGGATATTGGGCCTGAACCCGGACCGACTACACCCAGCAGAAATCAACGTGACTTGACCTGCCCAGTTCAGACCACAACGAGGATATCGAGATGGAACAGTTTCCCTTTGAGGGCCTAAACCTAGCGCTTACCACGCCATTTGACTCGACAGGGGCGGTCGATTTCGCAGCCTTCGAGTCCCTGATTGAGCGCTACATTCTGACAGGTGTGCGCGGATTTGTCCTCAGTTCCGGCACCGGAATGCATGTCTATCTGTCGGAGCCAGAATCCAAAGAACTGATTGCCCGCGGCTGCAAGGCCATCAATGGTCGCGCGACCATTGTTGCCCAAGTTTCAGCTCTTATGCTGGATGATATCGTCTCGCGCACAAAACATGCGGCCGATCATGGCGTAAACGGCGTTATGGTTTTGCCGCCCTTCTTCGAAGGGCCGACCGACGACGCTGGGATCATCGATTTCTATGCGGAAGTCGCGAAGGCGAATGTCCCGATTATTGGATACAACGTGCCAAATGCCGTCGGTGTCGAGATCACGCCGGCCTTGTTTGAGCAACTGGCCAGTATCCCAAACTTTGTCACCGTCAAGGATAGCAGTGGCGACCTCATCGGCCAAGGAAACCTCATTCGAACCGGTTTCCCCGTCATGAACGGCGCCGACCCACTTGTGCCATATGCTCTCTATGCCGGCGTAAAAGGCTTGATTTGGGGTGGCGCTAACTTTGCCCCCAAAAGCTGTCTCGCCCTTGTGGAAGCGGCGAAGCTCGGTCTTTGGGACGAAGTCCGTCAGATCTGGCGGCGCCTCGAGCCTGCGATGTCGCTGATCTGGAAGGGCGACTACGTCCAATCAGTATACGCAGCCGCGGACTTGGTTGGCTATGGTGCCGGCGCTCCCCGCCGCCCCCTGTCGGCGTTGAACGCAGACAAGCGTGTCGCCCTCCGCAAAGCATTGGAGCCGCTGATCGAGTTCGAAGGCGCAACTCCATAGGGGAGTGATCCCTTCAGTGGGGGACATCAGGGCCTGAATTTCGGAACTCACCAATAGCCAGAGGTTCGAGCGGACATGAAATCAGCCAATGAAGCTCCGGGGGCCGGCCGATTGAAGATCGGCTTTATCCTCGCTCGTTCCTTCACCCTTTCCGCATTCGCCCTGTTCGTCGACACGCTCAGATTGGCGAGTGACGAGACCGACAAATCCGGCAGGGTTTTGGCTGATTGGCAGGTGCTGGCGAGCACCAGGCACCTGATCACCTCGAGTTGTGGCGTGCAAGTCGCTCCAACATCGGATTTCGTGGACCCCAGGGAATTGCACTACATCGTTGTCGTCGGCGGTCTGCTCAACAACGAGTTCCCGGTCGACAGCGAGACAGTCAGCTACCTGAAGAGAGCGGCGGCCAGCAAGGTTCCCCTGATCGGGGTTTGCACGGGCACGTTCATCCTCGCTGAGGCGGGCCTGATGAAATACCATCGGACTTGCGTAAGCTGGCTCCACTATGAGGCTTTCCGCCAGCGCTTCCCGGATCATGACGTCAGGGCGGACCGCTTGTTTAATCTCGACCAAGCCAGAGGTTCTTGTGCCGGGGGCAGCAGCGCGGCCGACATGGCCGCGTCGATCGTCAGGCGCCACATCAGCAATGAGGCTGAGAGAAACGCCCTCGAAGTGTTGCAGATCGAGAAGGCGCGCGCGCCCTCGGACATCCAGCCGCGCCGGCCCCCGTTCATCGAGTGCAAAAACCCCCGGCTCAAGGCGGCGCTCATCATCATGGAGAACCATGTCGACAACAAACTCTCCATACCCAAGTTGGCGGCATCCGTCGGATTGTCCCGGAGGCAGCTCGAGCGCCTCTTCAGGGAAGAAACAAAGAACTCTCCGGCACTGGTTTACCTTAGGGTGCGTCTTGAGCGGGCGAAGCGCCTCCTGATGCAGACCAAGGCTCCGATGATCGAGATTGCCATCGAGGTCGGGTTCGAAAACGCCTCGCACTTCTCGAAGGTCTTCCACAGGACGTTCGGGCAACCGCCAAGCAAGTTCAGGTCAGAGATTTCAAACTGACTTGTCGTGGCGGAAACCCAGGCTACCGCAACGCGTCTTGCAAGATCATCTCCGCTGCCTTCTCGGCTATCATGATGACCGGCGAATTGGTGTTGCCGGAGACGATGGTAGGCATGATCGAGGCGTCGGCGATGCGCAAGCCCGCAAGGCCATGGACACGTAAGCGGTCGTCGACCACGGCCATCCTGCCCGCCCCCATCTTGCAGGTTCCGACCGGGTGAAAGATAGTCGTGGCGATGTCGCCCGCCTTGCGCACCAGATCATCGTGACTGGAGAATTGCGGTCCTGGCAACATCTCTTCCGGCGAGAAACGTGCAATGGCCTTCGCCTCCATCAGCCGCCGCGCATGCTCGATCGAGGCCACTGCGATGCTGCGGTCGCCCTTCGTCGATAGATAATTCGGCCGGATCATCGCGGGCTGTCGCGGGTCGTCAATTGCCATGTGCACGGTGCCCCTGCTCTCGGGGCGCAGATTGCAGACCGAGACGGTCACGGCCGGGAAACGATGCAACGGCTCGCCCAGTCGGTCGGTGCTGAGTGGCTGCACATGATATTCGAGGTCGGGTGTTGAGAGGCGTGGGTCGGAACGGGCGAAGATGCCGAGTTGGCTTGGCGCCATGGACAGCGGCCCGCTGCGCCACAGGGCATATTCGGCCCCCATCGCCGCGCGGCTGAAGAGATTGTGGTAGCGCTGGTTGAGGGTAACGGCGTTCTTGACCTTGAAGACCATGCGTAGCTGCAGATGGTCCTGCAGATTTTCGCCGACACCCGGCATGGCGTGCCGGACCTGGATGCCAAGCTGCGACAGGAGTTCAGCCTGTCCGACGCCGGAGAGTTCCAAGAGCTTCGGCGAATTGATGGCGCCGGCGGCCAGAATGGTTTCGCGGGCGCTGGCGAAATGCAGCGAGCCGCCTTGACGGAAGACGACGCCGGTGACGCGGCGACCGTCGACCTCCAGCCGTTCGGTTTCGGCGCCGGTCAGGATACGAAGATTGGTGCGGCCCTTTATGCCACGCAGGAAGGCCTTGGAAGCGTTCCAGCGTACTCCCCTCCTCTGGTTGACCTCGAAATAGCCCGAGCCTTCATTTGTGCCCTGGTTAAAGTCTTCCGTGCGCGGAATTGCGAGCTCTTCGGCAGCGTCGCGAAAGGCGTCGAGGATCGGCCAGGACAGCCGTTGCCGCTCGACACGCCACTCGCCGCCGGCGCCATGCATCGCGCTGGCGCCACCGTGATAATCCTCCGACTTGCGGAAATAGGGCAACACGTCGTCCCAGCCCCATCCGGCATTGCCGGCCTGCCGCCAGCCATCATAGTCGGCAGCCTGGCCGCGCATATAGATCATGCCGTTGATCGAGGAGCAGCCGCCAAGCACCTTGCCGCGTGGATAGTTGAGACTGCGTCCGTTCAACCCCAGGTCCGGCTCGGTCTTCATCAGCCAGTCGGTGCGGGGGTTGCCCATGCAATAAAGATAGCCGATCGGGATATCGATCCAATGATAGCGGTCGCTGCCGCCGGCTTCGAGGAGCAGGACTTTGTTTCGCGGATCGGCGGAGAGCCGGTTGGCGAGCACGCAGCCCGCCGAACCGGCGCCGACGACGACATAGTCGAACTCACCGAAATCAGATGGACGAACGACGGTCACTGGAGAGCCTGTCGGCTGGCGATGCGTTCCCACATCGGGGCCATTGCCTCGTTGATCTCGCCATAGAGCTGGTAGCGCGCGGCATAGGTTGGGGCAAGCGCATCGTTCGGCGCATAGCGGCGCGCGGCCGAGGTCATCGCCATGGCACCGGCAGCGAAATCCGCGAAGACGCCGACGCCGGTACCTGCTGCAATCGCCGCTCCCAGCGCGCCGGTTTCGCGGCTATTCGCGACGGTGACCGGCACGCCAAGCACGTCAGCAAAAATTTGCGCCCAGACGCCGCTGCGTGAACCGCCGCCGGATAACACTGCTTCATCGAACCGCGCGCCCGCCGCATGCAGCGTTTCGACATGACGCTTGTGTTCGAAGACAACGCCCTCGAACAGGGCACGCAGAATATGCGCCCGAGTATGCCAGCCAGCCATGCCATAAAAGCCGGCGCGAGCCTGGCCGTTCTTCTGTGAACCGTAGAGGAAGGGGTGGTAGATCGGGATATCGCCGGTCGGATCTATGGAAGCGACAAGGTCGCTGCACAGTTCGAACGGCGACTTTCCTTCCGGTACATGGTCGAGGAACTCGCGGACGATCCATTCCAGATTGGCGGCCGAAGTAGCACTGGATTCAATCGCCAGATAGCGCTGCGGATCGAAGGTCGACAGCATGAAGATCGACGGCTCGCGGATCGGCTCGTCGGTGATGACCTGGTTGATGCTCCAGGTGCCGGCAATGATCGAAGCGGCACCCGTGCGGGTGACGCCGGACCCGATGGCGCTGGCGACGACGTCGAACAGGCCGGCCACGACGGGAGTGCCGGCGCGCAGGCCGGTGAGCGACGCGACATCGCGCGTGACATGGCCGGCAATCTCGGCCGATTCCAGGACCGGCGGCAGCAGGTCGGCGCAGTCACCAAGGCCATAGGCCTCGAGCAAGTCCTGCTCGTAGCGCCGTCCCGGCATCGACAGCAAACCGCAACCGGACATATCGGTGGCATCCGTGGAGCGCGCGCCGGTCAGTCGGTTGACGATAAGATCCTTGCACAAGAATGCCGTGCCGATGCGGCCGAACAGTTCCGGTTCGAACCGCTTCAGCCAGGCGAGCAAGGTCGGCGTCTGCGCGGCCCAGGGTTTTTGCAGGCAATACTTGTAGGTACGGTCGCCGACATTACTCTTCGCCCATTCGCCGACTAGGCCGACGGCGCGGGTGTCGAGCGACTGGATGCCGATCAGCGGCGCGCCCGCCCGGTCGAGTGCATAAAGGCCGTTGCCGTGCCCGGCGCAGCCGATTGCGACGATGTCGCCGGCGTCGATGCCGGCTTCAGCGATGCAGCGGCCGATCACTGTGACGGCGTTGCGCCACAGTTCACCAAGATCGCGCTCGACATGGCCGGGCTTCGGCATCGACGAATGCGCGTCGAGCGCCGCAAGCGCCAGTTCGCGTCCCGTCATGTCGAAGATGATGGCCTTGATGACTGTATTGCCCGCATCAAGGCCCAGAATGTAACCGCTCATCGGCTTCTCCCGCAGTCGGCCTTACGCCTGGTTGTACAGATCCCAGGCGGTGGCGCCATCAGCGCCGTCGTGAATGATCGCCATCAGGCCCCGCACGACGGCGCTCGGATTGGCGTGCTGATAGATGTTGCGGCCATAGACCATACCCAGTGCGCCTTGCGCCATCAGCGCCGCCGATTTGTCGAACACGGCGTGCAGATCCTCCTTGCCGCCGCCGCGTACCAGCACCGGGCAGCGCGCCGCCTCGACCACGCGGTGGAAGTCGTTGGCGTCGGTCGTCGGGTCTGCCTTGATGACATCGGCGCCCATCTCGCGCGCCAGCCGCGTCAGCGTGACGATCTTCCCGGCATCGCCGTCGACCATGTAGCCGCCATGCTCGGCGACCGGCAGCATGGCCAGGGGTTCGATCATCAGCGGCATGCCGTACTTTTCGCAGTCGGCGCGTACGCGGGCGATGTTCTGAACGCATTGGCGGAAGAGGTCCGGTTCGTCGGGCAGCATGAACAGGTTCACGACCACGCAGGCGGCATCCATCTCGATGGCGCCGATCAGCGGTTCGACCTCGTTTTGCAGCACCGCCCACATCGCCCGGTGGCGCACCTTGTTGTACGGGTTGCCCATGTCGATGCGCATCACCAGTGCCGGCTTGTCCTTGCCGGGCAGGTTCTGCAGCAGGTCGGCCTGGCCGTAGTTCATCTGGATAGCGTCCGGCCCGGCCTTCGCCAGTTTTTCGACAACGCCGGCCATGTCTTCCAACCCAACAAGGAAGCTCGGCTCGTTGCAGACCCCATGATCGATGGCAACGTCGAGGCAGCGACCGTTGCCGAACAGCCGGTTCATGCGGACTTTCTTGTTCACGCGCATATTGCGCTCCTTTTGTTGTTTTCGCCGGGAAGGTTCGGCAGAAGGACGCCGTGCTGATGCTCCAGCAGCGACAGAAGGGCGGCACGTTCGGTATCGGCCTGAGCCGTGCTCCAGCCCTTGCAGATAGCCAGGATTGAAAGCACGGCATCAACCAGTTGGCATGTCAGGTCGCCTGCTATGGCTATGGTGGTACGACGCAGGAAAATGTCAGCCAGCGACTCGACGTGCTCACGCTCGATGATCAGCCGGATCTCGCCGGTGGAATAATCCGTGCCAGGCAACATCGGGTCCGGCACGACCGAAATTGCCGCCGCGATTCCGCCCGCCGACGTGCCGTAGCGTTCCAGAAGAGTTTGCGCGCGCGGCATCGTCAATCCGTGTTCCGCCGCCAGCCTGGCACACCATTCGGCGGGATCGGAAGGAAAATCACGGCCACCGCCGATGGCGAGATCCTCGGTACCGACCGTGCGTACCAGCCCCGACCGCTCCAGCGCCATGTCGGCTGCCAGCGCGCCAAACGAGCGAAACGTCGTCCACTTGCCGCCGATCATGCACAGCGTCGCCGGCAAATTGCCAACCGGCTCGACGAATTCGCAGAAATGGTCGCGCGGGATGCGGCCCGTGAAACTGTCCTTGCTGGCTGGCAACGGCCTGACGCCCGAGAAGCGGAAGACGATCTCATGCTTGGCGATTTTGATCGATGGGAAGACAAAGGCCAGCGACTGCAGGATGTACTGGAGTTCGTCGTCCTCGCAGCGCACGGTGTCAGGATCGTCGACGCGGATTTCGGTCGAGCCGATCAGAACCTTGCCGAGATAGGGAAACAGGATGCAGATGCGTCCATCCTCGTTCTCGTAATAGACCATGTTCGCACCAAGCGCGTCATGGAGCTCCTGGTTGTCGACGATCAGGTGCGAGCCTTTGGTGCCGCCCATCATGCGCGGTGCTGGCGCGCCGATCGCCTTGTTCGTCAGGTCGATCCAGCCGCCGGTGGCGTTGATGACGAGGCGCGGGCGCAGCGACAGGGTCTCCCCCGAAACGGTATCGGTCAGCGCGAGGCCGTCTTCGTCGGAGCCGATGCGCGCATAGTTGAGCGCACGCGCGGCGCGTGAAGCCGCCATCGCGTCGTTCAGCATTTCAAGGCCAAGCCGCTCGGGTCGACTCACCCAGGCGTCGTAATAGGTCGCCGAACTACGGGTCGCCGGATTGATGGCCGGCCACGTCTTCAGCGTTTCCTTGCGCCCTCGGAAGCGATGGGTCGGCATCAGCCGGCGCGATGCCGTGAAGACGTCATAGAGCGTCAGCCCGGCCTTGATGACGAGTGCGCCGCGCCGGCTCGGCCGCCGGGTGAGGCCGAGGAAGCGGACGGCGCCATTGGCGATGCCGGAGAAGATGTCGAAGATCGGCACCGTCGTCGGCAGCGGCGCGACGTAGTGCGGCGCATTCCGCAAGAGCCGGTCGCGTTCCCGCAGCGATTCCTTGACCAGCTTGAACTCGCCATTCTCCAGATAGCGCAGGCCGCCATGCACCATGCGCGAAAGCGCTGCGCTGGCTCCGCTGCAATAATCGCCCTTCTCGGCGAGCAGCACGTCGACGCCCTGCAGGGCAAGCTCGCGAAAGACGCTGATGCCGTTGATGCCGCCGCCGATAATCAGCACGGCAATGTCGGGCCGCTCTCGCAGCGCGGCGAGTGTTTCGGTGCGCTTCATTGCGGAAATGCCTCGTTTGCTCAGGCAGCCATCTGGGAGAGATGCATGGCTATCGCTGTGTCGATGGCGGCCAGTTCATCGCGGCTGAGCCTGATCTCGCCGGCGCGCGCATTGTCGAGCGCCTGATCGGCGTTGCGGGCGCCGCATAGCGCAAAGGTGATGCCTGGCTGCGCCAGCGTCCAGGCAATCACGATCTGGGCCATCGAGGCTTCGTCCCGTTCGGCGATCGGGCGGATGGCCTGCTTGAGCGCCGCCACCTTCTGCCGGTTCCCGGCCGAGAAGCGCGGATTGTCCTTGCGCTGGTCGTCGCCGGTGAAGCTGCGCCCCGGATCGACCGACCCGGTGAGCAGGCCGAGCGCCAGAGAGGAGTAGCTCAGTGTCGCCACATCGTGCCTGCGCGTGATCGGCAACATCGTGCCTTCGATCTCGCGGTCGATCATCGAATAGCGTTCCTGGATGGCGTCAAGCTGCCCGGCGGCGACATAGTGCTCAAGGTCCCTGGTGCTGACATTGCTTGCGCCGATCGCCCTGATCTTGCCGGACGCCTTCAGCTTCTCCAATGCCGCAACCGTCTCGGCGATCGGCGTGGTCGGGTCCTGCCAGTGGGTGATGTAGAGGTCGATGTAGTCGGTGCCGAGCCGCCTCAGGCTCTGTTCCACCTCATAGGCGATGCCGTCGGCGCCGAGATAGCGGTGCACCGGCTTGTCGTCCTGGTCGAAGAAATGGTTGCCCTTGCCGGAATGCCAGTTCAGCCCGCATTTGGTGGCGATCACCACCTTGTCGCGCTTGCCCTTGATCGCCTTGCCAACGATTTCCTCGCTGCGACCGAGGCCATAGGCAGGCGCGGTGTCGATCAGGCTGACGCCGGCGTCGATGGAGGCTTCGATGGTGCGGATCGAGGCTTGCTCGTCAGTGCCGCCCCACATCCAGCCGCCGATCGCCCAGGTGCCGAGACCTACGGCGGATGCCTGGATGCCGGACGCGCCGATCGCACGCAGGATTTGTTCTGAACTCATGCTGCCTCTCTTTCGGCAAGGTCGAGAATGCCAAGGCCGGTGGCCTCGTCGGTTACGATGATGTCGAGATGATTGCCGCGCATGGCGCTGAGGATCGGCGCGATCTTGCTCGGCCCGCTGGCGACGCCGATGGAGCGCGGAATGGTGGCGAATTCGTCAAGGGTGAGCGACACCAGCGAGCGGTTGAGCGAATAGTCGCTGAGCTTTCCGTTTCGGTCGATCAGGTGTGCCAGCAATTCGCCGGATGCGCCCGAACGTTCGATAGCCTGGCGGTCGGCGCTGGAGGAGGGATGCAGGTCGTAATAGCTAGAATCGTCGGTCAGGATAGAACCGACGCCGACCACGGCGACATCGGCCTCGCGCGCCCGGCGAAACACGTCCGCCACCGCGCGCACGCCCATCAGCATCTCGCGCTGTTCCGGCGTGTCGGCAAACAGCGGCGCATGGATCTGGTAGGCGCGGCCGCCCAGTCTGTCGGCCATCAGCGAGGCGACGTGATTGACGTCGGTGTAGTGTTTGCCCTGCACGAGCCCGGTCGCCGGAATGACTTCGACATCATAGCCGCGGCCCGGCTTCAACCCGGCGACCAGCGCGCTGACGCCTTTGCCGCCGGTAATCGAGATGGTGTCGCCGTCCTTGATCGTTTCGAGCAGGAGGTTGGCCGCCGCCTCGCCGACTCGCAGCAAGGCCGTCTGCGGGTTTTCCGAGACCGTCGGCACCACGACCGCACGCTCGATGCCGCCGAGCCTCACCAGCCGCGCTTCGAGATCGACCAGATGGTCGATCGGCGACTTGATCTTGATCTCGACCAGGCCGAGCTGGTGGCCGCGCTTGATCAAACGGTTGACGGTGGCGTGCGAGATGCCGAGTTCCCTAGCGATCTCGGCCTGCGTCTTGCCCTCCATGTAGTGGAGGACAAGCGCCTGATGCATCTGGCGGACGGTCGAGATGTCGTCGCGTGTGTTTGGGGGTGCCATGATCGCTCTATCGTCTCGAACTCAGGACTTCTTGCGGTGCAGGAAGTGGTCGGCCGACACCGCAGCCAGGAGGATGCAGCCTTTGATCATGTCCTGCCAGTAGACGGAGATGTCGAGCAGGATCAGCGAACTGGTGACCACCGACAACAGCGCCATGCCGAGTATGGCGCCGAAGATCGTGCCCGAGCCGCCCTTGAGCGAGGCGCCGCCGATGACGGCCGCCGCGATCACGTTGAGCTCCATGCCGGCGCCGAAGGTCGGCGTGGCGGCGCCGAAGCGCGCCATGTAGATCACACCCGCAAAACCGGAGAGCGTCGCGCACAGCACCGTCACCCAGAACTTCACCTGGTTGGTCTTGATGCCGGAGAACTGCGCCGCCTTCTCGTTCGAGCCGGTGTAGAACACCTTGCGGAAGGCGGTGGCGCGCCGGAGCAGGAAATCGAAGATCGCCACCACGACCACGAAGATGATGATGACATAAGGCACGCCCTGGAGGTTGCCCTGGCCGATCGCCTTGAATTCCGGCGGCAGCTTGAACAACGACAGTGGCGTACCCTTGGTGATGACCAGGCACAGGCCACGCACGATCACCATCGCCGCCAGCGAGGTGATGAAATGGTTCAGCCCCACGACCGTCACGAAGAAACCCATGACCGCGCCGATCAGCGCACTTACTGCGATGCCGATCAGGCTCGCAGTCCAGGGATCCAGCCCGGCCAGGAACAGCGCCCCCGAAACCACCATCGAGAAGCAGACGACCGAGCCTACCGACAGGTCGATGCCGCCGACGATCAGCAGGATGGTCATGCCGACGACGACAATGCCCTCGATCGAGAAGCTCATCAGCATGGCGCGGAAGTTGCCCCAGGTGAGGAAATGCGGCGAGGCGAGGCTCATGGCGATGCAGAGCGCCAGGATGATGACGATCAGGCCGGCTTCGCGCATCGAGGCGAACCGAGCGAAGCTGGCACGGCCGCTGGCATCCGCCACCTTGATCTCGGCATGCATCGTGGTTTCTCCCGCGCTAGGCGACATTCTGGGCCTGCCCCTCATACACTGCGTTCGGTTGCACGCCGGAAGCCAGCATGATGATCGTTTCCTCGTTGAGTTGACCCGTTCCGAGCTCGCCGGCGATGCGGCCTTCGCGTACCACAGCCACCCGGTCGCACAGACCGATGAGTTCGGGCAGTTCCGAGGAGATGACGATGATGCCGACGCCCTGGTTGGCGAGGTCTCGCAGGAGGCGATGAATCTCGACCTTGGCGCCGACATCGATGCCGCGCGTCGGCTCGTCCATGATGATGACCTTCGGTGCGACCGAAAGCTGCTTGGCAATCGCCACCTTCTGCTGGTTGCCGCCAGAAAGCGTCGATACAGCCGCATCGATGCCGGACATGCGCACGCCGAGTTGCCTGGCAAGGCTGGTCGCCTGATCTGCTTCGGCGCGGCGGTCGAGCAGGCCGAAACGGCCGGTAAGCTTGCCGAGGTCGAGTGCCGAAACATTGGCCGCGATCGACAGATCGAGGAAGACGCCGGAACCCTTGCGATCTTCGGAGAGATAGACGAGACCAGCGCGCACGGCATCGGCATAGCTGCGGATCGCAAGGTTTTTTCCGTCGAGTACGACGCTGCCGGCGGTCGCAGGCCTCAGCCCGCAGATCGTCTGCGCGATCTCGCTGCGGCCAGCGCCGATGAGACCGCCGATGCCGAGAATTTCACCAGTTCGCAAGTCGAGATCGACATTGGTGAAACGGGTACCATCCGACAGGCCACTCACCGAGAGCAGTGCGCGGCCAGGCTTTGCATCGGCAGGAAGCTTGTCGGGATAGAGCTGAGTGATCTCGCGGCCGACCATCTTGCGGACCACGTCGTTGGGCGACGTCGCCTCGATGGCCTCGGTCGCGACATAGCGCCCGTCGCGGAAGACGGTGACGCGGTCGCACAGCGAAAAGATCTCGGCCATGCGATGGCTGATGTAGATGACGGAAATGCCGCGCTGCTTCAGCCCGCGCACGATTGCGAACAGGCGCTGCGCCTCGGTTTCGGTCAGTGCCGCGGTCGGCTCGTCGAGGATCAGCACCTTGCAGTCGAGCGTCAGCGCCTTGGCGATCTCGACCAGTTGCTGGCTGGAAATGGAAAGGTCCGCGACCTTGGTGCGCACCGCAATAGGTGCGAGCCGGTTCATCGCCTTCTCGGCGTCTGCATGGACCTGTTGGAAATTCATCAGCGGCGCGCGCCGGGCGTTGATCGCCGCCATGCAGATGTTCTCGGCGACCGTCGCATCCTGGCAGAGCGCGATTTCCTGATGCACCAGCGCGATGCCCATCTTCTGCGCCGCCGCGGGCGATGCGATCGTCACCGGCTTGCCGTAGATCAGGATGTCGCCCTCGTCTGGCTGCAGGATGCCGCCGATCATATTCATCAGCGTCGACTTGCCGGCGCCGTTCTCTCCGCACAGCGCATGGACCTCGCCGTGGCGCAGCTCGAACTGCACGCCACTCAGCGCCTGGATCGGCCCGAACGCCTTGGAAAGGCTCCGGATCTGAAGGACGGGCGCGTCGCTCACGCCATGCTCCTGCGAAAAGAGTTCGAAAGCCGGCCGGAAGGGAAGACCCCTTCCGGCTCTCATGTCGGCTCGGCTCGAGACTACTCTTCGATGCCCTTGGTGCCACGCCGCTTGAGATACTTGTCCCAATAGAAATCGTCGGCGTTGTCCTTGGTCACGATCGAGAAGCCATTGTCGACGAACGGCACCTTCATCGCGTTGGCGCCGGCGCGCTTGGCGTCGTTCATCGGGTCGATCAGTTCGGGATGCTTGGCCAGCCACAGAAGCATGAAGCCCATATAGCCTTGCATGCCCTGGTTGGGGTTGACCGAGCCGAAGATCTCGCCGGCCTTGATCATGTCGAGGATCTTGGCGTTGACGTCGGCCAGCATGACCCTGATCTTGCCGCCACCTTCCTTGGCCGCTTGAGCCGCGCCGATCGCCGAATTGGCTTCCGGCATGAAGACGGCACCGAGATCGGGATGGGCCTGGGCGAGGCTGAGCACCGCCTGATAGGCCTTGGTCGGGTCCTGGTTGGACGCGGCGCGGCCGACCAGCTTCATATCAGGCCATTTGGCTTCCATGCGGGTGACAAAGGCCGAGATGCGCTTGTCGTGATTGTCCTGGCCGGGGTTCTCGAGGACCGCATATTCGCCCTTGCCGCCCATCGCCTCGGCGACGGCGTCGGCGGCATAGGTGCCTTCGGCGACATTGTCGGAGGTGATGTAGGAGACACGCTTGGAATTGGGCGAGTCGGCGGCGAAAGTCACCACCGCGGTGCCGCCGTCGGTGGCGCGGTTGATCGGCTCGATAAACGGATCGGAATTCATCGGATGCACCAGGATGCCGGCCGGCTTCTGCGCCAGTGCCTGGTCGAAAGTGGCGATCTGCTTGTTCACGTCATATTCCGGCGTGCCGGTATATTCGGTCTCACAGCCGAACTGCTGCCCGGCCTGCTTGAACATTTCATAGACGGGGAACCAGTATTCGACGCCCGAGACCATGACGTTCATGACATATTTTTCACCCGGCTCGCATTTGAACGGGTTGGCGGTATCGGCGTAGGCCTGGGTCGAGACCAAGATGGTCGACGCGGCCGCCGCCATGGCGAGCGTGCTCAGAAATTTGCGCAAGATTCCTCCTTGGCCGAAGCCATGCTCAATGACAATCGCGAACGCCGCAGCGTCTCGCTGTCTGGATTGATTGACGCCGGACATCCTCCAGAAACCCGACGCTCCGACAATTACCGGCTTTTCCAACGCTGTCAATAAAATTCACTATATGAAATATATTTCAACACAGTGGCTGGCGCGCCATTGTTCAGAAGCCCCAATGCGCGCCTCAGAGCTGACTCTCTTCTGCGCAGCGGCTCGTGTACCCATCGCATGCGAAGCTCAAAAAGACCGTCGCTCGCAGCCATGCGCTGCCAGCAATCCCTCATTACAGGACGACCATGACGCATTCAGCGTGCGCTTCGGCGCAGTTAGCGTCTTTTTTCTTTCGCGTTCGATCCACTATCCGCCCCCCGCCCTGGAAAACAGATAGGCAGATCATCATGAACATCGCGCAGATGCAGGAACAGCGACTGAAGGCACTCCAACTGACCGGATCGGGCGCGCCAAGGCTGCCGTCGAACCCGTTCTTCGGTGTCGGCCCGATCACCGATGCGACTACCGATGAAGTGGACAGCCGCCTGCGGCGCATCGCCTTCGACGCCTGGATTGAGAAGACCTATCGGAAGTTCGACGACCGGGGCAACGACATCGGTGGCTTCACCACCGCCGAGATTTCCCGCAGCATGCACCGCGGCTACCCGGCAGACAAAATCCTGACCGACATGATGCGGGCGGTCCATCGCTATTTCCATTTCCCGAAGGCGAACCGCATGGCAGTGGGACTCGGCGGTGGCCATAGCGGCTTCACTGTCTGCGTCCAGCACCTGATGAACGCCAACGACGCCTCCCAACGCGTCTATGTCGATACGCCGCGGCCAGAGAGCGATCCGTCCAAGTCCGCCGGCTTCTTCCGCCAGTCCTGGGCCACCCAGTTGATCGAGATGCAGCGTTTCGCCGAAAAAGGCTGCGAGAGCCGCATTCATTTCGCCGTCTCCGAAGGCGTGATCCCGACGGCGGCCGAGCTCTCCGCCCTCGGCGTCTCGATCTTCGTCGGCGTCGGCCACGAGACGACGGGGGCAAATGCCTATACCAGTGCCGAGATCCACGAACTGCTGAGCTGGATAGACGGCGATCCGGCCAACCGTCATGCGGTGTTCGATGCCACCTCGATGCTCGGTGCCATGCCGTGGGAGCCCGAACTCGTCGACGCCGTGATGGCGAAGTGCTGCCTGTTCATGCCATTCCAGAAGGCGATCGGCGGGGTTTCGGGTTATTTTGTCGCCTCCTTCACACCGCACGCCCTGGCACTGATCGAGAAGAACCAGCAAAATCCCGCCTGGGCGATCCCGCGCCAGCTGAAGATCGCGCCGCCGATCGACCCCAAGCTACCGCTTTCGGCCAGGCGCTCCGTAGATGCCGGGCCATTCTACGACGCCGCAGAAGACCGCATGCTCGGCGGCGTCATCAACACCTACAGCGCACTTGCCTTTGCCGAGACCACCTTCGGCCTTTTGCAGTCGGAGGCTCGGGTCGGCTCTGTCGTCGAACTCAACCGCCGTTCCGCCACCAATCGCAAGGTGATTGACGAGTGGGTCAAGTCGCACCCAATGCTATCGCTGACAGTGACCGATGCCGAACGGCGCGGCGCGGCGGTAACGCTCCTTAAGGTCGAGGACGACGGCATCACCGACCCCGGCATCCACGCCCGTATCATCGCCCGGTCGAAACAGCTGCTCGGCTATGAGGGCATCACCCATCCGAATGGCGAATATGAGCCCGGCCTCGACGCGGCCCGCTACGTCAATGCCTTCCCGGGAACGCCAGGCGACTATCGCGCCTGGGTCGGTGGCATCCGCGAGCCCGAAGATATCGTCGCGCTGCTGGAGAACCTGCAATACGCCTATCTGCGCGCCAAGATCGTCGTTCTCGAAGAGGAACTGGCGAAGAACGGCGTCACCTTCGAGGCCCAGGCCAAGACAGGCGGCGGCGTCCGCAAGGACGACCCCGCGCGCGCCTATGCGGTGCTGATCGCCGATCTGGTCGGCCTGCGCTTCGGCGCCGACGGCCAGCCGGATCACAGCGAGATAAAGGCCTACATCGAAGAAAAGCGGGGCGTCTTCCACCTCGGACCGCTCGGCGAGCGGTCGGCGCTTGAGAAGGGCCGCATCCATTTCTTCTACCAGCCCGACCTGAGTACCGAGGCGGAGATTCTCCCGCAGACCGACAAGGGCCAGTACGACGCGCTGATCGCGGCGGCGACCTTCATCCCGAAGGCCTCCGTATTCCCGCTCGGCGGCGTGCGCATTGGCGCCGGCACCGGCAACATGGGCTCGGCCTCCTGGGGCGGCGGCAATGGCGAGGGCGGCAAAGCGCCGCTGATGAACACGCCGGGCATCAACAGCCGGGCGACCGCCCAGATGGCGATGAAGGCGATCCTGAGAGTCGTTCCGGATCTGCCGGTCGACAGGCTGCACCGGATGGTCGCCGGCGGCGACTTCGACACCGGCCGACAGCTCAAGGATTTTCCGACCGCCAAGCTCGAGGGCCGCAAGATCGCCATTCTCGGCTACGGCAACATCGGCCGCGAAGTCGCCAAGCTCGCCAAGGCCTTCGGCATGAAGGTGACGATCTACGCACGCGAGCATCACAAGCGCTGGATCGAAGCGGAAGGCTTCGAACATGCCGCAAATCCGATTGCCGCGGCAACCGGAGCCGACGTGCTCTCTGTTCATATCGGTCTCGGCCGCCTGGATGCGGCGAGAGGCGTCTATTCCAACGCCGGAACCGTCGATGCGAAGGTGCTCGACGTGATGAACGACGGCGCGGTGCTGGTCAATTACGACCGGGGCGAGGTCGTCGATGCCGCCGCGCTCGACGAGGCGCTGTCGTCCGGCAAGATCGCGCATGCGGCGATCGACGCCGATCTCTTCAAAGACGCCGCGACCGGCAGACTCAGCGGACCGATGCTTCCTTACCTGCCGCTCGAAGAGCGCCATAAGGGCAGGCTGGAGCTGCTGCCGCACGCCGCCGCCGACACCGACCATCCCTCCCGGGTGACCGGTGCGAAGCAGGCAGTCGACCAGGTCTTCGACGCCATCCGTTTCAAGTCGGTCACCAATCTCAAAGGCGATCTGCCAGAGGACTATGTGTCAGCCGGCAGCCGCACGCCCGCCGGCATCGGCAAGGTGACGAAGCAGGTGGTTGCTGAAGTCGGCGGCAAGGCGGAACTTCTGGACGAACTGCGGCAGGCCTCGGAAAAGGTCGCGGCGATCCTAGGGGCACTTTCCTCCGTTTCCGATCCGGATCATCGCTACCGGATCATCGATCGCTACACCGGGCTGCTTGTCGAGAGCGCCGGCCGGCAACGGGCGCTGCTCGACCAGTTCGGCCTCTACGGGCCGGCGGAGGGGTGAGCCTGTCGCAGGCGGTTGCCGAGTCGCGCTGTGGGCTGAGACGGCTGCGCGGGACCGGCACCGCGCTTGCTCAGCCAGTCCGCGATCAGCCGCATCATCGAACGGGCTTACACGATCGAACGCCATCTCGGAGCGTTGCGCTCCCGGTATCGCCAGCGACCTCGGCAACGGTTACATCGCTGCTCATGGAAGGTTGAGTGGAGTGCCACCGTGACAAAAACCAATGATCGTCCGGTCGCCGATATCGTCGACTACCTCTTCTCCACATGCGTTATCTGGGATGGTCACTCGGGCTTCTTTCCGCATCCCAAAGCCGACCTGTCCCAATTGCACAGATGGCGGGACGCAAGCGTGAACTTCCTGTCGGTCGATGTCGGTTTCGACGTCCTCGACTGGCACGACGCCGTTCGCAACATCGCCGCCTCCCGCAGTTGGATCGAACAGCACTCCGATCAATTCGTACTGGTCGAATCCGTTCACCAGATCCACCGTGCGAAATCGCAAGGCAGACTGGCCATCGCATTCGACCTCGAAGGCAGCAATGCTCTCGATGGCCGCGTTGAGATGGTCAGCGTCTATCATCGCCTCGGCGTTCGCCAGATGTTGTTCGCCTATAACCGCAACAACCTTGCCGGGGGCGGATGCCACGACGACGATATCGGCCTCACGTCATTCGGAGCCGCGGTCGTCGACGAGATGAACCGGATCGGCATGTTCGTTGATGTCAGTCATTGCTCCTATCGAACGTCGATGGATGTGATGCATCGGTCATCCCAGCCAGTCATCTTCTCCCACTCGAATCCGCGCACGCTCGTTGACCATCAGCGCAACATCACCGATGAACAGATCCGGGCCTGTGCTGCGACCGGTGGCTTGGTCGGGGTCGTCGGGCTCGAGAATTTCCTTGGCGACGCCTCACCGGAAACCTTCAGCGATCATGTCTGCTACCTCGCAGACCTGATCGGGCCAGAACATGTCGGGATATCGCTGGATCACTCGTTCCCGGTCGATGTGCCGGAAGCCGACGAGATGTACCAGAGATTTCCGCAATATTGGCCTGCGTCGCAGGGATATCTGAAGCCCAATCGTTCGCAGATGCATCTCTCCGATCTAAAAAAGGTCGCGGCCATCTTGATCGGACGCGGAATGTCCGATCGCGACCTCAAGGCAATCTTTGGCGGAAACTTTTTGAGGCTGGCCGCGAATATCTGGCGCTGAAACAGCGCCTTACATCGACCTGCCTCAGGCAGGAGGCCACGCCACAAGCCTTTAGCCAACCTGAGCCCGTCGACCGACCAGTGAAGAGCCGGTTGCTTCGAACGTCTTTGCCCTTCTCCATCTGAAATTTTTGAACGGTGTTCATTTTTCTCTTGAACACCGTTCACGACGTGTTATGTTGTGCTTGTGAACAGCGTTCATGAAAGAAGGCACCGCCTGATATGGCGCACCGCTCGGGAGCAATGCCTACACTGCGCTCGAACAGCGACACGGACGAAGCAGGCCTGATTGTTTCCGGCCTGAAACAGGCCAGCGCCGACCCAACTTAGCCCTGAAACGAAAGGATCATATCGATGCCAAGCTATGCTCCCACCATTCAAGCATTTGGAGAACGTCCGTCACCATCACCAAGGCGTTGCGTGATGCGGAGGAAGCGGGCCGGTTCATCAACAGATTGAAAGACGCCAAGACCGAAAAGCTGCTGATGGATATCAACCGAAGTAACGAAGTTTAATCCGGTTCCCGCTAACAACGAAGCTCAAACCGCGCAAGCAACCGCTCGATCCATTCGGATTGCTCGATGGCCTTGCCCAATGGAAATTGCCATGAACAACAACCTGATGACGTCACGGCGCTTCGCACCTCTCTTCTGGACGCAATTCCTCTCGGCCTTCAATGACAATTTCCTGAAGAACACGCTGGTGTTCCTCATCCTGTTCACGCTGGCTGCGGACAAGGCGGCATCATTGGTAACGCTCGCGGGAGCTGTTTTCATGGCTCCCTTCCTGCTCTTGTCCGCACTTGGCGGCGAGATCGCCGACCGCTTCGACAAGGCTGCCGTGGCTCGCAAGCTGAAGCTCGTCGAGATCGGCGCCGCCGCGCTGGCGGTCATCGGCATTGCGCTCTCGTCGATCCCGGTCATGTTGACGGCACTGTTCCTGTTCGGCGTGATTTCGGCGCTGTTTGGGCCGATCAAATACGGCATCCTGCCGGATCACCTCGAGCGCAAGGAACTGCCGCGCGCCAATGCCTGGATCGAGTCGGCCACCTTCGCCGCCATCCTCGGCGGCACGATCGTCGGCGGCATTGTCTCGGCCGACGGCATCGGCGTCGCGGTCTTCGGTCCGATGATGATGATCCTCGCCGTCGGTTGCTGGCTCGTCAGCCGCTACATCCCCGCGACCGGATCGGCCGCACCGAACCTGGTGATCGACAAGAACATCCTGCGCTCCACCTGGCGACTGGTCAGCGAGTTGCGCACCAACCAGCGCATCTGGCGGGCGGCGCTGATGGCGTCATGGTTCTGGCTGGTCGGGGCCATCATCCTTTCCATCCTGCCCCCAATGGTCAAGGATTCGCTGGGCGGCACCGAAATCGCCGTAACCGCCTATCTCGCCGTGTTCGCGGTCGCCGTCGCCATCGGCTCGGCCATTGCCGCGTGGATGTCGCAGGGGCGCATGGTGCTGTTGCCCGCCCCGGTCGGCACGGCCCTGATGGCCCTGTTCGGACTTGATCTCGGCTGGAGCGTCTGGGGCCCGCAGGCCTCTGCCCAGGCGCAGACGCTCAGCGCCTTCTTTGCCGGCCACAACACCATCCGTGTCGCCATCGACCTGGCCGGCCTCGCGATTGCCGGTGCCTTCCTCGTCGTGCCGACCTTTGCGGCGGTGCAGGCGTGGGCGCCGGAGGATCGCCGTGCCCGTGTCGTCGCCGCGGTCAATGTCGTCAGCGCCGGCTTCATGACCATCGGTGGCGGTCTTGTCGCCGCCATCCAGGCAGCCGGTGTCTCCATTGCAGGCGTGCTGTTCGGCCTCGCCGTGATCAATGCCGTCGCCGCATGGCTGATGCTGAAGTATTTGCCGACGAATCCTTTCCGCGATTTCGTCTCCATCCTGTTCCGCGCCTTCCATCATTTGGAGGTCGAGGGGCTGGAAAACCTCAAGGCTGCTGGTCCGGCACCCATCCTGGCGCTCAACCATGTCAGCTTCCTCGACGGTCCGCTGGCCCTTACGCTGACCGATGAGGAGCCGGTTTTTGCCATCGACTACACGATCGCCCAGGCCTGGTGGATGAAGCCGTTCATGAAACTCGCGCGCGCTCTGCCGCTCAATCCGGCCAAGCCGATGTCGACCCGCACGCTGATCAAGATCGTGCAAGGCGGCGATCCGCTGGTCATCTTCCCCGAAGGCCGCATCACCGTCACCGGCGGCCTGATGAAGGTCTATGACGGCGCCGCCATGGTCGCCGACAAGACCGGCTCGATGGTGGTACCCGTCCGCATCGAAGGGCTGGAGAAGAGCTACTTTTCGCGCCTGACGTCACAGCATGTGCGCCGACGCCTGTTCCCGAAGGTCAAGGTGACCATTCTGGAGCCGGTGAAGCTCGAAGTTGCGCAGGAGTTGAAGGGCCGCAAGCGCCGTGCCGCGGCGGGTGCCGCACTCTACCAGGTCATGTCGGACCTCGTCTTCCGCACCCAGGATATCGACAAGACCGTGCTGGAAAAGATTATCCAGACGGCGAACGAACGCGGCATGAAAAAGCTCGCCGTGGAGGATCCGGTCACCGGTTCGCTGAGCTACGGCAAGCTGCTGACGGGTGCCGCGGTGCTCGGCGAGAAGTTCGAACACCTCTATGCCGACCAGCAGACGCTGGGCATCATGCTACCCAACGCCAACGGCGCCTGCGCGACGTTGCTCGGCGTCATGTCGGCGGGCAAGGTTCCGGCGATGATCAACTTCACCGCTGGTGCCGCGAACATCCTCTCGGCCTGCAAGGCCGCGGACGTGCGGACCGTGCTCACCTCGCGCGCCTTTGTCGAACAGGCAAAGCTCGGTGCGGTGGTCGAGGAACTCGGCCGCGCAGTGGACATCGTCTGGCTAGACGATTTGCGGGCCAGCATCGGCCTCAAGGACAAGCTGCTCGGCCTGTTGCGCAAAAGCACGCCGCGCGTTGCCTGCAAGCCCGACGATGCGGCGGTGATCCTGTTCACCTCCGGTTCCGAAGGCACGCCCAAGGGCGTGGTGCTCACCCACCGCAACATCCTGGCCAATGCCGCCCAGGCCGCCTCGCGCATCGACTTCCATTCGGGTGACAAGGTCTTCAACATCCTGCCGATCTTCCATTCCTTCGGCATGACGGCGGGCACGGTGCTGCCGCTGATCTCCGGCGTGCCGGTCTACTTCTACCCCTCGCCGCTGCACTACCGCATCGTGCCGGAACTGATCTACGCGTCGAACGCGACGATCATCTTCGGCACCGACACGTTCCTCTCAGGCTATGCGCGCACGGCACACCCCTACGACTTCCGTTCGGTGCGCTACTGTTTTGCCGGCGCCGAGCCGGTGAAGGCCGCGACGCGCATGACCTACATGGAGAAGTTCGGCCTGCGCATCCTGGAGGGCTACGGCGTGACAGAAGCAGCACCGGTGATCTCCATCAACACGCCGATGTACAACAGGTCCGGCAGCGTCGGCAAAATCATGCCCGGCATGGAGTATCGCCTGGATCCGGTGCCAGGCGTCGATGATGGCGGACGGCTCTATGTGCGCGGCCCCAATGTCATGTCGGGCTATCTGCGCACCGAAAAGCCCGGCGTGCTCGAGCCGCTGGAAGACGGCTGGCATGACACCGGCGACGTCGTCACCGTCGACGAAGCAGGCTTCATCACCATTCGCGGCCGTGCCAAGCGCTTCGCCAAGATCGGCGGCGAGATGATCTCGCTGGCTGCCGTGGAAGTGCTGGCCGGCGAATTGTGGAAGGGATCGCTGTCGGCGGTCGCCACCGTGCCGGATGCCCGCAAGGGCGAAAGGCTGATCCTGATCACCGAGGCGGCCAACGCCACGCGCGCCGAATTCCTGGCCTTCGCCAAGGCCAACGGCGCCATGGACCTGATGGTGCCGGCCGAAGTGCGCGTCGTTGCGAAAGTGCCGGTCCTCGGTTCCGGCAAGCTCGACTTCGCCGGCGTGACGAAGATGGTGCGCAGCGAAGAAGACATGAAGATCAAGGCAGCTTGATCCGCATGCGAACGGGCCGGCGCAAAACGCCGGCCCGTTCGTGCGATCTCTCAGCCTTGGCGGTGATCGCAGGGCAAGTCGCCATCACCCGGGCTCAGGGCTAGCAACGAGCCTTAATTCCAAATCGCACGCTGGTTCAAAGATCAGCGAATGCGCACTCCCTCGGCGTCGAAGATGCGGGCTTGTCGAATCGCGGACCGTGACCGCGGCCGTGCTAGGCGACGAGGCCTGGTCTAACTTGGTTTATCTCTTCGATTGGGACGGGATAACCCGTGAGGAAACCCTGTATCGAATGGACGCCCAGGCGCTGCAGCAACATCTGCTGCTCTTCAGTTTCAACGCCTTCCGCGAGCACCGCGTGGTCGAGATTGCGCAGAAGCCCGACCATGTCCTGCAACAGGCTTAGGCCACGAGAGGTCTGGCAATCGTGGAGGAAACTGCGATCGATCTTGACGACGTCGAATTTGAAACGGCGGAGCCAAGAAAGGCCCGCAAATCCCGTTCCGAAGTCATCCAGCCAGATCTGAACGCCCAGGTTTCGCAGCCGCTCCATGTTTCTTACGGCTTGCGCCTCCAAAAAGATGTCGCTTCCTTCGGTGATCTCGATGGCAAGCTTCTGTGGCGCAAGGCCGTGCCGACCGAGGATCTCGGTAATTCGCAGTGAAAAATTAGGAGCCTTGAGCTGACGAACTGATACGTTCGCCGTCACGACCGAGCCCAATCCATATTCCACCATGTCACTGCAGGCTTGATCAATTAACCACGTACCCAGTTCCACTATCGCGCCAGTTTGCTCTGCAACCGGTATGAACACCGATGGACTGATCATAGTGCCGTCAAAGTCGCACACGCGCATGAGCGTCTCATGGCCCAACAGTCGTCCTGACGCCAGGTCGCAAATTGGCTGATAGGCCACGGAAACGAGTTGCTTGGAAACTGCGAGCTTCAACAGTTCTGAAAGATTTTCGCTGGAGCGATCTCGGTCGGTAGCGTGCGGATCGTAAATAGTGAACGTTGCGCGGCCAGCAAACTTGGACGTGTAGAGGGCGCGATCAGCTTCCTGCAGCAGAACTCGAAGTTCCATGCTTTGATCGGCGCGCGTCAACGAGGCGCCGGCGCTGATGGTGACAATGTTTAGCTTGTCGCCCCGATCGGGGTGGTGGATATGCAAATCCTCTACAGCGCGACAAAACTGCTGCGCGAGTTCATTAAGATGAGCACGCCCAGTGACCTTGCAGAGGACAACGAACTCTTCACCGCCATAGCGGGCCGCGATGGCATTGTTCGAAGCTGCCGTCTCGGAAAGGACATGGGCAAGTTTGATCAGGCAATCATCGCCGGCCTGATGACCAAGTCCATCATTGAATCTCTTGAAGTAGTCCACGTCGATCAGAATGAGGCCTATTTCGTCGTCGTCCGTGGCCCATTCGTTGCGCATCTCCGAGAATTCTCGAATGATCGCCCGGCGATTTTTCATTCCCGTGAGCGGATCCGTATCCGCGATTTCCGTCAGCTTTTGCCCCTTTTTGATAGCAGCCTGTTCTTGAATTTGCGCCCGAAGTGCATGCAGGAAAGTTTGGTACCGCTCTACGCTAAGTCGCCAGGAAAGGTAGAGCGACAGCACCAGGCAATTGACGAAATAGGCTGACAGCACGACGCGGGCGACGGCGTCGGTCTGAAGGGAAAAAAGCGCTGCGCCTATGAAGCTTATGGTCACCGTCGCCGATGAAATCGCCGAAAGCCAGAAACGAAAGTTAAAGAATAAGTTCGCTCCAAGAATAAATACTGTTCCAAAGACCATAAAGTGGGACAGCGCCGCCTGGTGGCCTGTTCCAAGAGCAGATAGCAGCCACCCGACTGCACCGACTACAATCGCCAGCGCTGCGACGAGATGTAAGGTCGTAAGAGCGAAGCCCCTTCGGGCAATTAGCTCGACGAGCGCCAGGGAGGTGATCCCCAGCGTTAGGCGGGTCAGCACAAGCCGATCGGCGATGTCCGGAAAAAGAAACCAATCGAAGAGACCGTAAGCCACATAGCTAAGAACAGCAGCCCTCATACCCCATTGCACGAGCTTGCGGTTTTCACCGGCCTCCTTCTGGAGGAACCTCGCCAAAAGTGTCGGATCGGGCGAATGCCACCGCGGGTGCGCAAGCGCTGCGACCACCCTCTGAGCAACCTCCTCAGTCAGTTGCATTGTAAAGCTCCTCCGCCACCCCCGGTAGCGAATGCAATAGCCGAGGTCGCTTGTCGGACGCAGGATGAAGGCATCACTGTCCGCAAAAAAGGCTGAATATCGCTAACCACCAGTAAACGCGGGTAGTTCGGATTAAGCGGAGTCGCGTCGACGCCGGCGCTCCCGCCACTGCATAAAATTTTATGAAAATATTTCGCATCATCCACACCGCGTCTATAGTTGTTCGCCGTGGACCGGAGGGTATACGGCATGCGGCTCAACGCAGAATTGCAACTCGACGAATACAGCCTCGTAACTACTAAGTTGATGAAGACGCATGCCCCGACATCTGACGAAACTGTCGATGCCGACGAGTTGCGGAAGAGGACGGCCCAGCTCGCACTCGTGCTGGATCTCGCGAATCAAGCTTTCGTGCGACACAAACCGGCCGGCCTGACTGTCGACCGCCTGGCAGGGAGACTCCATAAGCTTCGCAGGCAGGTTGCTCCTGCGGTCTGGCAGAAACTCATCCCTTTGGCTCAGCAACATCCCGTGGCGCAATATTTGATCCAGGATCCGTTCACGCGCTGGTCGGTTGAAAAGCCGCGCGGGTATTCGGGCGATGCAAGCCTGCTGGACATTTACTACAAACACCCCGTCGCCGAAGAGATCGTTGCTTCGTCGACCTCGCTTGGCCGACAGATCTACGCCTATACCAGTGAAGCGGCGAGTTCTGTGGCGGGGCGCGAGCGCCGGGACATACTAACCAGAACTGTGGACGAAACGGTCCGCAGGGTGGAAAAAGCAGAGGTGCTGGCAATTGCATGCGGTCACCTACGAGAAGCTGAATGCTCTGAGGCGCTCGCCAAGCAACAACTGCAGCGTTGGGTCGGCCTGGATCAAGACCCCGTCAGCGTAGCCACGGTGAACCACGACTTTGTCGGCACTGCAGTCGAGGCACTCCACGGCTCTGTACGTGGTATTCTTCGCCGCGCCTACGCTCTTGGTACATTCGATCTCGTCTACGCATCGGGGCTCTACGACTACCTGCCGCGTGCCATCGGCGTCCGCCTGCTTCAGAGAGCGATGGAACTGGTCAAGCCGGGGGGGGAATTCCTGTTTGCCAATTTCAGCGATGAGATCACGACGGATGGCTACATGGAGACCTTCATGGATTGGCCACTCATCCTGCGTTCGGCCGACGATATGTGGAACATCATCAATGCCGCAATCGGCAAGGGTTCCTTCGAAGCCCAAGTATATTATGGATCGAACCGGAACATCGTTTACGGCAAAGTCAGGAAGGGTGATCTCTGAGCGCGAAATTTCGCGCAGGTATCCTCGGAACAATGTGAGGATCTACCAAGGCAAATCCGCCAGAGTCTACATTTCCAGCGACTTGGCGGGCCTGACAGGCGCGCGCCATGATGGGAGGCAATGGAGCATTCCTCGATGACAGTGACGGACGACTCTATCCGTGACGCTCCCATAACCGACACGTATTGTGGCGATGCCGATGCGGGTTCGGTTCGCTGGGATCACCGCACGGACGGCAACCTTCTGGGCCTGTGTAAGATCTGACCGGCATCGACCTTGCAGCTGCCATTCGTGTCACGACGGAGACCCAACTGGAGCGGCGCAGGAATCTCTGACAATCAGGGTTGATTTCAGCCTGATGGACCGCGGTGCGGAGGACAATCCGTGGATCCGTTCAACGAGCATCTGCGCAGCTCTGCGGCCGATTTCAGTGCAGGGCTGCGCGACCAAGGTCAGCCGAGGCTCGAAAAAGTCCGCCCATTCAAAATCGTCGAAGCCGGCAAGCGATATGTCTTCGGGTATTCTCAGGCCCGCGGTGCGGATTGCTGCCACGGCTCCGATCGTTGTCAGATTGTTTCCGGTGATGATGCCGGTCGGCGGATTTGCCAATCTCAGCAAGGTTGCCACCGCGTGCTGAGTGGCCTCGAAATTCCGGTTCGAAGGCTGCACAAGGTCCGCATCGAAGCCGATGCCATTGCGCTCGAGGCCCAGCCTGTAGCCTTCGATGCGCTCGCTTGTGGTGCTGAACCCTGCCTGACCGCCGATCATGCCGATCCGTCTGTGGCCAAGTCCCGCCATATGTGAAACCAGACTGGCGACAGCATGCTTGTTTTCAACACCGACATGGTCGAAGGCAGACTCAGCGAACCTGTCGACGAGCACGGTCGGAATGCCGCTCGTCTCCAGGTAGCGAATGGTCTTGTTTTCGGGGTCGCCGCAGGGGGCCAGGATGATGCCGTCGACTCTCCGCTCCTGCAACGCCTGAACGACGGCAAGTTCGTGATCCGGCTCGTCGCGTGTGTCGGCGAGGAAGACCAGCAGGCCGAGGCGCGCGCACTCGTTCTCGATGGCGCAGATGATGTCACTGAAATAGGGATTGGTAATCGCCGATATGGCGATGCCGACATAGTTGCTGACGTTGCGCGCAAGCGACCGCGCCAGCGCATTCGGCTGATATCCCGTTGCAGCGATCGCCTCGTTCACCAAGGCCGTTTTTTCGGGGCTGACGAGGCGCGTGCCGTTGATGACATGCGACACCGTGGACATGGACACTCCGGCTCGGCGAGCGACGTCGGTGATCGTTATAGCCGCTCTTCTCGCCATCCCCTCACCTCAATCCGGCACCTGTCTGTCCAGGAATGTCCCGCGGCCGCCGATTCGCAGCCGACTATTCATTGTTGCCGGGCATAATCAATGAGGTTTTCGCCGCTGTCGCCGTTGAAGTAATGGACGTGGTCCATGTCGATGGAAAATAGCCGGCCGTCCCCAAGCTTGGAACGGTCGCTGGGCGGCAGCCGCGCGATGCATCTGTGGTCGCCGGCGCTGAGGTCGAGAAGAATCTCGTGGCCGAGATGCTGAACCACATCGACATTGAACGCGATCGAATCGCTCCCTGGGATGGCGCCGGGCTGCAGGATCCTGAAATGCTCCGGCCGCACGCCCAACGTGACCGTTTTTCCCTGCTGGCCGGCAAGCGCCGCGCGCCGGCACTCCGGAACCTCGATCCGCAACCGGCAGGCCTGGTCCAGGAGGGCGTTGCCGTCGTAGACCAGGCGCAGGAAGTTCATCGCGGGCGATCCGATGAAGCCGGCGACGAACTGGTTGGCCGGCCGGTTGTAGACCTCGAGCGGTGCGGCCGCCTGCTGGATCTTGCCGCCGTCCATGACCACGATCTTGCTGCCCATGGTCATGGCCTCGGCCTGGTCGTGAGTGACATAGACGGTCGTGGTTCCGACCTCCTGGTGCATCTTGGTCAGGAAACTGCGCGCCTCGATGCGCATCTTCGCATCGAGGTTGGACAGCGGTTCGTCCATGAGAAACACGCCGGGACGGCGAACCAGAGCCCGCCCAAGCGCGACGCGCTGCCGCTGGCCGCCGGACAGCGCCTTGGGCAGCCTGTCGAGCAGGTCGTCGATGCGCAGCCGCTGCGCCACCTGCCGTATCTGCGTTTCGATCTCGGCTTTCGGCGTCTTCCGGATCTTCATGCCGAAGGCGATGTTGTCGCGCACCGTCATATGCGGGAACAGCGCATAGGACTGGAACACCATGGCGATGTCGCGGTCCTTCGGCGGCAGCGTGGTGACGTCGCGTGCGCCGATGCGAAGCGTGCCGCCGGTGATCGATTCCAGCCCGGCGATCATGTTCAGCGTCGTCGTCTTGCCACAGCCGGACGGTCCCACCAGCACGGCGAATTCGCCATCGGCAATGTCCAGGTTCAGCCCGGACAGAACCGGCACCATGGCATAGCGCTTCTCGACGTCCTTCAGGGACACTTCAGCCATTACAAAGTCCTTGTTGCACAGTCATCGAAATCAGCCCTTCACGGCGCCGGAGAGATTGCCGCCCGAGATCTGCCGGTAGGTCAGGATGAACAGGATGACGATCGGCAATTGCGAGATGACGAGCCCCGCCGCCGGCAGGTTGAAGACCGCAAGGTAGCGGTCGCTGTTCAGCTTCAGCATGCCGACCGTCACCGGGAAATTCTCCTCGCTGTTGAGGAACACCAGCCCGAACACGAACTCCTTCCAGATGGCGATGAAGTTCAGCGTGTAGCCGACGAGAATGCCGGGAATTGACAGCGGCAGGATCACCTTCCAGAAAACCTGGAAGTCGGTCGCGCCCTCGACATAGGCGGCCTTCTCGATTTCCGGCGGGATCGTCGTCATGAAGCCGCGCAGGATCAGTACCTGCAGCGGCATTCCATAGACGCCGTGAACGATGATTAGGCCGATCTTGGTGTCCAGCAGATGGAAGGTGCGCAAAGTGTCGTAGAGCGGGATCAGCACCGTCTGCTGCGGCAGCATGAGGCCGGTCAGCAGCAGGCCGAAGATCCATTTGCGGCCGGGCACGTTCATGCGGCTGAGCGCAAAGGCCGGAACCAGCGCCAGCGTTACGGCCAGCGCGGACCCGGCCGTGGCATAGATCAGGCTGTTCTTCAAGAGCGTGCCGAAGCCGAGGCCGAACCAGACGTCGATATACGGCTGGATGGTCGGCGACCTGGGCAAGGCGAAGGGCCCGGCCAAGAACTCGGCGTTCGACTTGATCGACGTCATCACGATCAGGAGCAGCGGTCCGAGCCATACCGCCGCCAGCACCAGCATGAGCATGGTCGCGGCGAGTTTGGGCAGGACCGAGGCGAAGCTGCCGCGGCGCATGGCGCTGGCGTTCAGGGTCGCGTCAGACATCGAAGGCACCCTTCAGAACCTTGCCGAGCAGCACGGCCGCAAGCGAGCCGGCAATCACCAGGATGACGACGCTGAGTGCGGCGCCGTAACCGAAGCGGGAGTTCCAGAAGCTCTCCATGTAGACGAGATAGCCGAGCACGTTGGTCATGCCGAAAGGCGCGCCCTTGGTCAGCACCGCGATCAGGTCGAAGGCGCGCAGCGATTCAAACAGCGTCAGCATGACGATGATCGCGGTGACGGGGCGCAACTGGGGCAGGGCGACGCTGCGGATCATGCGCCAGTGTCCGGCACCCTCGATGCGCGCGGCGTCGAAGGTTTCCTTCGGAACATCGCCAAGGCCGGCGAAGTAGAAGATCATCGGCATGCCGGTGAAGGCCCAGCCCGAAATGACCGCCAGCGTGTAAAGTGCGATGCGGTAGTCGCCGAACCATTCATGCACCAGGAAGCCGAGCCCGACCGACCGCAGCAAGGTGTCGAAGGCGCCGAACACCGGATTGAGGATGAGCAGGAACATCAGCCCGACCGCGATCAGCGACATGGTCACCGGAAAGAAGACGATCGTGCGCAGCAGCGACGGGGCAAACACCAGCCGCGCCTTCATCACATAGGCGATCAGGAAACCGAGCGAGACTGGAAACACCAGCGACACGATCAGCCATTTGGCGTTGTTGACCAGCGCTATGTAGAAATACTTGTCGTGGAGGAGGTAGGCGTAGTTGGCGAAGCCGACGAATTTCTTCTGCGGCGCCATGCCGTTCCATTCGAAGAAGCTGAGGTAGATCGTGTAGACGATCGGGTAGCCGATGAAACAGGCGAACACCAGCAACGGCACGGCGACGCCGAACACGGTCACGAACACATGCCGGCGGGCGAAGCCGACGAAGGTGCCGTCATCGAAGCGGCTTGCGCTGCTGGCCATGGTTGCGCCTTTCGATTTGATTTCGGAAATGGACGGGTAGCGTCGGCGTCGCGTTTTCGTCGGCACGCGGGCTCCTGCCGTTGCGGCGGCGCACTGAAGCGCCGCCGCCGGGGAGGATGCGGGAGAAGCGCGCAGCACTTCTCCCGCTCGGTCATCGCCTAGGACTTCTTGACGCGCGCCGCTTCGTCCTCGGTCAGCTTCATGGCGTCTTCAGGTGACATGGCGCCGGCCAGCACACCCTGGACGCCGTCGAGGAACTTGTCCGAGATCGCCGGCGGCGTGGCGTGGTCGACATGCATGAAGGTGAAGGAGCCGGACTCCGCCATCGCCTTGCCGAGCCGCTGTTCCATCTCGCTCAGCCGCGACAGGTCGGAATTGACGTTCGACGGGAAAGGCTTGTCGATCTCGAGCTTCTTGCTCATCGCTGCGTCGGACACCATCCAGTCCAGGAACTCCGCCGCGGCATCCTTGTTCGGGCTGTTCGCATGGATCATGATCGTGTCCTCGGCGAACACCGACATCACCGGCTTCTTGCCCGGGAAGGCCGGCATCGGGAAGAAGTCCATCGGCACGACGCAGCATTGCGGCTGGTCGCCGCGGAAGCGGCCGAGATTGAACGAGCCCTGATACCAGTGCAGGCCGTGGCCCTGCGTCCACGGCACCATGGCAGGCCCGAGATCGATCGAGTTGAACGACGGCTCGAACATCCCGTCCTGGGCCAGTTTCTGCATCATGGCGGTGACATCGACGGCGCGCGGGTCGGTCCACGGAATGGTGCCGTTGATCAGCCCGTCATAGACGTCCAGCCCATGCTTGTTGACCAGGATCGCCGACCACATGAATTGCGAGGGCCACTTCTTCTGGTTGGCCAGCATGAAGGCGGCAAGGCCGGCTTCCTTGCCCTTCTGGGCATTGGCCATGAGTTCGTCCCAGGTGGTTGGAACCTTGAGCCCGAGCTTCTCGTAGACGTCCTTGCGGTACCAGACCACCGAGGCGCACATCTCCGTCGGCACGAAATGCTTCTTGCCGTTGTAGACGGACAGCGTGACGCCGGCCGGGTTCAGTTTCTTGTCCCAGCCATATTTTTCGTAATAGGGCGTCAGATCGGCGGAAAAACCGTTGTCGACGATCTCCTTGCCGCGTCCGCCTTCCCAGGAATAGAAAAGGTCCGGCGGATTGCTCGAAGACAGTTCGATGGTCTGCTTGGTCTTATAGGTCTCGCCGTCGACGCTGGCGCCGGTAACATGGACGCGGTCGCCGTTCTTCTTGTTCCATTCGTCGATCAGCCAGTTGGCGTAGACCTCGGACGACGGCCACGGCGCCCGGTAGAAATACCGGAGTTCGGCGGGCGCGGCCCGCGCCATCTTGACCCCTGACGCAGCCGCCACGGCCGTGGCGCCAAGAGCCGCCGAAGCTTTCACGAAGGTGCGGCGAGACAGTCCGTTCTGCTTGAAGTTCATCGGTTCCTCCCGTTCGGTTTGACAATTCACAGGCAGCATCAGGCCGCCACGAAGAGCGCGCGCGCGACGTGTGCCGGCAGGGCTGTTGCTGATCCTCCGAAGGCGAATACGGCAGTGCGGTTCTGCATCACCAAATTCGTCACGGAGATTGAATTAATCCAATCGAAGCGCTTGCGCAAGCGCTTCGATGCACATTTTTCGACTTTCTGCGCGTGTCATACGGCCTGTCAATATCTATGGACTGGCAGTGCCCTTCCGTCCGCTCAGGGACACGCTCGCCCAGCGCTTCTCCAAGCCTGTCGCACTCGAGAACGACGGCATCGCCGCCGCTTACGGGGAATGGCGTCACGGCGCCGGCCAGGGTCTGCGTCATCTCGTCTAAGTAGCGGTCAGCACCGGCATCGGCGGAGGCGCCATCGTCGACGGCCATCTTCTGCACGGTCGCCGCGGAATGGCCGCCCATGTCGGGCATTTTCGCATGGCGCCGGACGGCCCGGTCTGCTCGTGTGGGGCCACGGCTTGCTTCGAGGCCTTCGCGGCCGGTACGGCGCTCGGCAAGCGAGCTAAGGCGGCCGCTGCACAATCGGCGTCGGGGTATCTGGCGGAAGTCGCCCGCAGCGAAGCCGTCGACGCGCGCCATGTGGTCATGGGCGCCGGGCCGGCGATCCCCAATGCCTCGAGCTCATCAGGGAAGAGGCGAAGTTTCTGGGCCAGGGGTTCACGAGCCTGATCCACCTCTACAGTCCCGAGCGGGTGATCATGGGCGGTGGCGTGTCGCACGCGTTCGATCTTCTGGCCGAAGACATGCACGACGTTATCCGCAACGACGCGATGGTGTTATTCCGCGATGTCGAGATCGTGCCGGCGGCGCTGGCAGACAATTCCGGAATCATCGGCGCTGCCGAACTGGCCCTGGATGCCGCAGACAACGCACAAAACTAGGAGGAACCCATGTATTTCGAAAAGTATCAGCTCAACGGTCGCCGGCGGGCTCAGGTCATCGTTGCGGACTACAGCGATGACAACCTTGCGGAAGCAAAATCCCGCCTCGGCAAAGCCGCAGCGACCTTCGAAAAGGTCGACATCTCGCAGTTTGTGATTGCGGGAAACACCCTTTCGGAACCGAAATTAGTACCTACCGCCTCATCGTACCATACCGAGCTGCAATGTCCGCTAGTCCAGGAACTGCCTCCCAATGAATGTTGGCAAATGACCAAAATTGGACCGAGAGCAGACCGGCAGCCTTAAGGTGCAAAATAGTCTAAGCGAACGTTGAGGCAACCCGCGCGCATGCCCGCGGATGACCCATTGCTGACCTTTGCGAGCCGCGAATGGATGTATGCCTTAAAAAGCGAAGCGGTCATTTCTAGACTCACTACCTGGTCGCTGCGCATTGTAATTCCGCCCCGCGTCCGCCGTGCCGATTTACGGAGTGGCTGAGCGAGATCGTCGCTATTCGCGCATCGCCCCCTGACATTTCATTTTCACGCGACCCGTTCTATGATTTTGGGGGGACAGGACCAATTACCGATGGACCGCAAGCTCTCAGCAATCCTCGCTGCCGATGTCGTGGGCTATTCCGCCCTGATGGAACGCGACGAGGCCGGCACGTTCGAACAGCTTCGTGCCGGACGCAAGGAACTGTTTGAGCCCGAAATTGCTCGCCACCACGGCCAAATCTTCAAGCTTATGGGCGACGGGATGCTCGCCGAATTTGGCAGCGTCGTGGACGCCGTGGAGTGCTCGGTCTCGCTGCAGCGCGGGCTAGCGGAACGGAACGCCGCCGTTCCCGAGGATCAGCGGATCCAGGTGAGGATCGGGATCAATCTCGGCGAGGTGATCGTCGAGGGCGAGGACCGGTATGGCGAGGGCGTCAATGTCGCGGCCAGGCTCCAGCAGCTGGCAGACCCAGGCGGCATCTGTGTCTCGGGAAAGGTCGCCAGGGAAGTCGAGAAGAAGCTGGCCTTCGGCTTTGAGCCGATGGGCGAGCAGAAGGTGAAGAACATTGTCGAACCGGTGCAAGCCTTCCGCGTCATCACAGAAGGACAAGCCAGACGCCTGCCGGCAATACCATCGCAACCGCGCTGGGTTTGGGCAGGAGCAGCGGTGCTCGCCCTTCTTCTCGTTTTAGCCGGGGCGACCTGGCGGTTCTGGCCGACGGCGACAGTGAGCGACATGCCGAGGATTGCGGTCCTTCCCTTCGATGACATGAGTGCCGGCGCGGATCAGGGATATCTCAGCGACGCCGTCGCCGAGGGGATCATCACCGAGCTTTCGCGGAGCAAGACTTACGCCGTCATCGCCCGGAACTCGAGTTTCAGGTACCGCGACAAGCCCACCGACGCCAGGCAGATCGGAGATGAACTCGGCGTCGACTACCTGCTTGAGGGCAGCCAGCAGAAGGTGGGAGACCGGCTGAAAGTGACGGCCCAACTGCTGAATGCGCATGACGGATCGCATCTGTGGGCTAACACCTACAACCGCGACATCGGCGATCTTTTCGTCGTCCAGGAGGAAATCATCCGCACGCTTGCGGATCGTGTCGGGCGCAGGATCCAGCGCCCCCTGCCAAAGAGCACTGCTGCCCAGGTCAGCGCGCTCCACTATTACCTGATGGGGATTGCCGAGATGCGCAGTAATTTCACTGCCGCGGGGAACCAACTGGTGCGGCAACTGAGCCTCAAGGCGATCGAAGCGGATCCAAACGCCCAGTTCGGCTATATCGGGCTGGCCTGGTCCTATCGCAATGATGCGACATTCGGGTGGCACGAGCAGGAACATAACCGGGACGATGCGTTGAAGCGCGCCGCCGAGTACGCCGACAAGGCAATCCTGCTCGCTCCGGACGACGCCGACGCGCATCATGTCCGCGCCCGCATCCATACCGAAGCTGGAGAGATCGAGCAGGCCCTTGCACGGTTCGATCAGGCAATTGCGCTGAATCCCAGCAATCCAAACATCCTCGTCGGCAGTACGGACCCGCTGCTGTATATCGGCCGCACCGACGAAGCGATCGATCGGATCGAGCAGGCCAAGGGCATCGATCCTTTCCACCTTGACAACTTCCACTGGCAGATGGGCTGGGCGCTCTGGGAAAAGAACGATTGCGGGGCCTCGCTGGCGGCGATGCGGAAAATGTCCAGAATCCCGAGCGGCGCACACCGAATGCTTGCGGGGATCCACGCTTGTCTGGGAAACCAGCGGGAGGCAAGGGAAGCGCTTGCGGTTTTCCTCAAAGACTCTCCCGGCCAATCCATCAGTAAAGAACGCAGGGAGTGGGAGAAGATATGGACCGCCCCCGGAAGCCTCGGCCGCTGGATCGAACACATGCGGTTCGCGGGCTTGCCGGAGGAGTGACGGCTGTCCGTGCGCCATACCGATCGGTCGCTAGGCCCTTGAAGCATTAGGATCATGGGCAATGGGGCCACCTTGCGCCACAGTGCGCTCTCACCGGAACTTCTGGAATGGTCGGTCAGCGACTGAGTGCCAATGTCGGAAATTGGCGCAACCGCGACCTCCAGCGTGGTCGCCGCTAACGTCAGCTTTCAGGCAGTGGCAAAGGCATCCTCAACGTCACGAATGAGGCGCAATGCTGCCTGGCAGCTAAGGGGCCGATAGCCGACCGTCCGCTGCTAGGGTACCCAGCACGCAAGCGGACATGTGAGACCTCGGAGGTCCGGGATCAGCCGAGCCTGTGTGAAAACGCGACGCGTCAGGATGGCGCATGTGCGCCAGAAGCGGCCAATGGAAATCCTGCTGATGCTATCTCAAGAGTCGCCTTGCCAAGGTGCGGTTTGTTTTACCGCAACCAACTCGACCTTCACTTTGGCAGACCCGCTTTGACGTAGCCGTCAATGAAATGCTGCAGGTCCGCGTCGTTGCGGAACGGTTGTCCGCTTGCCCAGTAATCCACCGAGAAATTCGGGATCGCGGCAAGGTACAGACGGGCTTCCTTCTGGGCCTCCTCAATGCGGCCAAGCTGCGCCAGGCTCGCGGCCAACAGTCGCCGTGAGCCAGTCCCCCGTGCGGCATCTTGCCGAAGCGTTTCGATGGCGTCTTCATACCGATCTGCCGCATATTGAGCCCAACCAAGCACCCAATAGTAGAATCCGGGCGGATACGGATTCAGACGAAAGGCTTTCCGGGCACAATCTATTCCCTCGACAGCGCGTCCTTCGAATACCATCAGGTCGGTGAGCAGCGCCCAGACGTCGGCATGGTTGGGGTTGATTCGAAGAGCCACCTGGAACCCTGCCACTCCTCCATCCAAGTCACCGTCGTAGGCCCGCACATATCCGAGAATCCAATGTGCGTCGGCATTTTGTGGGTCGAGCAAGACCGCGCGTTCGGCAGTGGCACGCGCCTGCGCGCGATGTGGGTCAACGGCTTCTCCCCAATACAACCAGCCGAAATGGTGCGTCATCGCGAGCCAGGCATATGCTTCAGCGAAATCCGGATCGAGTTTTATTGCTTTCTCGAGGAGCGGGCGAGCCACCCGGTTTCCTTCGGGCGATTGCATCGCCAGCACGCGTCCGCGCACGAAAAGATCGTAGGCGTCGAGGTTTGTTGTCCGTTGTCTGGCGATGGGCCGGGCAGACGGCAGGACATTTGCGAGAGCGCTCACGATCTTCGCCACGACCTCGTCTTGCAGGGTGAAGATATCCGCCAGGTCGCGGTCGAAACGGTCAGCCCAGAGATGGCTGCCATTGGTCGCGTCGATGAGCTGGGCATTGATCCGCACCCGCGCTGACGCCCGCCGGACGCTACCTTCGATGACATAGCGAACGCCAAGCTCCCTGGCGATCGCGCGGATGTCAGCCGACCGGCCCGTATACGCAAAGCTCGAATTGCGAGCGATCACCAGAAGGCCAGGGACCTTGGAAAGATCAGTGATCAAGTCTTCCGCTAGACCATCGCCGAAAAACCCCTGCTCCGGATCGCTGCTCATATTCGTGAAAGGCAGCACCGCGATCGAAGCTTCGTCCGGCAGTCCGGGCTGGCCCGACGCGGGCTGGAGCGCCGGGCCCGCTGGAACGGCCTCCCAGCAGACACGATAGACCCGGATCGGGCGAGCGATGTGCTTGAGAACGCGCTCCCCCTGATCGTCGAAGCGGACTGGCAACTTGCGATCGACATGCTCATAAACGGTATGAGAGATAAGTATTCCGCCGGCGTCGGCCAAAGCCTCCAGCCGGGCCGCGATATTGACTCCATCGCCGAAGATATCGTCGTCCTCGCTCATGATGTCGCCGAGATTTATGCCCATCCGAAACGTCAGCCGGCGATCTTCAGGAATGGCCGCGTTTCGCTCCGTCATTGCCTGTTGCAGTTCGACCGCGCACCGCACCGCTTCTATGGCGCTGGAGAACTCAGCGATGAGCCCGTCGCCGGCCGTTTTTACGATGCGCCCGCGATGCGTCTCCACCGCTGGCCTGACGACATTTCGCAACAGCACCCGCAGCCGCTCGTGAGTACCCTCCTCGTCGCGCTCCATCAAGCCACTATAGCCTGCGACATCAGCCGCTAGGATCGCCGCCAACTTCCTTTCAGGGCGGTCAGAAGAGGTGGTCGCATCGCTATCGTCGGGCATTTCATGAGTGTACGCCGCCCCTGAGAAACCACAATCGTCGCAGCGTGATCGGCGTCAGGTCAATCCCTGCCAAGAACTAGCACGTTCCGGGTAGGGCCTAGCGGCGGCAATCCTGGAAACAACGTTCTACGCCTTGCCTGACGCGTCGCGTTTTCACACACGCTCGACCCGAAGCGCTCATTCTGGATACCAAATTCCGTGAAGCGGTCCGAGTGGCGCAGGTGGCGAAAGAAGAATAGTTCAGTCGAAGAAGCCCCTATCCTCTTCCTTGAGATATTTTCTGGCTGCTTCGCCGTCGATATCGAGGCCCAACCCCGGCGCTTCCAGCAGGTCCACCATGCTGTCCTTCACGATCTGCGACGGCAGGCCAATTACGAGGTCCTCCCACCAGGGGTCGGAAGCGCTCGGGTATTCGAAGGCGATGTAGTTGGCGGGCAAGGTGGCGCACACGTTGATCAGCGCGCCGAGACCCAGGAGGCCGTTCGCGGTGCCGTGCGGCGCCATCAGGATCGAGTGCATATAGGCGTGCTCGGCCACCCATTTGAGCTCGGCAATGCCGCCGACATCGGCCGGATCGGGGCCGATGACGCGCACCGCCTGCGTCTCGATCAGTTCCTTGAAATTGTGCCGCAGGTAGATCTGCTCACCGGTATGGATTGGCGTCGAGGTGGAGGTGGTCAGTTCCCGATAGGCCTGCGGATTGACCCACGGCACATAGTCGCCGGTCAGCATGTCCTCGAGCCACATCAAATTGTACCTCTCGACCGCGCGAGCGAATTTGATCGCATCCGGCAACATCCAGCCCGGGCCGCAGTCGAGCGCCAGGCTGACCTTGTCGCCCAGCACTTCCTTCATGGCGATCACGCAGTCGAGCATGTGGTTGAAACCGCGCTCACTGATCACGCCTTGATCCATGGCACCGTGATAGCCGGCCTTCTTCTGCGCCACGCCGTAATGGAAGCCCTCGATGGTGTCCTTCATGTTGGAGTGAAAGGAGATACCTTGCTTGACCATGAAGAAGTTCTGCGGCCGCTCCATCATCCATTTGACATCAGCGGCATAGTCCTCCGGCCGGTCACCCGTGCGCTTCTGGCGGATCGAGCCGTTGTAGACACGCACCTTGTCCCGCACCTTGCCGCCGAGCAGCTTGTAGGCCGGCATGCCCGCGGCCTTGCCGGCAATGTCCCATAGCGCATGTTCGATCGCGCTGACCGCGGCGCCATAGGGCTTGAAAGAGCCGCGTTGGCGGATCTTCAGCATCACCCGCTCGACGTCGGTCGGATCCTCGCCGATCAGAGCCTCGCGGAAATGCAGCACAAAGGGCTTGAGATAGCTTTTGGTGAACTCAACTTCGCCAAGGCCATAGAGGCCCTCATCAGTGACGATGCGAACGATGGGGTGCTTGCCGATAACGGCACAGCGAAGGTCGGTGATCTTCATGTTCGGGTCTCTTCGCCTCAGCTCCAGGTGCGATCCCAGGAATGCTCGTTGTCCCAGTGATCCGTGGGCTGCCAGATTCCGGTGACACCCGGCTGCAGATGCTGCGAGATCACCTCATCGACGACATCGTCGATCCCCAGGCCCGGCTTGTCCGGAACAGTAATGAAGCCATCCTTGACGAGTGGCTTGGGAAGGCCGGTGACGATATCGTCCCACCAGTCGACATCGGCGGAATGATATTCGAGCGCAATGAAGTTTTCGGTCGCGGTTGCAACATGTGCGGCGGCCATTGCGGCGATTGGACTTTCGGCCATATGGATGGCCATCGCGACGCCGTGATCCTGCGCCAAGTCGCCGATCTTCTTCGTCTCGAGAATGCCCCCGCTGGTGAGCAGGTCCGGGTGGATGACAGAGAGACCGCCGCTCTTGAGCAGGGGTTCGAACGCCTCCTTGAGGTAGATGTCCTCGCCGGTGCAGATCGGCACCGTGGTCGCCTGCTGCAGTTGCCGGTACTGCTCGGTGTATTGCCAGGGGATCACGTCCTCCAGCCAGGCCGGAACGTATTTCTCGATACGACGCGACAGGCGTATGCCGTCCTGCAGCGAGATGTGGCCGACATGGTCGATGGCGAGCGGGATCTCGTATCCGATCACCTCGCGAACCTCGTGGATATACTGCTCGAGCAGGTCGATCCCCTTTTCGGTGAAATGCAGGCCCGTGAACGGGTGCTGCACGTTCTGCGCATCGTAGGCGAGATTGCGCGCCTTGCGCTCCTCAAGCGCGCCGCCACGGCCGCGTGGATTGGCGTGAAACCCTTCGAGCGCGCCGGCGGACGCGGCCACGGCGCCCGGGACATGGGCGATCTGCATCAAGCCCAGGTCCATCTTGAGGAAGGTGAAACCGCGGTTCATGCGCTCCTTGAGGCGCTTTCCGGTTTCGGTGCCGCTCGGTTTCTCGGCGTCGGTATCGCAATAGATGCGCACCTTGTCGCGAAACTTGCCGCCGAGCATCTGGTAGATCGGGACGCCATAGGCCTTACCTGCGAGATCCCACAGCGCGATTTCGACCGCCGAGACGCCGCCGCCTTGCCGGCCGTGCCCGCCGAATTGCTTGATGCGGCGAAACAGGCGGTCGATGTCGCAAGGGTTCTCGCCAAGCAGCCGGCTTTTCAGCATCAATGCGTAGGTGGCGCTGGCGCCGTCACGCACCTCGCCAAGCCCAACGATGCCCTGATTGGTGTGGATCTTGAGCAGTGCTGAGGTGAACGGCGCGCCGACGATCTCGGCCACCCGCATGTCGGTGATGCGAAGGTCGGACGGCTTGGAATTAGTGTTCACCCGATTGAGGGGCTCGTCGGCGGCTCCGTCCGTCTTTGGCATGATTTGTCCTCGTTCTGGTCGGGAGGCTTTGTCGCCCCAAACGCCGGCCGGCATGGACCGTTGCTAACTCGGCTCAATCTTATGGGCCTGCAGGTAATCGCGGTTCATCTCGACACCGAGACCGGGTTTTGACGTCAGCTTGAGGCTACCGTTCGAAACGTCGAGCGGTCTGTCGATGAGATGATCGTATTTGCCCAGGTTCCACTCCGACGTTTCGAGTTTGTAGAAGTTGGGAACGGTCATCATCACCTGCGCTCCCGCAACCACGTTGATCGGCCCCGCAGCATCATGCGGCGAGACCGGGATGTAGTAGGCTTCGCAAAGGGCGGATATCTTCTTGAGCTCGGTAATGCCGCCGGTCCAGGTGACGTCCGGCATGATGTAGTCGGCGAGCCGGTTCTCAAGGACCGGCACGAAATCCCATTTCGTGTGGCCGCGCTCGCCCCACGAGATGGCGGCACTGACTTTTTCACGCACCTGTCTGAGGGCGTTGAGGCTCTCGGGCGGACAGGGTTCTTCGAACCAGTCTATCTGGCCGGCTTCCTCAAGGCTCCGACAGAGGCGAATGGCGGTGGGAACGTCGAAGCGGCCATGCGCATCGATGAGAATGTCGACGTCAGACCCCGCCGTTTCGCGGATCAGCGCCGTGAGTTCGGCCGCCTTGCGCTCGTCCTTGCGCGTCATGCTGCCATCGAGGTAGCCATCCCGCTGTTCGCGTGACTGCCCATCGGGGCTGCGGCCCTGGTGCGGGAACGGGTCGAACTTCAGCGCCTTGTGCCCGGATTCGACGATATCGCGAATTTCGCGGACCACAGCCTCCTTGCTGGTAAATTTGGCTTGGTTGGGATGGGTGTAGAGCGCGATTTCATCGCGTACCGGTCCGCCGAGCAGCTCGTAAATCGGCGTGCCAAGGACTTTGCCCCGGATGTCCCAGAGGGCGATATCGATGGCGCTCACGCATTCGACGGCGCCGCCGCGGCTGCCCATATAGGTGAAGCTGCGGAAAATCTTGTGCCACAGATGCTCGATCCGCGCTGGATCCTCGCCGGTCACGGCGAGGCCGATCTGCCGAAGGATCGTGCAGAGAGCGCGGTTGGCGAGCCTGGTAGTGGTTGTGATCTCTCCCCAGCCACTCACCCCCTCATCGGTCGTCACTTCGACAAACAGGTACTCTCCCCAATAAAAAGCATCGGATTTGATCAGCCACGGCCGAATGCTCGTGATTTTCATCTCTCAACTACCTTTATCTGGAATGACCCCGAATAGCAGTGTTCCGGACCGAATATTCTACCCCGCCCGAGCGGCGTTACGCGCGCGCATGTGCTCGAGGACATGCCGACCGGAGCCCTCGACATGGCGCCCAATGAGTTCGGCTGCCTCGTCGGCATTTCCCGCTTTTACATGCGCGATGAGCTCGCGGTGTTCGCGAAGGATCGCGGCACGCCGGGCGAGCGTGAAATTGAAACGCCGGCTCACGGCTCGCAGCACTTCGCGATGCTTCCACCAAAGCTCGGCCGCATGGCGGTTATAGTGCCTCTGGTACATCACGGTGTGAAAAGCGGTATCCAGCTCACTGTGCCTGAACGTGTCGGCAAAGTTGTTCTCTTCAATCAGGGCCTGGATACGTTCGAGTTCGGCAATGTCCTCGACGGTCGCCATATTCACGAACCATCGCGTCAGGGCCGGCTCGATCAGGACTCCGATCTCGTAGATATCCCGGACAAAATCCTGGTCTATAGGTCGAACGCGCGCGCCTCGGTTGGGAACGAAGGTGACAAAGCCCTCGCCGCGCAACAGCTGCAGAGCTTCGCGCACGGGGTTGGTCGAGGTGCCGTGACGCCGGGCGAGATCGGTTACCACAAGCCGTTCGTTGGCGGCGAGCCGCCCCTCGATGATGTCTTCCCTGATCAGTTGATAAAGCGAGGCGCCCTCGCTTGAGGCCCCGAGAGGGTCAATCCCCTCGGGTGGCTCTGCTTTAAAATCGCTTGTTTCGGCCAAGCCCGGCTCCCCTCGATCAATACACATTTTGTTCGATATCACGCACGGTTTCCATAAACAATGTACGATTTATCGCGTTGACAGACAATCTGCGATCTGAAAACGTACAAAGTGCTCGAAGGGATACATTGAATAGCTGTCTCGCAGCCGACGAGCAAAGACCGCTCGCCTCGATGCAGAGCGGCATGGGAGAGAAAACCTGGAGGATACCTATGACGAGGATTACACTCGGCGGTGCCGTCCTGCGCGGCACTGTCTCCGCTGCTTTAATGGCATCTTTGATGTCGGCATCGGCGCTGGGTGCGGCGCCGGTCGACTTGAGCAAGTGGTCGCCGGAATATGTGCGCTCCATTGCAGGCACACAGGATTTTGATACGGCGGCCGATTGCGCCAAGGTCACCCCGCTCGACTACAAGGGGCGACTGACTTTCTGGTATCAGGGCGTGTTCGAGGGCGACCCCGACCTCCTGCGCCAGTACTACAAGGATTTCTTCGAGACCTTCCGCAAGACCTATCCGAACATCCAGCTCGAGGAACAAGCCCTCACCTATAACGACCTTCTTGACAAGTTCCGCACGGCGCTCCTTGGCAATGCCGCGCCGATGGCGGTACGCCTGCAAATCCTGGGTGGCACCGAGTTCGCCTCAAAGGGCTATCTGGAGCCGCTCAAGCCCGAGGACGTGGGATATTCGACCGAGGACTTTTGGCCCGGCGCCATGAAAGCCGTGACTTGGGACGGGGTGACCTACGGCATTCCAACCAACAATGAAACGATGGCGTTCATCTGGAATGCCGATATCTTCAAGCGCGCAGGTCTCGATCCGGACAAGGCTCCGGCAACCTGGGACGACGTCGTGAAGTACTCCAAGCAGATCCACGACAAGCTCGGCGTTGCCGGTTACGGCCTCGTGGCTCGCAAGAATGCCGGCAATACCCCGTACCGCTTCATGCCTCAGTTGTGGGCCTATGGCGGCGGCGTCTTCGACGAAGCCACGGCGAACCCGACCTATAAGCAGATCGAGCTCGCCAGCCCGCAGAGCAAGGCCGCGCTGCAAGCCTCTTACGATATGTATGTCCGCGACAAGTCGGTTCCGGTTTCGGCACTCACTAACCAACAGGCCGACAACCAGCCGCTGTTCCTCGCCGGCCAGCTCGGCATGATGATCTCGCACCCGTCCGACTACAATGTCATGCTCGACCTGCAGAAGAAGGCGACCGGCACCGACAAGGACAAGGCGCAGACCGTCATCGACAACATGCGCTACGGCCTAATTCCGACCGGCCCCGACGGCAAGCGCGCAGTCGTGTTCGGCGGCTCGAATATTCACATCCTGAAGCCAGAATATGTCGAGGGCGGCAAGGTAGACGAGCCGGCTGCAAAGGCCATCATCTGCATGTGGACGAGCCCTGAATGGTCGCTGAAGATGGCCTACGCCGGCTCGAACCCCGGCAACCTTAACGGCTTCAAGACCAAATGGATGAAAGAACGTCTGGACAGCATCAAGTTCCTCGATGTCACGACCTCGATGCTGCCATACGGCATCCCGTTCCCGGCGCTGCCGCAGTCTCCCGAGATCATGAACATCATCGTTCCGGACATGCTGCAAAATGCCCTGACCGGAGCGATGACCGTCGATCAGGCGGCGGACGACGCGGCCAAGAAGGTGAAAGACCTGATGGGCGGCGGACTCTAGCCGAAGCCTGACCCGCGATCTTACCGGTTGCGCCGAGAGCGCAGCCGGTTCGTTCCGAAAAACAAAGGCCCGCCAAAGTGACGATCGTGACCGGCAAGACCGGGGCTCGCGAAAGATTGCGACCCCTGCTGCGGAAGATTTGGGAGCATCGCGCTGACTACGCGTACGTGCTTCCTGCGATTGCCGTCATGCTCATCGTCATCGCCTATCCGATCTACTACACGATCGAGCTGTCGTTCTTCAACACGCCGCCTGGCCTGCAGCTCCGGGACAAGATCTTCGTCGGCGTCGGCAACTACACCTCCATCCTCACAAGTCCGGTGTTCTGGAAGGTCACCTCCAACACCCTTATCTGGACACTGGCATCCACCTTCATCGCATTTGTCCTGGGGTTTGGCTGCGCGCTGGCGCTCCATCGCGACTTTGTCGGTCGGGGTGTGCTGCGCGCTATCCTGATCATTCCCTGGGTCATCAGCGCGGTCGCCGCATCCTATATCTGGAAGTGGATCTACCATTCGGACTTTGGCATAATCGGCGCGGTGCTGGTCGGCCTCGGATTGGCCGACCGGCCGCCGAATTTCATCGACAGCGTCAGCACGGTGCTGCCCTCCCTGATCGTCGTCAATATCTGGCGCGAGTTTCCATTCGCCATGATCATGATGATGGCCGGTCTTCAGACAGTCCCCGACCAGTTGTTGCGCGCCGCAAAGGTCGACGGAGCCAATGCATGGCAGCGCTTCTGGCACGTCACCTTCCCACACCTGAGAAACGTCTCTACGGTGACGATCCTGCTGCTGGCGGTGGCCAACTTCAATTCCTTCATCATCCCCTGGATCATGACCGGCGGCGGCCCGTCGAACGCATCGCATATCTGGATCACCCACATCTATGAGCTCGCCTTCGGCCGGCAGCGCTGGGGAGTGGCATCGGCTTATTCGGTGCTGCTGTTCCTCATCCTGATGACGCTCGGCTACTTCTACGTCCGCGCGCTAAGCGGCAACGACCGGAAGGATGGCAGCGCATGAGCACGATTGCCGAGACAGCCCATCGAGGCCAGACCCGTCGCCGCATGCGCGTCGACGGATGGCGGTGGGGCGGGCGCATCTTCCTCGTGTTCATGCTGCTTTACACCGCATTGCCGATGATCTGGATGCTGATCACCTCGATCAAGTCCGGCTTCGCCGCGATGCAATTCCCGCCGCAATGGTGGCCGGAGGAGCCTACACTTGCCAGCTACCAGAAGCTGCTCGATCCACAGAACAGTGTCGGCCAGGACTTCCTCCGCTTCTTCTGGAACAGCCTTTACGTCTCCACTGCCACGACTATCCTTTCGGTGATCGTGGCGGTTCCCGCGGCCTACGCATTTTCGCGTTTCACCTTCCCGGGCCGGAACTTCCTGTTCTTCGCCGTCTTGCTTCGCAATATGTTCCCGGCGGTGATCTTCCTCGTGCCGCTCTTCATCCTGATGCGCGCGATCGGGCTGGTGAACACGCATGGCTCGCTCATTCTCACCTACCTCACATTCGGCCTGCCGCTGGCAATCTGGCTCCTCAAGGGCTTCTACGACAACATCCCGGTGCAGCTCGAGCAGGCGGCGCGCATCGATGGAGCGACGCGGTTCCAGGCCTTCATCCTGATCGTGATGCCGCTCTCGGCACCAGGAATCATCGCCACAGCGATCTATTCCTTCATCGGCGCGTGGAACGAGTACATCTATGCCTACACCTTCCTCTCCAAGAACGAGCAGCTGACCTTGCCGGTCGGCATCCAACGCTTCTTCTCGGAAAACACGACGGACTTTCCAGGCCTGATGGCGGCCAGCTTCATGATGAGCGTGCCCGTCGTGGTGCTGTTCCTCGTCCTGCAACGATACTTCGTACGCGCCCTTACAGAAGGCGCGGTCAAGCACTAGGGAGTTGCCGATGGCCCACGTGGTCCTCAAAGATCTCGTCAAGACCTATGGCAGCTTCAAAGCTGTCAATGACGTTTCGCTGACGGTCAATGATGGCGAGTTCGTTGCGCTCGTCGGTCCTTCCGGTTGCGGCAAGACAACCACGCTCAATCTCGTCGCGGGGCTGATCCCGATCACGTCAGGCGACATCGTCATCGGCGACCGCGTGGTCAACGACCTCGACCCGAAGGACAGGGACATCGCAATGGTGTTCCAGAACTACGCGCTCTATCCGCAAAAGTCGGTCTATATGAACCTCGCCTTCCCGCTGCAGATGCGCAAGCTGTCCAAGCAGGAGATCGACAAGAAGGTCAGGGAAGCGGCGCGAGTGCTCGACATGACGCAGTTGCTCGAACGCAAGCCGCGCGAACTTTCAGGTGGGCAACAGCAGCGCGTGGCCCTGGGCCGCGCCCTCGTTCGAGATCCGGCGGTGTTTCTGATGGACGAACCGCTCTCCAATCTCGACGCAAAGCTGCGCGTGCAGATGCGATCCGAAATCAAGCGGTTCCACCAGGATCTCAAGGCGACGATCGTCTATGTGACGCACGACCAGCTCGAGGCCGTGACCATGGCAGACAGGATGGCTGTGATGAACGGCGGCTACCTGCAGCAATACGATTCGCCGGCGCAAGTTTTCGCACGTCCCGCCAACATGTTCGTCGCGAGCTTCGTAGGCAGCCCGGCGATGAGCCTTGTCCCATTACAGGCATCGACGGCCAACGGGGACACCGTTCTGACGAGCGCGGAAGGCTGGAGCCTCGCACTGTCGCAACCCAACGCGCGCAAGGTCCAGGGAGCGACCTCCAGGAAGGTTGTCCTCGGTGCGCGACATTCGACGATCAAGCTGCACAAGAACGCCGTTCCCGGCGCCATTCCGGCCAAGGCCTATACGGTGGAACCAACCGGAGACATCACCTTCGTGCAGGCGTTTCTCTCCGGTGCCATCGTCAACATCAGCGTGTCGCCCAACATCGCCGTCACACCCGATGAGCAGATCTGGCTCGAGTTCGACCAGGAACGCGTCCACCTGTTCGACGGCGAAACGGAAATGGCCCTCGAGGCCAACTGAGACGGGGCGGATGCGTGTGGAACGAGCGTAAATGACGACGAAGCTTAAGATCACGGCAATCAAGCCCTATCCAGCCTGGGTGGGGACTCGCAACCAGATGCTCGTCAAGATCGAGACCGATCAGGGCATCTTCGGTTGGGGCGAGAGCGGCTTGAGCGGTCGCGAGAAGGCAGTGGCCGGCGCGCTTGAGCACTATCGTGAGTTTCTCATCGGCCGCGACCCGATGCAGATCGGCCGGATCTGGCAAGAGGTTTATCGCAGCCAATACTTCGAAGGCGGGCGCGTTCTGCAGGCCGCGATTTCCGCCATCGACATCGCCCTTCACGACATCAAGGGCAAGGCGTTGGGGGTGCCGGTCTACGAGCTGCTAGGCGGCAAGCAGCGCGACCGCATCCCCACCTTCGCCTCGACCGGAGACGAGGCCGAGGGCGACGCTGCCATCGAACGAGCCCGGGAACTGCGCGCGCAGGGGTGGCAGGCGATCCGCTTCTTCCCGTTTGGCCAAAGCAGCAAGGACATCTTCGAGCCGCGCGAGTCGATCGGCGCTACCGCGAGGATGCTAAACAAAGCACGCGAGGCGCTGGGTGACGAAGTGGTCCTCGGCATCGACTATCATCATCGGCTGTCGGTGGCCGAGACGGCGAGCTTCTGCAACAAGCTTGGCCGCGGCGTGCTCGATTTCCTCGAGGAGCCGATACGCGACGAGACACCGGAGGCCTACGAGTCCCTGCGAACGATGACCGACATCCCCTTTGCCATCGGCGAGGAATTTGCCAGCAAGTGGCAGTTTCTGCCCTATATCGAGCGCGGCATCCACCAGTTCAACCGGATCGATGTTTGCAATGTCGGTGGGCTCACTGAGGCGATGAAAGTCGCTGGCTGGAGCGAGGCGCACTATGTGGACATGATGCCGCACAATCCCCTTGGTCCAGTGTGCACGGCCGCCACCGTGCATCTCGCCGCCGCTGTAGCGAACTTTGCGTGGCTCGAGACCAGGGTGCCGGAAAGAAAGCTGGGCTTCGACAATTCCGAGTTCTTCCCCGTGCAACCACGGCTGGACGGCCCCGACTATGTGGTCAGCGATCTGCCGGGGCTGGGCGTCGAGATCAACGAGGAGGCGATCCAAGCGGAGAGTTTCCGTTTCTGGGAAGCGCCTCACCTCAAGCGCCGCGACGGATCTGTGACGAACTGGTAGTTCCTTTTCAACCGGAGTCCACGATGACACACGCTTCCGACATCACGCGACCGCCTAAAGGCTTGATCGACGCGCTAAGGGAGATCGGCGCCGCGACGGTTTCCGGCACGCTTGGCCACATGGGCTTCCGCAATCCGCACATGGTCGGTCCTGTGGCGCAGAACCACGGGAAGTCGATCGTCGGGCCGGCGCTGACGCTGCAGTTCCTGCCGCAGCGGCCCGACCTCTTCAACGAGGGAGAATATGCCGATCCGGAGACACAACTGCACCGGCACGTGCTCTATCACGCACATGAGGGCGATGTGGTCGTGGTCGACGCGCGCGGTGATATGAGCTCGGGCGTCTTCGGCGATATGATGTCGACGTATTTCAAGGGCAGAGGCGGCGCGGGTATCGTCATCGATGGATGTATGCGCGACCGGCCCAATGTCGAAAAGCTCGATCTGCCCCTATGGCTGCGCGGCTGGACGCCCAACTACCATGTGCAGACCAGCATCTATCCCAATGCCGTCAACGTTCCGATTGCCTGCGGTGGTGTCACGGTGATCCCCGGCGACATCATCATCGCCGACGACGACGGGGTGGTGGTGCTTCCCGTCGCAATGGCCCCGAAGGTAATCGAAGAGTCACAGAAGCATCACGATTGGGAGGAATTCTCGCGAGTGAAGCTCATGGAAGGCGGGTCGTTGCAACGCTATTATCCGCTGCATGACGACGCCCGCGGAGAGTACGAGGAGTGGCGAAAAGCGAGGCGCTTGGAGAACCCAAGCTAGCGCAAGGGTCAGCCGCGACGGGCGGTAGACCTTATGGCGGTGTCGCCGGCGTCTACACCGAAAGTGGGGAGGCGAATTTCGCCGCCGGGCGTCAGCTTTGCGGCGCGATGGCGGCCTCAGGCGTTAACGTCACCAGTGACCTGCTGCCAGACAACCAGCACGTCGGAATTGAAGCCGATGGCTCGCTGCACTTCAGCCGAGGTGGCGAACCGTCGCGCTGTCCGCCTCTCCGGAAATGTCAGGGGCGGATCGGGACTGGCGGTTGCCACGAAGGACCGGCCGTCCATCGAGTCATTCTTATTATTCAGACAACGTACATTGGTGACGTTGTCTTGACGTCAGCGCTGGTGCGCAATCTACGTCTCGCCTATCCAGACGTCAGAATAGCAATGCTTTGCGCGCCCGGTCTTCGGCATTTTGTACAGCCAAAATATCGCTGATGAAGCAATCGGGTTCGATCGCCGCAGCAAGGGAAAGAGTTTGTTCCAGCGACTGAGAGAGTATCGGAGCTTGGTCTCGGATCTCCGCCAACGCCCAACACCCGCCGCAAGTCCTCGGGATCATATCGGTCTACGGGAAGCCGCTGCACTTTTCCGGCCCATCCGGCGCGAATGTTCCGATGATATCGAGCGCTTCAAAGCCGCCTTCAACACTCCGCAGGTACCTACGAAATCCCTCGCCGGGTGGCGGAGGAGCAGTGGGTCTACTACTGCGCGAAGATTGCCGTAGTCGAGACCATGACGATCATGCGTGCCTCGGCGTTTTGTCCCGCCGGCGACAAGCTAATGCGCAGCGCCAGCGCCTGGATAATCTCCCGACAATGCGAGGTCTGCGCCGATTGCTCGACGAAACATTTCCGTGCGGCCTGGAATGCTCAGGATCGGAGGCGCGAAGACCGAGATCGCCTTTGGGTGAACCTTGAAATGGGCCGGTGTCGAGGTGACGATCTCACCATCGGTGTTGACCGGCATCGGCTTCTCCGTCTCGATGTCAAACTCGACGCACCTGGCCGTGCGTACCTCACGCCAGGCGCCATGCGTTCCAGAACGGAACGAGCGGAGCATCAGCGCCAGCTTCCAGAGATTCGTCATTTCCAAGCTATAGAGATCGAGATGTCCGTCATCGATCTCGGCCGTCTCTTCCACAACGTTGCCGCCGCCGTAGTGCCGACCGTTTCCAACCGCGATCTGGTAGGTTTCGGCTTCGATCGCCGCGCCTTTCTCGGTAATCTTCGCGTGAAACCTCGCGGCCCGCGTCAACACTTTCATCGCCGCCAGCGCATAGCCAAGCCTGCCGAAACGCTTCTTCAGAGCGGGGTCCAGACTTTGCGCCAGTTCGGTGCTGAGTCCGATACTCGCGACGTTGAAAAAGGCATGACCATTAACCGTGCCGACATCGATCAGCCGGGTTTGGCCGCGCGCGATCACATCGGCGGCCTGCAGGAGATCCATCGGAATATTGAGTGTGCGAGCGAGGTCATTCGCCGTTCCCATAGGAATAATGCCCATCGGCAGGCCGCTTTCCATTACCGCCATCGCCGCCGACGATACCGAACCATCGCCACCGCACACAACCACAAGATCGGCCATATGGCGTAAGCGAACGATGTCACGAGCGATCTCAGGCAACGCCTCGAACGTCTCGACGGTGACGGAAAGCCCACCTCCCTCCAGCCGCTCCACAACTGGCGCGATCACCTCCTGGCCGCGCCGCGCCTTGGGATTGAGGAGCAGCAATGCGCGCCTTTTAGCTATTTTGCTCATTCAAAGATCGGTCCGATGGTTCATGGGCTCAACGCACATAAGGTGGCTGCTTCCAGATTTCGACCGCAACCGACGCTTTTGACCCCATCCGGACACACCAGCGCCACGCAGGCTTGCTCCGCCAAGTGAGTAGTGAGATAGGCGCACGACTTCCATACTGGGTATAAGCAGGAGCTTTCCCGAGCGGCACTGGTCATCACGCAAAGTTCAAGGCGCTAGGAGGATTGTCAGGAGATGGCGGCCGACGGCATCTGCGGTGACCTTGTCTCCGCCGCGACATCACGAATGTCGGTGGTTGCGGGGACGCGACGTCTGATCACACGGAACGCAAGGCGCGCGATGCTAACAAGAACGGATAGCCGTCGACATCGCGAGAACGATCAACCAGCGTGAGGAAAAGCGCGACCAGATGAAGCGACGGGCGAATTTGCGGATCGTCCGGTGATAAGCAATCGCCAAGTGGTTAAGGAAGGCGCCTTAGCTCCCATTCCTGCAGTTCGCACGGGCCGTTGTGGCAAAGCGTGGGCAAAGCCAAAATCTTGCAAATAAAATCAATGGTCATGGTGGTGGTGGCAGTCGGGAGCGAACCAGTCTCTGCCCTGTTTTCGCCGATATCCCCCAAAAAACGGCGAATTTCGGGTATTTTGAAGACCCGGTCCAATTTTTGGCAAAAATCACCTATCAGATTCAATGCTTTAGCGGCAACATTCCCTGCACGTGCTAACAGGGAATTGTTTAGCCGATAGCAGGGAATTCCAAAACGAGCAGGCCGAGATGGGTTGCAGGGGACGCCCATTTGGAACGCAGGTGGCCTTTGCACCCAATGAGGACCCTCCTGGAGTCTAAACCAAAAGGCCGCCGCTCTTACCCCGACTTCGCAAAATAACTCTGTGGATAACTGATCTGTGACGGTTTGGCGTCGTATCGGGCAAGTGTGGAGTGAGTATCGATAAGCAACTTGGCTTGGGGGACTCATGAACCGGTTGCTTGTTGGTGCGGCTATGCTTGCCGCGAACGCCTTTGGCGCGGATGTATCTTTTGTCTCTTATATTAGCGGAGGCGCGGGGATAGTTGCCTTTGCGCAAGATGCGCAAGGCACTTCGCCTGATGCCGGCACGCCGGCTGGCTTCGGCAATGGCGGGGCGGCGCTGGGCTCTGGCGGCTCTTCCGGACAGACGCCGGCAGCCGGCGCAGCGGAGAATGCAGGAGCGGGTAGCGCCACCGACAACCCGGATGCGGCGGCCAAGATCGGCACCAAGCCGGCGGATGCCGAGGACAGCGAAACCAAGGCTGCTGGCACCAAGACAACCGACACCAAGACAAGCGCCAAGGCGGCAAAGACGACCGATACCGAGGCAGCGCCCGAGGAGCCGGCTGCGGCCGCCACAGCGGCAGCAGCTGCCACGACTACGACCGATAGCGGCGATCCCGAGGCGATCGGCACGCCGAAGGTGGATCTGCCCAAGGCCGCCGGTAACGGCAATCTCGGCTACTCGATCGACATCGATGTTCCCGACTTCCATGGCATCGAGCCGCAGATCGCGCTCAACTACAATTCTTCCCGCAAGACTAAGACCGGCGGCCTCTATCAAGGCTGGCTCGGCTATGCCTGGGGCCTCGATGGCTTAGACGTCATCGAGCGGGCAAGCCCGGGTTACGGCATGCCGGCGTTCGATACGAGCGATATCTATCTGCTCGACGGGCAAGCCATGGTCGCTTGTGTCGCCGGCATGGTGTCGCCGTCGTGCTCGACCGGCGGCACGCATGCGACGGAGAACGAATCCTACCGCCGTATTGCGCTGAACAGCAGCACCAACGAATGGAAGGTCACCGATCGCGACGGCACTGTCTCGACCTTCCGGTCGGTGGCGGCGGTCGCCAACCTGACACCCGCCGCCGGCACGCCGGCCTATGACCTTGCCATGAGCTATCGCTGGCTGTTGACCTCGGTCGCCGACACCAATGGCAACACCGTCACCTACAGCTACACCTGCCCGGCAAGCCCGGTCTGCTACCCCGATGCCGTCAGCTACAATGGCACGATCGTAAAATTCTACTACGAGACCAGGCCTGACCTGATCCTGATGGGCAATGGCCGCGACATCTCCGAGACCAGCCAGCGTATCAAGGCGATCTCGGTCAAGGTCAGCGGCGCTTTGCGCGGCGCCTGCAAGCTAACCTACGACCAGGCGCCGTTCTCCAACACCTCGCGGCTCACCCAGGTCACCCGCTACGGCACCGATGCCACCATCGCCGCCGACGGCACCATCACCGGCGGCACTGCGAAGGTCATCGGTCAGATGACTTATCAGAATACCGATGGGGTGTATGGGACGGTGTCGCCGGCCTTCGGGGGAGCAGGAGAAGTCGCCGATTTGGACTTTGATGGCCGAGACGAGGTCTTCGCTGACAACGTAGCCAAATCCCAAGACAGCGGCGGCCACAATGGTAGTCCAACCAATATATGGACGCGAACGAAGCGAATACACAAGTTCAACTCAAGCGGAGCGCGATCAGAAACTTTATCTGTGCAACTTGAAACAATTTCCCAGCCGGTCGACGGATCTGACAATTCTCCAACGTACTTCTCGCAGCCGGGCCGATTTATCGCGGGTAAGAGCACAATAGATTTTGCGATTTCTGCAACCAAGGGCACTGTAGACGGCGCTACCGGCAGAATTACATATACGACAACAAGATCGACTGTTCAGACGACACCAATTGTCGATGACAAAGGTTGGCTGTGCGTCGTCATCCGGCTACGAAGCAGTATGCGCAGCAATACCGGCCGGTTCGTCTGGCGCTGTCGTCGCTGATGCCGACGGCGACGGCATCGACACGCTCAACGTTGGCGGTGGCATCGGGGTTGGCGATTTCCTTGGCAACGGCCGCCAGCAGCCGCTGGTGTGGGGTAGCGGCGGAACGGTAAGGAAGGGAACGCTATCGAACGGCACTTGGCAGGCCAGCGGTCCGTCATTCTCCATCGCGTGCCCCTCAACACAATATACGGGCACGGGGAAGCTGCGTTCTCGCAGACGTCAATGGCGACGGTGCGAGCGACATATTCCGCTACAACGGCATAAATATTAGCACCGGCTTGTGGCTGTCGACGGGGGCAGGCTTCAAGAACTATTCCATAACTTCGATGTCAGGCACATCCGCGGTCCTTCGAGACTTCGACAATGATGGCCGTGTGGACGTCATCACCGTCGGCGGCACGATAACCTCGCAGCCAAACCGGACTGGCACACTTCGGATTTTCTCGCTCCGGCCATCGTCGACATCGATGATGCCGGTTCAGTTCACGCTGCCGGCAGCTATGACCGCAGGCACTGTTGTCGGCGACTTCAACGGCGACGGGCTGCCGGACCTGACCAACTACAGCAGTATGTTCATCTCGAACGCCGGGACTGGCAATCCAAACCTGCTGCGCAACGTGGTGACGGAACTCGGCGGCACGGTCGCGGTCGAGTATGCGCCGTCGTCGACCTGGGCGAACAACTTCTTGCCGCAGGTGGTGCATGCGGTGACAAAACTTTCGGTCGGCGACGGCCGCGGCCAGACGGGGGTGAGCACCTATACCTATGCAGGCGGCAAGTACGATCCGGCGGCACGCAAGTTTTTGGGCTTTGCCTCGATCGTCGAGACCAAGCCGTGGGCCAATGGCGAGACAGCACCATCCAAGATCGAGACCACCTACCGGCAGGACCTGGCGAGCTATGGCCTGCCCTCGCTGACGGTGTGGAAGGACGGCGCCGGCACCGTGCACAAGCAGGTGGCCGAGACCTATGCGGTCAACACGGCGAGCAAGCCGTATTGGGTGCAGAACACGGCGACCGATACGACGGTCACCGAGGGCAGTGTCGTGCGCAGCCTCAAGGTGCAGCGCATCTTCGATGCCTATAACAACATCTTCATCCAGGACGACCACGGCCGCACAGATATCACTGGCGACGAGATACGGACGGTGCACTACTTCGCACCTAACACGTCAGCCTACATCGTGTCGTTGCCGCGTGCCGAGACAACGCAGCCAGACTTCGACGGAACGCTACCATACATAGGCTGGATTTCTAACTACTACGACAACAACCATGCCGACAACACGACGCCGCCTACCAAGGGTAACCTGACCTTGCGGGTGAGCTATAACGACATCTATTCGACCCCGCAGAAAACGACTTTCCAGTATTTTGCCTATGACAGTTTTGGCAACAGGATCTCGGCCACCAACGGTCTCGGCCACAAAACCGAGTGGGACTATGACGCCACCTATCACCTCTACCCGGTAACGCAGCGCAGCCCGCGCTATTTTGCCACCGGCGGACAGACGGCCGACACGCGTATTGTCTCGACGGCCACCTACAATGCAGTCTGCGGCCTGCCGGCGACCAAGACCGACTTCAATGGTCTCGTAAAAACCTTCACCTACGATGCCTTCTGCCGGCCTTACCACGCCTCGCAGAGCGTGACCGGCGCCTATGCCAAGACCCGCTTCGAGAACGAGGGCAATCCGGCGACGCAGGCGCTGGTCAAATACACGCCGCTGCCCAATGGCGCCGGCGAGGACTTTGTCCGCTCCTATTATGACGGGCTTGGGCGGGTCTATCGCGTCGAGACGCCCGGAGAGACGGCGGCCGGTGCAAGACGCATTGCCGACACCGACTACGACCTTCGCGGGAATGTCCTGCGCACGGCCTTCCCGAGATTCGTCGGCGACGCAGCGCAGTGGACCACCAATTCCTATGACTGGTCGGATCGACTGGTGAAGACGGTCAACCCGGATGCCAGCCAGCGGACCTACATACACTTCCTCACCGACACAATCGGCACACCCAACCCACGACTTTACGCAGTAATCCTGACGGATGAACTCGGCCATCAGACCAAAACATGGTCGACGACTCGAGGCGACATCGCCGGCATCATGCGCGACCAGGGCGGTCTCAGCCTGACGGAGAACCGCGGCTACGACCGGCTCGGCCGGCTGATCGGGGTGACCGATCCCGGCGGCTCGAACTGGACCTATACCTACGATATGCTCGGCAACCGGCTGACGGCCTCCGATCCCGATCTCGGCACCTGGTCCTATGTCTACGATGCCGCCAACCGGCTGGTCAGCCAGACCGATGCCAGGGGTACCGTCACCAATCTCAGCTACGACCAGATAGACCGGCTGACGCTGAAGACGGCGACCGCCTCGGGCGGCAGCCCGGTGACGCTGACCCAAAACACCTATGATCAGGCCGCCGCCGGCTATTACAACATCGGCCAGTTGACGACCTCGACCAATCCGGCCGCCACGCAGAGCTACAAATATGACGGCTTCGCCAAGGTCGCCCGTCAGGACGCAACCATCGGCACGCTAACCCACACCACGACCAGCGTCCGCGATGCCTCGGGCCAGGCGATTGCCACACAATACCTGCCGGTGCAGCTCGACTTCGGCACGACTGCTGCCCCACTGCAATACACCGCTGGCAACATGCTGCTCTCCGCCCCCGGCTTCATCACCTCGACGCTCTACGAGGCCGATGGCCAGACCAAGGAGATCAACTATGCCAACGGTGTGAAGACGGCCTTCACCTATTCGCCCACCCGGCGCTGGCTGACACGTGTCACCACGGCCAAGGGCGCAACAATCCTGCTCGACGATCAATATGCGAGAGACAACCTCGGCCGCATCACCGGCACGACGGGGCTGACCGCTTCCGACAGTTGGACCTATGGCTATGACAATGCCGACCGGCTGACGTCGTCCGACAATCTCGGCAATAACATGCTGGACGAAACCTTCGTCTACGCCGCCAACGACAATATGATCTCGCGCAGCCGTGTGGCTGGTACCTATGTCTATCCCGCGGCAAGTGCTGCTCGTCCGCACGCACCAACCTCGGTCGGCGCCAATGCGATGGCCTATGATGCCAATGGCAATCTCACCTCCGATGGCAGCCGCACGCTTGCCTGGGACGAGGCCAACCGGCTGAAGACGGTCACGCTCGCTTCCAACACGGTGACGCTCGCCTATGGTCCGGATGGAGCGCGAGCGAAGAAGACCTCCTCCTTCGCCACCACGCTCTATCCCGACGCCAATGTCGAGATCAATCCGGCGACGCCGGGAGCGGAGGTCTACACGCGCTATCCG
>NZ_JBJACT010000012.1:0-182144 GCF_044778005.1 Mesorhizobium sp. IMUNJ 23033
CGATGCCGGTGGTGACGCCACAGCCGATGTAGCAGATCTTGTCGAAGGGGGCGTCGGGGTTGACCTTGGCCAGCGCGATCTCCGGCAGCACGGTGAAGTTGGAGAAGGTCGAGCAGCCCATATAGTGGAAGAGCTTGTCCTTGCCGATCGAGAAGCGCGACGAGCCGTCGGGCATCAGGCCCTGTCCCTGCGTGGCACGGATGGCGGTGCAGAGGTTGGTCTTCCTCGAAAGGCAGGACGGGCACTGGCGGCATTCCGGCGTATAGAGCGGGATGACGTGGTCGCCCTTCTTGACCGACGTGACGCCCTTGCCGACATCGACGACGACGCCGGCGCCCTCATGGCCGAGAATGGCCGGAAACAGGCCTTCGGGATCGGCGCCCGACAGCGTGAACTCGTCGGTATGGCAGATGCCGGTCGCCTTGATCTCGACCAGCACTTCGCCATCGCGCGGACCGTCGAGGTCGACCTCCATGATTTCCAGCGGCTTTCCGGCAGCGACAGCGACAGCGGCGCGGGTTTTCATCAGGCAGTTCCTCCCAAGGCAATCGACAGAATTTCAGGTTGTGGCCGGCCTGTTCAGCCTGCCTGACGAGGCGAATGCCCGCCAGCCCTCCGCAGTGAGCCCACATGCCACCTTATCGCGTTCGGCGATGGTGGCAAACTTCCCTTGCGACGTTTTTCGGCGCACCGGCCAGAACGCGCTGGGTGGACTGCCGGGGCACTTGAGACATAGCCGGAGAGTCCATAGAACTGGTTCCTCCGGAGGGACATGACATCAGTATGTTCAAGAAGATCCTGATCGCCAATCGCGGCGAGATCGCCTGCCGTGTCATCAAAACGGCACGCAAGATGGGCATCGCCACGGTCGCCGTCTATTCCGATGCCGATCGCGATGCCGTGCATGTCGAGATGGCCGACGAGGCGGTGCGTGTAGGGCCTTCACCGGCCTCGCAGAGCTATCTGGTGGCCGAGAAGATCATCGCCGCCTGCAAGGAAACCGGCGCCGAAGCCGTGCATCCCGGCTACGGCTTCCTGTCGGAGCGGGCTTCCTTCTGCGAGGCGCTGGAGAAGGAGGGCATCGTCTTCATCGGGCCGAAGCCGAAAGCCATCAAGGCGATGGGCGACAAGATCGAATCGAAGAAGTTCGCCAGCGCCGCCAAGGTGTCGACCGTGCCTGGCTGGCTCGGCGTCATCGAAAATGCCGATCATGCCGAACAGATCGCCGGCGAGATCGGTTATCCCGTGATGATCAAGGCCTCGGCCGGCGGTGGCGGCAAGGGCATGCGCATCGCCTGGAACCAATCGGAAGTGCGCGACGGCTTCGACCGGGCACGTTCCGAGGCGAAAAGCTCGTTCGGCGACGACCGCGTCTTCATCGAAAAATTCGTGGTGGATCCGCGCCATATCGAGATCCAGGTGCTGGCCGATGCGCATGGCAACGCGCTCTATCTCGGCGAGCGCGAATGCTCGATTCAGCGGCGCAATCAGAAGGTGGCCGAGGAGGCGCCGTCGCCGTTTCTCGACGCCAAGACCAGGAAAGCCATGGGCGAGCAGTCGGTGGCGCTGGCCAAGGCGGTCGATTACCAGAGCGCGGGCACGGTCGAGTTCATCGTCGATAGCGAAAAGAACTTCTATTTCCTTGAAATGAATACGCGATTGCAGGTCGAGCATCCGGTGACGGAACTCGTCACCGGCATCGATCTGGTCGAGCAGATGATTCGCGTGGCGGCCGGCGAAAAGCTCGCGATCAAGCAGAGTGACGTGAAGCTGAACGGCTGGGCGGTGGAGAGCCGGCTCTATGCCGAGGACCCGTACCGCAATTTCCTGCCGTCGATCGGCCGGCTGACCAGATACCGGCCGCCGGAGGAGGGAACATTCGGCGATATCGTCATCCGCAACGACACCGGCGTCACCGAAGGCTCGGAGATTTCGATGTTCTATGACCCGATGGTGGCGAAACTCTGCACCTGGGCGCCGACGCGGCTCAAGGCCATCGACGCCATGTCGGAGGCGCTGGACAGCTTTGTCGTCGACGGCATCGAGCACAACATTCCGTTCCTGGCCGCACTCATGCAGCATCCGCGCTGGCGGGAAGGGCGGTTGTCGACCGGCTTCATCGCTGAAGAATATCCCGATGGCTTTGCACCGATCGTGCCGGACAAGGACGAGAAGGCGGTCCTGGCGTCGATCGCGACCGCCGTCGAATTGCTGCGCCGCGACCGGCTCGACCGGCTGGGCGGGCGGCTGGCACCACATTCCGGCATCCTGAAGCGGGACTGGGTGGTCAAGATCGGCGCCGACTATCTTTCGGCCGCCATCATCGAGGGCATGATCTCGATCCCGATGGAACTCGACCTGTCGATCGACGGCGGCAAGGCGCTGACCGTGGCCTCCGACTGGCGGCCCGGCGATCTGATCTGGCGCGGTACGGTGGACGGCCGCAGGATTGCGGCACAGATCAGGCCGGTGCCGAATGGTCTGCGCATCGCCTGGAAGGGCATGTCGGTGACGGCTCGAGCCATGCTGCCGCGCATCGCGGAGCTTGAAAGGCTGATGCCGGAGAAGGTGCCACCGGATACCTCCAGGATGCTGCTTTGCCCGATGCCCGGCCTTGTCGTGTCGATCGCCGTTGCCGAGGGGCAGGAGGTCAAGGCCGGCGAGACGCTGGCCGTGGTCGAGGCGATGAAGATGGAAAATGTGCTGCGCGCCGAGCGCGACCTCACCGTGTCGAAGCTCAACGCCAGGCCCGGCGACAGTCTCGCCGTCGATGCGGTGATCATGGAATTCGCATGACTTTCGTCACAGGCTGAAGGAGGGCAGGCCCGAAAGGCCCGCCCCCCGTGAGGTCACATCAGGCGTGTGCCACCAGCGCGCTCTGATCGGTGACGACGTAGACGCAAGCGCGGCAGGCGTCCGCGCCGCGCTGGCTGTACCAGCGGCATGTGCCACGGATGACGCAGCGCGGCAGGTTTTCGGCAGGCGCGATGTTCTGGTCGGCCATGCCTGTCAGAACCTTTTCGATGACGTCGCAGGAATTGCCGGTCCATTGCTTGCACTTGCCCTCGACGCAACGTCCGCCAAAGCGGAAACGCGCTTCGGGCACGCCCGATTTGCTTGCCCGCTCGACGAAGTCCGCGTCGATTTCGAGCCGGGTCGGGATCGGCTGCACGATGCCGTCGGCCCCGACGACACCGATCAAAAGCGCTCCGGGTTCGGCGTGGGCGCTTGGACACGACTTTTCGCCGTGATCGGCGATCTTCGGGTTCGCCGCGCCCTTTTTGCCGTCTGCCGGAGCGAGCGACATGGCGTCAGCGGATCAACCCGCCGATCTCTTTCTCGACGGCGGGCAGCTTGAGCTGGTCGATATGCGCAACCAGGCCGAGCCATTCCTTCGGGAAGCGCAGGACGACGTCCGGTTGCGCGCGGGTTTCGGCAATCGACGCCAGCACCGCCTGCTGGATGGTCTTTGCCAGCTTCTCGTCCATGCTCTTGGAGAGTTTGAGTCCGGATAGATCGACGACAAAACGACTAGCCATGGAAATTCTCCTCGTAAAAAAACTTCCTCTACATCCGGCAGTTTGTGGCAGCTGTTGCGGATCAACCATGAAGTGCTTCACACGGAGCCGCAACGAGAGGGACAGTGGGGCTTTTCCGCTCGAATCGGCAAGTTTCAGGGGATCGGTCGACGCTGGGACTGGGAACGCTGGCGGCTCGTTGCCGCGGCGCCTAGATTAGGGCGACGAACCAAGATTCGCGGATCAGATCAAAGGCAGGCCGGGTGGCAGACGAGAAAATGACGCGCGATCCGTTGCTGCGTGAAGCCTATGAGAGGGCGTCGAGGCCGGAGGCGCCGGCGCGGCCCTTCATTCATCTGCGCGTGCATTCGGCCTATTCGCTGCTGGAAGGTGCCTTGCAGCTCGGCACCGTCGTCGGCCACGCGGTCAAGGACGAATGTCCGGCGATCGCCGTCACCGACACCAACAATTTGTTCGGGGCGCTGGAGTTCGCGCAGAAGGCGGTCAAGGACGGCATCCAGCCGATCATCGGCTGTCAGATCGATCTCGCCTTTTCCGGTGAAAACAGCGACGGCCAGCGCGACCGCCGGCGGCAGGGACCGGAGATGCGCGCCGTGGTGCTGATTGCCGCGACCGAGGCCGGCTATGCCAATCTGGTCCGGCTCGTCAGTCGGGTTTATCTCCACACGCCGCCCGGCGAGCCTGTACACCTGACGACCGACATGCTTCAGGGACAATGCGATGGCCTGATTTGCCTGACCGGCGGGCCGCGCGGCCCTATCGGCAACGCCTTGAAGGAAGATCGCCGTGATCTCGCCGAGGCAAGGCTGCTGACCCTGAAAGCGCTGTTCGGCGACCGGCTCTATGTCGAACTGGAGCGGGTTTCCGGCTATGACCGGACAATCGAGAAATCGACGGTCGATCTTGCCTACAGCCACGACCTGCCGCTGGTCGCCACCAATGAGGCGTTCTTCTCCGCCCGCGACGACTACGAGGCGCATGACGCGCTGATTGCCATTGCCGAGGGCTCCGTGGTCGCGGCCGACAACCGCCGCCGGCTGTCGCCTGACAATTTCCTGCGCAGCCAGGCCGATATGGCCAGGTTGTTTTCGGACCTGCCGGAAGCGATCGACAACACCGTCGAGATCGCGTTGCGCTGCTCCTACTACCCGAAGAACCGCAACCCGATCCTGCCGCGCTTTACCGGTGGCGATGGCGCCGACAATGAAACGGCGCTGAAGGCAGAAGCCGACGAGCTGCGCCGCCAGGCCCATGAAGGGCTTGATGCGCGGCTGGCGGCGCATGGACCCACCGTCGGCTATACAGCCGAGCAGTATCGCGAGCGGCTCGATTTCGAGCTCGGCATCATCGAGAAGATGAAGTTTCCCGGTTACTTCCTGATCGTCGCCGACTTCATCAAATGGGCGAAGGCGCAAGGCATTCCCGTCGGACCGGGCCGCGGGTCGGGCGCCGGTTCGCTGGTCGCCTATTCGACGACCATCACCGACATCGACCCGTTGCGTTTCTCCTTGCTGTTCGAGCGCTTCCTCAACCCCGACCGTGTGTCGATGCCCGACTTCGACATCGACTTCTGCCAGGATCGGCGCGAGGAGGTCATCCGCTACGTCCAGCAGAAATACGGCCGCGACCAGGTCGGACAGATCATCACCTTCGGAACGCTGCAGGCGCGCGCCGTGCTGCGTGACGTCGGCCGCGTGCTGCAGATGCCCTACGGCCAAGTCGACAAGCTCTCCAAGATGGTGCCGCAGAATCCGGCCAATCCGGTCAAGCTGGCGGATGCCATCGCCAACGAGCCGCGCTTTGCCGAAGAGGCGGAAAAGGAGCCGATCGTCCAGACGCTGCTCGACATGGCGCAGAAGCTGGAAGGGCTTTATCGCCACGCCTCGACGCATGCCGCCGGCATCGTCATCGGCGACAGACCTCTGTCGGAGCTGGTGCCGATGTACCGCGATCCGCGCTCGGACATGCCGGTCACCCAGTTCAACATGAAATATGTCGAGCAGGCCGGGCTGGTGAAGTTCGACTTCCTCGGCCTGAAGACGCTGACGGTGCTGGAAACGGCGGTCAAGCTGATCCGCCGCCGCGGCATCGAGATCGATCTCGCCCGCATTCCGCTCGACGATCCCGACACCTATGCCATGCTGTCGCGCGGCGAAGTGGTCGGCGTGTTCCAGGTGGAAAGTGCCGGCATGCGCAAGGCGCTGATCGGCATGCGGCCCGACTGCATCGAGGACATCATCGCCCTGGTCGCGCTCTACCGTCCCGGCCCGATGGAGAACATCCCGACCTACAACGCCAGAAAGCATGGCGAGGAGGAGATCGCCTCGATCCACCCCAAGATCGACCATCTGGTGAAGGAGACGCAAGGCGTCATCGTCTACCAGGAACAGGTCATGCAGATCGCGCAGGAACTGTCCGGCTATTCGCTCGGCGAAGCCGACCTTTTGCGCCGCGCCATGGGCAAGAAGATCCGCGCCGAGATGGACAAGCAGCGCGAGCGGTTCGTCTCGGGCGCCGTCGAGCGCGGCGTCGGCAAGCCGCAGGCCGACTTCATTTTCGACCTGCTGGCAAAATTTGCCGACTACGGTTTCAACAAGTCGCACGCAGCGGCCTATGCCGTGGTGTCCTATCAGACGGCCTATCTCAAGGCGCACTATCCGGTGGAGTTCCTGGCGGCGTCGATGACGCTCGACATGGGCAACACCGACAAGCTCGCCGATTTCCGCCAGGATGCGCTGCGTCTCGGCATCCAGGTGCTGGCGCCGTCGGTGATGACCAGTTTCCGCGACTTCGAGGTCGGCGAGAACAAGATCTTCTATTCGCTGGCGGCGCTGAAAGGTGTCGGCGACGCGGCGGTCGAGCACATAGTCGCCATGCGCGGCGAAAAGCCGTTCAAGAACCTTGCCGATTTCTGCGAACGCGTCGATCCGAAGATCGTCGGCAAGCGCGTCTTCGAAAGCCTGGTCATGGCCGGCGCACTCGATTGCTTCGGCCACGACCGTGCCGCCATGATGGCCGGCGTAGAGCGGATGATGGGGCTGGCGTCGCTGGCGCAGCAGAATGCCGTCTCCGGCCAGGCCGACATTTTCGGCGCTTCGCTCGGCGCCCAGTCGCAGGCGCTCAACCTGCCGGCGACCGAGCCGTGGCTGGCCGCCGACCGGCTGCACCGCGAATTCCAGGTGGTCGGCTTCTATCTCTCGGCGCATCCGCTCGATGAATACAAGGCGGCGCTGCAGAAGATGCGGGTGCAGAACTGGGGCGAGTTTTCGGCCGCCGTCAAACGTGGTGCCGCCGCCGGCCGGCTTGCCGGCACCGTCACCACCAAGCAGGAGCGCAAGACGCGCACCGGCAACAAGATGGGCGTCGTGGCCTTTTCCGACACGTCGGGCCAGTACGAGGCGGTGCTGTTCTCCGAGGGGCTGGCGCAGTATCGCGACCTCCTGGAGCCCGGCCGTTCGGTGGTGATCACCGTTTCGGCCGAAGACAGGCCTGAAGGCGTCAACCTTCGCATCAACTCGGTGCAATCGCTGGAAGACGAGGCCAGCCGCATCCAGAAGGCGCTGCGCGTTTTTGTCAGGGACGATGGGCCAGCGTCGATCATTCAATCGCAGCTCAAACAGCGTGGCGACAGCCAGGTCAGCATCATTGTCCTCAAGGGAGAGGCGCAGGGCGAGGTCGAGATCGCTCTACCAGGTGGATATCGCGTCTCGCCACAAATCGCATCCGCCATGCGCGCGGTGCAGGGCGTGGTGGAAGTGGAGTTGGTGTGATCGTTCCCGCTGGTCGCGCACCCTGCCGATTTCGGCCATGTCCGCCATGATGGCGGCAGACAAGAACGGATCGCGGGACATTTCAGCCTTGGCGCCGCTTCGCGATGTGCTGCGCAGGCTCTATCACGGGCGGACCCCGGCGGCCTTCCGCTTCCAACTGGCGGCGGTGATCGTCGATCTTGCCATTATCGCCTTTTTCATCGCCACGCCGGTCCTGCAGGACAAACCGTCATTCCTCTGGCTCGACTATTCGGTGGCAGCCCTTGTCGCCGCCGACATGATCGCCCGGCTGCTTGCCTCCAACGACATGCTGCGGCTGATCAGGCAGCCGACCTCCTGGGTCGATGGCTTCATTCTTCTGACGCTGCTGATGCCCACGGCCTTCGCCAATCTCGCCTTCCTGCGCATCCTGAGGCTGTGGTCTCTGTCGCGCAGTGGCTCGCTCTGGCGGCATTTCGAGATGCGTGGGCTGAAGCCGTGGCGCGAGGCAAGCCAGGCGGTGATCAACCTTTTGACCTTTCTCTTCGTCGTTACCGGCTTCGTCTACACCTTCTTCTTCCGCAGCCAGGCAGGTCTCGAAGGCTATATCGATGCGCTCTATTTCACGGTCGCGACGGTGACGACGACCGGCTTCGGCGACATCGTGCTGCCGGGGATAGCAGGCAAGCTGACGGCGATCGTCACCATGATCATCGGCATATCGCTGTTCGTGAGGCTGGCGCAGGCGATCTTCCGTCCAACCAAGGTATTCTTTCCCTGCCCGCAATGCGGACTGCAGCGGCACGAGCCGGATGCCGTCCACTGCAAGGCCTGCGGCCATCTGCTGAACATACCGGACGAGGGGAACTGACAGGGTAGGGCTACGACGTGGCGACCTCGGCCGGTTGCGGCGCCTTGCGCTGCAGATTGAGCAGATTGCCCAACAGAATCAGCAAGGCGCCGCCGGCGGTGAAGGCGTCGATCTGCTCTTGGTAGAGCAGCCAGCCGATCAGCGCCGACAGCGGCACGCGCAAAAAATCCATCGGCGAGATGACGGTGGCATCGGCATGGGCAAGCGCGCGGGCCATGCAGAAATGCGACGACATGCCGGTGAAGGCGACGAGCAGGATCCATGGCCAGAGTTCGACCGGCGGGTTGCGCCACACATAGAGCGCCGGGATGAGGCCGAGCACCGACTGGATGATCAGCATCCAGAAGATGATGCGCACGACGCTGTCCGTGCGCGTCAGCGACTTGACCATGACCACCGAGATGCCGAAGCAGACCGCCGCGCCCAGCACGACAAGATGTCCGGGGTCGACGGAACCGACGCCCGGGCGAACTATGATCACCACACCGACCAGCCCCAGCACGATTGCCGCGAGCCTTGGCCGCGACAGTTTTTCGCCCAGGAAGCTGACGGCCAGGATCGCTGTCCAGATCGGCGTGGTGAATTCGATCGAAATCAGGACAGCCAGCGGGATCAGCGTCAGCGCATAGAGCCACGCGGCCTGGCCGGCATAGTGGACCACGTTGCGGGCAAGATGGGCCAGCGGCCGCTCGGTTCGCATCGCGGCAAAGCCGCCATTCGTCATCACCAGCGGCAGCAGGATGAAGAAGCCGATCACCGAGCGCAGCTCAACCACCTGAAAGACGTTGAGCTCGGCGGTCGTGGCGCGGCCGGCGACCGACATCGCCAGGAACGACGCAATCGACAGCGCCATCCAGAATGCGGCCTTGGGGATCGAGGGAGCGGGTGCCATGCGCGCTATGTCGCAAGCTACGCCTGCCATCGCAACCGCTAGCAACTGCATTCGACTGGGCCAGCCGCCGGAATCCGGGCGTTAAAAAACAGTCATGTTGAAGGCGGAACCTGCCGTCTTGGCAGGCGTTCCTTGAGTCTGCGTATTGCCAGCTTCGCTGGATGCACCGCATTTCCGATAAACTTTCTCGGGGGAGAGTTCCATGAAACCACTTGCATGCCTTGTCCTTGCCGGCAGCCTGATGGCCGCGGCCGACGCCCGTGCCGACGATGCCGACTTCCTGCGTTCGTTCCAGGGCAGCTTCGCCGGCAAAGGGACCGTCAAGGTGACAACCGAGGCGCCGACGGTGAATGTTTCCTGCACCTTCAGCTCCGGCGCGACCGCGACATCGCTGTCGCTCGATGGCAAATGCCGCGGTCTCGTCGTGGTGACGCGCGCCATCAGCGCCGATCTGAAATCGAGCGGCGCCGGCTACACGGGCGTCTATGTCGGGTCCCGCACCGGGCCGGCGCAGCTCGCCGGCAAACGGTCCGGCAATGCGATCAATCTCGGCATCCGCTGGGCGAAGGAGGTCAATGGCGACCGCAAGGCGCGGCTGACGGTCGAGAAAACCGGCGGCAACGGCATGCGGCTGACGGTGACCGACGTCGATCCCAAAACCGGCAAGACCGTGGTGACCAGCCGCATCGATCTGCAACGCACTTGAACGCGATGCAGGCGGCCGGTCTTAGTCTTCTATCGGTTCGGGCGGGTTGGCACTGCGGCCCTTGCCGAAGGTGTAGCCGGTTTCCACGGCCTTCTTGCCGAACTTGCCGCGCAGCGTGTCGATGGCGCCTTCTGCAAGCGCGCGCTTGCGCGACTGGATGTCGACCAGATCGGGCGGATCGGCCTTTTCGTCGTCCGAGAGATCGCTGACGCCGATGCCGAGCAGCCGGTACTTTGTCCCGTCCGCTTCCCGGCGCAACAGGTCGAGCCCGGTTTGGAAGATGCGGTCGGCCAGCCGGGTGGGATCGCCGAGCTGGCGGTTGCGGGTGCGGAGCTTGAAATCCTGCGTCTTCAGCTTCAGCACCACGGTACGGCCGGCAATGCCCGACTTCTTCAGCCGCGCCGAGACCTTTTCCGACAGCGCCCGCAGCACCGGGACAAGCTCGGCCATGGCTGAAATGTCGGTGTCGAAGGTGGTTTCCGCCGACACGCTCTTGGCGTCGCTGTCGGGGTGGACGCGGCGGTCGTCCTCGCCGCGCGACAGGTGGTAGAGCCGGTCGCCCATCACGCCATAGCGGCGCATCAGGTCGCCGCGCTCCATGCGCTGCAGCTGGCCGACTGTGCGAATGCCGTCACGCTCCAGGCTTGCGGCGAAGGCTTTGCCGACGCCCCAGATCAGCGTCACCGGCTGTTCGGCCAGGAAGCCGAGCGCCTCGACCTCGCCGATCACCGACAGGCCGCGCGGCTTGCGGAAATCGGACGCCACCTTGGCGAGGAACTTGCAATAGGAGAGGCCGGACGAAACCGTGATGCCGAGTTCCTTTTCCACCGTCAGCGCGAAGCGCGCCAAAACGACGGCAGGCGGCATGCCATGCAGGCGCTCGGTGCCGGAAAGGTCGAGAAACGCCTCGTCGATGGAGAGCGGTTCGACCAGCGGCGTCAGCGCCTGCATTAAGGCACGGACCTCGCGGCCAACGCGGACGTATTTCTCCATGTCCGGAGGGATTACCACTGCTTCTGGGCAGGCCTCGAGCGCCTTGAACATCGGCATCGCCGAGCGCACGCCGTGGATGCGGGCGATGTAGCAGGCGGTGGAGACGACGCCGCGCTTGCCGCCGCCGACGATCACCGGCTGGTCCTTCAGCGCCGGGTTGTCGCGCTTCTCGATGGCCGCGTAGAACGCATCGCAATCGATATGGGCAAGATGCAGCCGGTAAAGCTCGGGATGGCGGGCAAGCCGTGGACTGCCGCAGCGCTCGCAGCGGCGCGTCTCGCCGCGCTGAAAGGTCAGGCAGTCGCGGCAAAAACCGTGATCGGGATTGTTGACAGGAGCCGCCATCGCTGCGAACATAAAGAGAACAGATGCAATGGTACGTCAGGACGGAAGCCGCCACAAGCGGTTAGCCGGGAGAGAGTTTATGAGCACGACCATCGCGCCACTGGCGCCCGAACTGTGGGCGGATTTCGAGGATCTTTTCGGCAAGCAGGGCGCCTGTTACGGCTGCTGGTGTACGCATTTCCGGCTGGCGCCGGCGGTGCGCCGCGCGAGCGACCGGGAGCGCAACAAGGACCACATCAAAGCGCGGATCGAAGCCGGACCGCCGCCCGGGCTGCTGGCGTTCGAGGACGGCAAGGCGGTCGGCTGGATGCAGATCGGCCCGCGCGCCGACGTGCCCGAATGGAACAATCAGGGCAGGGGCTCGGCTCCCGTCGATCCGGCCGACGCCGCCGACCCGGGCGTCTGGGCGATCTCGTGCTTCTTCATCCGCGTCAAGGCGCGCGGCAGGGGCATCAGCCATCGCCTTGTCGACGGCGGCATCGCGTTTGCCCGGGAAAACGGCGCGCGGCTGGTCGAGGCCTGCCCGATCGACCTGTCGCGCGATTCGCGTTCGATCGGTCTGTTCGTCGGCTCGTCGCGGGTGTTCGAGAAGGCCGGTTTCGAACGGCTTGTCGAACGCAAGCCGGGGCGGCCGCTGATGCGGCTGGTGCTTTAGGAAAGCGACGGCCTCGTGTACTGGTCTTCGTCTTGCGGCTGTGATGGTATTTCCCTAACAGAAGCAAGACGTGATTTTTGCCTGCAAAGGCCAAAGGGAGAAGCGACGTGAAGCGTATTTTGCCATTTGTTTTCGTTCTCGCGCTCAGCGCGCCTGCCTTCGCCCAGACCGTCGACAGCCAGGGCGCGAAGCAGCTTTCCGAAGATCTGTCCCGCTATGTCGGCAAACAGGCGATCGAGAAAGGCGTGCTCAAGGTTTCGGTTGAAGGCGACGCTTACAGGATCACGTTTGATCTCAAGGCGCTGGTCAACGCCTTGCCGGAACAGAAACTCGTGAAATTCGACTTTGCGCCCTACGCGATGATGGTGAAACCGCGTAGTGACGGATCCTGGGACGTCTCGATGGAGTTCTCGCAGACCGGGTCCTTCGAGGTCAACGGGCCGGAAGGTTTGCAAAGCACGCAGTTCACGATCAAGGACGGCAAAGGCAACGGCGTTTACAATCCCGATCTGGCAGCGTTCACCAGCGGCGCCAGCACGATGGCCGGCATGACGATGACGTCCAAGGATGCCAAGCAGCACATGGACATCAGCGCCGGCGCCAGCACGGCAAACTTTGCAGCGACCAAGTCCGCGAATGGCGGCGTCGACGTGACAATGACGCAGAAGATGTCGAGCTTCGTGGAAGCGATCAAGTTCGACGATCCTGAGAGTGGGACGAAATTTCCGGTCACCGTGAAGTCGCCGGAACTGTCGGTGGATGCAACCGGCAAGGGAATGCGGACAAGGCCGCTGCTCGATCTGCTGGCATTTGCCGTGGCCAATGAAGACGAGGCCGCGCTGAAAGCAAACCAGGCGCAGCTCAAGTCGCTTCTTCTGGCGGCGCTGCCCTTGTGGGAAAGGCTCGACGGAACCTACGGGTTCAAGGATTTCGCGGTCGAAAGTCCGGTCGGCAAATTCGGCGCTGCGCAGCTGGGCACGGCGTTCGGAATGGACGGCATCGCCCAGGACGGAAAGATCAACTATGCGATCAAGGCATCGGGGCTGACGATACCCGCGCAGCTCCTGCCCAGATGGAGCGTGGCTTTGTTGCCCACCGATATCGACCTCAACTTCGGCGGCGCCAACATCGATCTCGACAGCATGGCGAAGAAAGCCATCGAAACCTTTGACCTCAACAAGAATCCGCCGCTGCCGGCTGATTTCGGCGATCAGATTTCCGCCGATTTCCTGGCCAAGACGCCCAAGTTCGTCATCGGGCATAGCACGGTGAAGAACGGCAATATCGAGATCGCGCTGGAAGGCGAGATGACCTTCCCCGGCAAGAAGCCCGATGCAAATGTGACATTCGATGTCGCGGGCTATGACAAGATCGTGGCGAGCCTGCAGGAGGCGGCCAAGACCGAGCCCGAGGCGGCGCAGTATTTTCCCATCGCCTTGGCCATCAAGGGATTTGGCAAGACGCTGCCGGACGGCCGCATCGAATGGGCCATCAACGCCAAGCCGGATGGTTCGGTCATCGTCAATGGCGCCGTGCTGAAACAGCCCGATCCGGTCACGGATGACAGCACCGATCAGGATGCGAGTCCTGGCGAGGGCAATAGCGGCGGAGCAGGAGCGAAGCTGAAACCCTGAATGTTCAGGAGCTAAAGCCCGAGCGCCGCCGCGATCTTCGGCGCGGCGTCGCGCCAGTCCTCGACGACGGTGACGCCGTCCGGCGCGGGCGGCAGGAAGGCTCGCAGCGAATTATCGGCCATCAAATGGAAGAGATGCGCGTCGGCGACCGAACTTTTCACCGACGCCAGGTTCGACGGCTGGTCGTCGACGAAAACCACCGGCCGGCCCTTCTTGCCGCGCAATTTGGCCACCGCCGGTCCCTTGGCCATTTCGGTGGTCAGAAGCGGGTAGGGCAGCCCGAGCGTGTCGAGATGGGCGCGGCGCACGGCACGGTGCCTGTGCGGCATGGCGGTCAGCAGGACGATCTCGGCGCTGCCGCCGAGCGTGCCTAGGGCTTCCGCCGCGCCGTCGGTGATGCTTTGCCATTCGGCCTGGGCGTCGAAGAATTCACCCAGAAGCGCCGTCACCTCTTCCTGTTCGATCAGGCGGCCGCTCGCCGTTTCGGCGATGTTGCCGGTGAGGCGGAAGGACGCGAGCGTCAGGCCGAAGCCGCGCGATTTGAGAAAATGCGGGAAGGGCCGGATAAATTCTAGCACGACATCGTCGACGTCGAGCACCAGCAGCGGCCGGTCGTCCGCGGCAAGCTCTTCGATCTGCCGTGCTGTCTCGGGATCGTCGCTCATATCGAACGCTCGTGATCGTCGTCGCCGAGCGGCAGCGCGCGCAAGGCATTGCCGACGGCAGCCGGCGGGGTTCCGGTCTCCTCGGCGAAGCGCAGCAAGGTCGGTTCGTGGGCCAGGATGAACTGCAGCACGCCGGCCAGGAAACCCGGCTCGCCTGCCGCGCGCCGGATCGACTGCGCCTCGATGCCGGTGATCGCCAGGAAGCGCGGCAGAAGCTCCGGATCGGCCGCGACGAAGCCCAATGCCTTGACGGCAATGGTCTCCGCTTCCTCGCGCATTGACGCTGCGTTTGCCATCATTACCTTCTGAATGCGGAATGAGTCTCTTTCCGCAGTAATGGCAAGTGTCCCTTGCGGCAAGCCATCACCGTCTCCGCGTTGGAATCCGGACAGCTTTTGAGGCGGCCGGTTTCCGTTTCGTCAATCAAATTGGCGTAGAGTGGCGAAGGGTTGGGGTGCGATCCGGCAAGGACGCATGACGATGGTCTTCACGCAGAAGGCCGTCGGGACGGGAAATCGATGCCTAAGAAGGTCATGATCGTCGAGGACAACGAGCTCAATATGAAGCTCTTTCGGGACCTCATCGAAGCCAGCGGTTACGAGACGGTTCGCACACGCAATGGCCTGGAAGCGCTGGATCTGGCGCGCCGGCATCGGCCGGACCTGATCCTGATGGACATCCAGCTGCCGGAGGTTTCGGGGCTGGAAGTGACCAAATGGCTGAAGGAGGATGACGACCTCCACTCGATTCCGGTCATTGCCGTCACCGCCTTCGCCATGAAAGGCGACGAGGAACGCATCCGCCAGGGCGGCTGCGAGGCCTATATTTCCAAGCCGATCTCGGTGCCGCGCTTCATCGAGACCATCAAATCCTATCTGGGCGATGCCTGATGTCCAGCCAAGCCGGAGCCTTGTGACATGACCGCGCGGATCCTCGTCGTCGACGACGTCCCTGCCAATGTGAGGCTGCTCGAGGTTCGGCTGCTTGCCGAATATTTCGAGGTGCTGACTGCGTCCAACGGGCCGGACGCCATCGAGACCTGCGAGAACGGCAAGGTCGATGTCGTGCTGCTCGACGTGATGATGCCCGACATGGACGGCTTCGAGGTCTGCAAGCGGCTGAAAAGCGATCCGGCGACCGCGCACATCCCAGTCGTCATGATCACCGCGCTCGACCAGGTTTCGGACCGGGTGCGCGGCCTCGAGGCCGGCGCCGACGATTTCCTGACCAAGCCGGTCAACGACCTGCAGCTGATGACGCGCGTCAAGAGCCTGGTCAGGCTGAAGTCGCTGACCGACGAGTTGCGGCTGCGCGCCTCGACAACCCGCAACATCGGCATCGAGGAGCTTTTGAGCCGCAACTTCACCGCGGCCGACACCACGCCGAAGGTTCTTTTGATCGACGAGCGCAAATCGTCCTACGAGCGTATCCAGAAGATGCTGCGCGGCAGGGCCGATCTCGACATCGCCAGCGATCCGCATGCCGGTTTCTTCCAGGCGGCCGAGACAGCCTATGAATGCGTGCTGATCTCGACGGCGTTCGCCGATTTCGATCCGCTGCGGCTGTGCTCGCAGCTGCGCTCGCTCGATCGCACGCGCTTCCTGCCGATCATCCTTCTGGCCGACGAGGGCGAGGAGGGGCGCATCATTCGCGGCCTCGAACTCGGCATCAACGATTTCCTGATGCGGCCGATCGACCAGCAGGAGCTGACCGCGCGGCTGCGCACGCAGGTGCGCCGCAAGCGCTACAACGACCAACTCCGCGCCAGTGTCACCCAGACCATCGAGATGGCGGTGACCGACGGGCTGACCGGGCTGCACAACCGCCGTTACCTCGACAGCCATCTGCAAACGCTGTTCGACCGCTCCGTGGCGCGGCGGCGGCCGCTATCGGTGATGATCACCGACCTCGACCGCTTCAAGGCCATCAACGATCTGCACGGCCATGATGGCGGCGATGACGTGCTGCGCGAATTCGCGCGGCGGTTGCGCAAGAACGTGCGCGGCATCGACCTTGCCTGCCGCTTCGGCGGCGAGGAGTTCGTCGTGGTCATGCCCGACACGGACGGCGCGGTGGCCGAAAAGGTCGCCGAACGCATCCGTGCCGAGATCGCCCAGATGCCCTTTGCGATCGGCCATGAGGGCAAGACGATCGAGGTCACCGTAAGCGTCGGCGTATCGTCTGTGCTGAAGGGGACCGATACGGTCGCGGCGCTGATGAAACGCGCCGACCTTGCGCTTTACGAGGCCAAGAGCGGTGGCCGCAACCGCGTCGTCGCCAAGGCTGCATAGAACCTGTTCCCTCCCGATGGAGCCGGGACGGGGCTCTATCTTTTTTGTTCGAGCATGATCTTTTCCGAAGCCGGATACCACTTTTGGGGGATCATGCTCTGGCGCCGGCGCCCGATTTCCCGGTCAAGCCAACAAGGTTAGGAATTTACCTTAATCCAAGCGATTCGCGAGGCTTGGTTAAGAAACTGTTGATTTTTATAAGGTCTTGCGCAAATGTGAAGCCATAGACCAAGACGACCGGCACGAGGATGGATTTGCCGGTTCGATCCGAAAAATACCCCATGATGCTCAGGTCCGCCGCATCTCCTGGGTCCGTGGGGTCGGCCGGCCGGCGCTGGCACATAGTGGCCTCCTCGTACCGCTGCCAAACGCCGACCGGCCCCCTTTCTCCCAAAAAACGACATCAGGATTCCGCGCCGAGCGGCGGAAGATCTGCGTTTTCGGCGCGGGCTGGCGATCAGTCCACCCAAACGAAAAACGCCGCCCGGTGGGCGGCGCTTCGGCATACTCGGAGGAAACCGATTACTTGATCTTGGTTTCCTTGAATTCGACGTGCTTCTTGGCGACCGGATCGTACTTGCGGAACGACAGCTTGTCGGTCTTGGTACGGCTGTTCTTGCTGGTCACGTAGAAGAAACCGGTGTCGGCGGTCGACAGAAGCTTGATCTTGATGTTTGCGGCTTTGGCCATGATGTTCGTCCGTTAATGTTCGTGGAGTTTTGGCCGCTGGAGCACGGGGAAAACACCCGGACGCGGGAAACTTGGCGCGACACATAAAGAACGTGCCCGGAAAGTCAAGCCCGGCCGGGCCTCTGCCGCGCCCAATGCCCATGTTGCCGCAGGCAAGGAGCGTGCCGACGGCAGCGACGTCGGCAGCTTCAGGCGTCCTCCCTGACCGGTGAAGCGGCCTTCTTCCAGTCGCCCGTGGTGTTCCACCAGCGATTGGGGTTGGCGCGGTCGTCGAGACCTTTCGAGCTGCTGGCGAGCAGCGGCTGGATGCGGATCACCGGCTCCTGATAGGAATGCGCCTGGTAGATCGCCTCAACGATTCGGGCGGCCAGCGTCTGGTCGTCGGGCAGTTCGAACGACACCTCGACCGTGCCTGGCCGCTCACGCAAGATCGTCTCGGCGCCGGCGGCAGCACCTTCGAGCGGCCGGTAGCGCTCGACGCCGCCAGCCGACTGGAAGGCGTTGCTGTCATAATTGCCCATGCCGAGCGGGTTGATCGCCACCACCGCTTCCATGATGCGGTCGACATCGGCGGGCGGTGCCTGGAAGCTGACAAGCAGCAGCAACTCCATCCGCACCGATCTGGTTTCAAATCCACTGTCGATCATCTGATATCTCCCTGCTTGTGGAGCGTCGATATAGCAGGGGTGCTGCTGACACGGTGATGTCAGCAGCCTCGTGCGCCGAGGCGCCTGATCGAGCCGCTCTACAGGATTTTCCGGACGAGCCTGATGCCGACCAAAGCGATATAGGCGGCGAAGAAAACACCGAGCGACCAGCCGAAGCCGGAGGGGCCGAAGATGTCCATACCGATGCCGATCGCCTGCGGCCCGAGCACCATGCCGACGCCATAGCAAAGCACGAAGGCGGCGTTGGCGGAGGCCAACTCATGGCCGGAGAGCTGGGAGCCGAGATGGGCAAGGCCGATCGTATAGAGCGCGGCGACCACGCCACCCCAGACGAACAGAAGCGCTGCCATCAGGTGCCAATTCGCGGCGAAGTGCGGCATGAAGACGGTGCCGGCGAGGCCGACGGTGGCGCAAGCCAGGAGCAGATGGCGGCGGTCCGAGACGCGGTCGCTGATCATGCCGATCGGGATCTGCAGAAGCACGTTGCCGAGGCCGATCATGGTCAGCAGCAGGGCGGCGTCGGCTTCGGAGTAGCCGATGCGGCTGCCATAGATCGGGAACAGTGCGAAGCCGCCGGTCTCGACGGCGCCGAACACCAGCACCGCGAAGGTGGCGGTCGGCACCAGCCAGATGTAGCGCAGGAAATTGCTGGTCTCGCCGTCCGCCACGATCGTCGGGCTCTCGTTGCGTGCCGCCAGCACCGGTATTGCGGCCAGTGTCACCAACCCGATGATGACGCCGAAGGGCCGGAAGCCGGAGCTGCCGAGATGGGAAAACAGCCACGGCCCGGCAGCGAAACCGAGCGACAGTACGGTGGCATAGATGCCCAGCACCAGGCCGCGCCGGTGCGGCGGTGCCGAGGTGCTGATCCAGAATTCCGACAGGATGAACAGCACTGTCAGCGCGATATGCAGCACGACGCGCAGCGGGAACCACATCCAGAAGTCCGGCGCGAAATGGAAGCCGACGAAGGCGAGCGCGCCGGCGGCAATCATGGCTAACATGGTCCAGGCGACACCGAAGCGCATGGCAAGCGGCGTGGCGAGCGGCGCACCGGCGATCGAGGCCAGGCCGGCGACGGCGGTGTTAAGGCCGATCATCGAGGCCGAGTGGCCGCGCGTCTCCAGGATGACGCTGAGCAGCGGCATGCCGAGGCCGATGGCGATGCCGACAACGCTGATCGAGGAGATCGCAGCGACCATCGGCAGCCAGTGTACGCGTTCGTCTCCCTGTTGCTGGGTATCGACCGTCATGTGATGCCTGAATTACCTATAGAATTTCGCGGATGAAGCGGTTGCGGACAAGCCGGTAGAGGGGCACGGAGCCGCCCGGACGCAGCAGCGGATCGTCGGCGAGCCGCCTTTCCAGCTCCTCCAGGATCATGCGGGTGATGTCGGGTATGTCTGCCTGCCTGGCCTTGGCCAGCGGCAGCCAGACCAGCTCCTCCAACTCATTGGTCGGACCGCCGCCCGGAAGCTCAACCGCCACGTTGCCGCGCCAGGCGCTGAAGAAGCGGGTGTCGAAACGGCGTACCCGGTTTGGCGGCGTGATCGCCCGCGCGATGAAACGCAGCGGCTCCAGCGAGGGCATCACACCGTGTTTGGCAAAGCCTTGCCAATCACGACTGGTCGTCGCGAAGGTGCCTTTGCGGCCGATGAGCAGGCCGGCTTCCTCGTAGGTCTCGCGGATCGCCGACAGCGCAATGGCGCGGGCGCGTGCCACGCTCGTGCGGCCAAGGCCGGTGGTCAAATTGGCTTGTTCCTCCGAGTGGAGCCCTGCTGCGACGGGAATGCGGCTGTCGGCTGGATCCGTGCGGCCGCCGGGAAAGACGAATTTCCCGGGCATGAAGGCATGACCGGCATGGCGGCGGCCCATCAGCACCTGGATGTCATCGCCCTTGCGGTCGAGCAGAATCAGCGTCGCGGCGTCGCGCGGACGCAACGCCCGGGCCTGTGGCAATGCAACACTCCGCTCAACCTTGTCGATGTCGGCCTTGGTCATCCCGTCCATACGCTCGACCTGATGCATGTCGTCCAGAAGGTTCGGGGACCAACGACCTGCACGGAAATAAGATCTGAAGCGTGTCGCGTGAACCCGTTCATACGCGACGCGCTTTAGCGGAAACTTGTCTTGTGCGAAAGTGGCGTTCAGCCATCGCCGATTGCACCAGCCGCGACTTCAAGCCTCGGGGTGAGACTCGATGACATCCTTTTCGCCGCCGAAGCCGTGCATATAGAGCGCCCATTGCAGGCCGATGACGGCGCCCTTGACCGGCTGTAAGAGCACCACCGCGAGCAGGATGGTCAGCGGCACCCAGATGGCGATGTGCTGCCAGGTGGAGAGGGTGGAGGTTGCCTCGACGCCCATGAAGGCGCCAAGCACGATATGGCCGACGATGACGATCACCAGATAGGCGGGCAGGTCGTCGGCACGGTGGTGATGCAGTTCCTCGCCGCAATGGTCGCATTTGTCGACGGACTTGGTGAAGCCGCGAAACAGCTTGCCTTCGCCGCAATGCGGGCAGCGGCCGAGCAGGCCGCGCTTCATCGCTGTCCACAGCGGTCGTGCGACCCGGCCCGAATGAAGTTCGCCGCCGAAAACCTGGTCTTCCATCTGCAACTGTCTTGCCATCATCGTCTCCTGCCGCGCGTGCCCGGACGCGATTGCGACGCGCGGGCGCGGCCCTTGGCCTTGTGGAACGACCGTTTGGAACCGGGCAGCGGCTTCGGGTCGGTCAGCATCTCGAAACGCATCGCGCCGGCCATCGGCGCCACCTCGACCAGGCGAACCTCGACGCGGTCGGCAAGCTGATAACCCTTGCCGGTGCGCTCTCCGAACAGCGATCGAGCGGTTTCGTCGTAGATATAGTAATCGCCGTCCAGACTTGACACCGGGATAAAGCCATCCGCGCCGTACTGCGGCAATTGGACAAATAGTCCCGATTTGGTGACGCCGGAGATGCGCGCGTCGAAGCGGTCGTCGATGCGTTCGGCCAGATAGGCCGCGACCAGCCGGTCGACCGTGTCGCGTTCGGCCGCCATGGCGCGGCGCTCGGTGCCGGAGATCAGCACGGAAACATCTTCCAGCCGGTCTGCCTCATTCTGTGTCAGGCCGCCCGCGCCGAGGTCGAGTGCGGCAATCAGCCCGCGATGCACGATCAGGTCGGCATAGCGGCGGATCGGCGAGGTGAAATGCGCGTAGCGTTTCAGGTTAAGGCCGAAATGGCCGATATTCTTCGGCGAATATTCGGCCTGGCTCTGCGAGCGCAGCACCACTTCGTTGACCAGCCCCTCATTGTCGGCGCCGCTGACGCGCTCGAGGATGCCGTTGAACTGGGCCGGGCGCATCTGGGTGCCGCGCGCCAGCGACAGGCCGAGCGTCTGCAGGAATTCGCGCAGCGATTCCTGCTTGGCCAGCGAAGGCGCATCGTGGATGCGGTAGACCAGCGCCTGGCGCTTGGCCTCCAGCGTTTCGGCGGCCGCGACATTGGCCTGGATCATGAACTCTTCGATGAGCCTGTGGGCGTCGAGCCGCTCCGGCACGACGACGCGGTCGACGGTGCCGTCCTCCTTCAGCAGGATCTTGCGCTCCGGCAGGTCGAGTTCCAACGGCTGGCGGGAATCGCGACCGCGCTTGAGGATGGCATAAGCGTCCCATAGCGGCTTCAGCACCGCGTCGAGGATCGGGCCGGTCTTGTCGTCAGGCATGCCGTCGATGGCCGCCTGCGCCTGCGGGTAGGCGAGTTTCGCCGCCGACTTCATCATGACACGGTGGAAGGAATGCCTGACTTTGCGGCCGTCGGCGGAAAAGGTCATGCGCACCGCAAGCGCCGGGCGATCCTGGCCCTCGCGCAGCGAGCAAAGGTCGTTGGAGATGCGTTCGGGCAGCATCGGCACGACGCGGTCGGGGAAATAGACCGAATTGCCGCGCTTCAGCGCCTCGCGGTCGAGCGCGGTGCCATAGCGGACGTAAGCCGCGACATCGGCGATCGCCACGGTGACGACCACGCCGCCGGGGTTCTTGTCGTCGGTGTCGGGCGTGGCGAACACCGCATCGTCATGGTCCTTGGCGTCGGCCGGATCGATGGTGACAAGCGGCAGGTCGCGCCAGTCCTCGCGGTGATCAAGCGTCGCCGGCTTCACGGCCTCGGATTCGGCGATTACGTCGGCCGGAAAGATATGCGGAATATCGTGGGCATGGATGGCGATCATCGAGACCGCCTTCTCGCTGGTCAGCGAGCCCAGCACCGTCAGGACTTTCGCGCGCGGCAGCCCGTAGCGGGAGGCGCGCGCCGGCTCGACCTCGACCAGGTCGCCGTTCTTGGCGCCGTTCTGGAATTCCTTGTCGACGACCAGTTCGGGCTGGCGCCGTTCCACCGGCTCGATCCGGAAGGTTCCGTCCTTCAGCACACGAAAAACGCCGAGCACGGCATCCGTGCGTTTCTCGAAGATCTTCATCACCCGGCCGGTATAGGCGGGGCCTGTCGCATCGTCGGTGGGGAAGGTCTTGGCCAGCACGCGGTCACCGATGCCCGGCGCCGGACCATTGCCGCCGCGCGAGACGCGGATCGAGACGACCGGCGGCTCGCCGTTGCCGATAGGCTCGGCCGGGTGCGCCAGCAGCACGCCGTCGCCATCGCGGCCAAAAATGTCGAGCACCGCGACATGGGGCAGGGCGCCGACGCGGGCGAGCCGCTTGCGCTCCTTGGTCAGGATGCCTTCGTCCTGCAGGTCGCGCAGCATGTCCTTCAGCCAGATGCGGTCCTCGCCGCGCAGCGCGAACGCCTTGGCGATGTCGCGCTTGCCGGCGCGGTCCGGGTTTTCGGCGATGTAGCGCAGGATCTCGTCGCGTGAGGGGCGGTAGTCGTCCTTCACCTTGGCGCGGGTATCGGCGGTGCGCGGATCGCCGTGGCTTCGTCCGGAGATCCTGCGCGCCACGGCCTGCTATCCCTTTTTCTTCGCCGCCGGCTTTTTGGCGGCCGCGGGCTTCGCCCCCGCCGCCTTGCGGAACGGCTTCTTGCCGCCGCCGCCCTTGGCTTCCTTCTCGGCAATCAGCGCCAGCGCGTCCTCGATGGTCACCGATTGCGGGTCCTTGCCCTTGGGCAGCGTCGCGTTGACCTTGCCGAAATTGACGTAGGGCCCGTATTTGCCGTCGCGCACGACGATCTTGCCGCCGCCATCGGGGTGATCGCCAAGCTCCTTCAGCGCGGCGGGGGTGCCGCCATTGCGGCCGTTCTTGCCCTTCAGCTGCTTCTCGGCGATCACCGACACGGCGCGGTTGAGGCCGATCGAGAACACGTCCTCGATGCTTTCGAGATTGGCGTAGGTGCCGTCATGCAGCACGAACGGTCCGTAGCGGCCGAGCCCTGCCGAAATCATCTTGCCGCTCTCCGGATGCTTGCCGACGTCGCGCGGCAGCGCCAAGAGGGCGAGCGCCTTTTCGTGGTCGATTGTATCGACCGTCCAGCCCTTGGGCAGGCTGGAGCGCTTGGCTTCCTTGCCATCGCCGCGCTGGATGTAGGGGCCGAAGCGACCGCTACGCAGCGTGATCTCCTCAGCCGTGTAGGGGTCCTTGCCCAGCACCTTGGTGCCGTCGTCGCCATTGCCGTTCTCGCCATTGGGGTTGGCGGCGTCGCCGAGCTGGCGGGTGAACGAGCATTCCGGATAGTTCGAGCAGCCGACGAAGGCGCCGAATTTGCCGAGCTTGAGCGACAGATTGCCGGTGCCGCATTTCGGGCAGATGCGGGGGTTCGAGCCGTCTTCCCGCGCCGGGAACACCAGTGGCGCCAGCTCTTCGTTCAGCGCATCGAGAACATCAGTGACGCGCAGTTCCTTGATGTCGGCGACGGCGCCGGAAAAATCCTTCCAGAAGTCGCGCAGCACATCCTTCCAGGCGAGCTTGCCGTCGGAGATCTCGTCGAGCTTTTCCTCGAGCGAGGCGGTGAAATCATATTCGACATAGCGCTCGAAGAAGCTTTCGAGGAAGGCCGACAACAGCCGGCCCTTGGCCTGCGGCACCAGCTTGCGCTTGTCGATCTCGACGTAATCGCGGTCCTCGAGCGTCTTCAGGATCGCCGTGTAGGTGGACGGGCGGCCGATGCCGAGCTCTTCCAGCTTCTTGATCAGTGAGGCTTCCGAATAGCGCGGCGGCGGCTCGGTGGTGTGCTGGGTGGCGTTGATCGCCTGGCGCGCAAGCTGTTCGCCGGCACGGATCTCGGGCAGGCGGCGGCTTTCCTCGTCCTCCGCGTCCTCGTCCTTCTGGTCGGTGTAGGCGGCGATGAAACCGTCGAAGCGAACGACCGAACCGACGGCGCGAAGCTCGGCGGTGCGAGCGCCGTTGACCGCTTCGATCTCGACCGTGGTGCGCTCGATCTCGGCCGGCTGCATCTGGCTGGCGATGGCGCGCTTCCAGATCAGCTCGTAGAGCCGCGCCTGGTCGGCATCGAGATACTGCCGGACCGAAGCCGGCGTGCGCATGAAATCGGTCGGTCGGATCGCCTCGTGCGCTTCCTGGGCGTTCTTGGCCTTGGTCGTGTAAAAGCGCGGCTTTTCCGGCAGGTATTTTGCGCCGAATTCCTTGGCGATCGCATCGCGCGCGGCGTCGATCGCCTCCGGCGCCATCTGCACGCCGTCGGTTCGCATATAGGTGATCAGGCCGGCGGCCTCGCCGCCGATGTCCATGCCTTCATAGAGGCGCTGCGCCACCTGCATGGTGCGGCTGGCGGAAAAGCCGAGGCCAGAGGAGGCCGCCTGCTGCAGCGTCGAGGTGGTGAAGGGCGGGCCCGGATTGCGCTTGGTCGGCTTTGCCTCGACCGATACCGCCTTGAAGGCAGCGCCTTCGAGCATCGCCTTGATGTCGTCGGCCTGCGCCTTGTTGGCGATGTCGAGTTTTTGCAGCTTCTTGCGCTCGAAGGCGGTGAGCCGTGCTTCGAAATTCTCGTTGCGCGGCGTGCCGAGAATGGCGGCGATCTGCCAGTATTCCTCGCGGATGAAGCGCTCGATCTCGGATTCGCGGTCGCAGACCAGGCGCAGCGCCACCGACTGGACGCGGCCGGCCGAGCGGGCGCCGGGCAGCTTGCGCCACAGCACCGGCGACAGCGTGAAGCCGACGAGATAGTCCAGCGCCCGGCGGGCGAGATAGGCATCGACCAGTGGCGCGTCGATCTGGCGCGGATTGGCCATGGCTTCCAGCACCGAGGACTTGGTGATGGCGTTGAAGACGACGCGGCTGACCGGCTTGTCCTTCAGCGCGCGCTTCTGCTTCAGCACTTCCAGCACATGCCAGGAGATCGCTTCGCCTTCGCGGTCCGGGTCGGTGGCGAGGATCAGGCCGTCGGCATCCTTGACCGCCTTGGCGATGTCGGCCAAGCGCTTGCCCGATGCGGTATCGACGGCCCAGGACATGGCGAAATCCTCGTCCGGGCGCACCGAGCCGTCCTTGGCCGGCAGATCGCGGACATGGCCGAACGAGGCCAGAACCTTGTAGTTCTTGCCGAGGTATTTGTTGATTGTCTTTGCCTTGGCCGGCGATTCGACGACGACGACGTCCATGAGGTCTCATATCAGCTGTGGGGCGGCAGAAGAATTCCGCTGCGCGACGCGTTCTTTTCGTCGCTCACATGGCCGCGCTTTTGCAATCGGTCAAGGGGAAGTGGCCAAATTGCGAGGACGTCCGCAGCAATACACTCTTAGAGTGTATGGGGAACATCACAGAATTTCGGGGAAGGCCGTTCATGCTTCGAGCGACCCGAAACGACTCGGAGATACGTCGCCAGCGACCATGCAAATCCGGCCCAGTGCCGCATCTGAGCAGGCGCAATGGCCTGCATTGTGAAACCGGCCGCCAGGCGAATGGAGGGTGCCCGGCGACCAGTCGACGTCCCGCTAGCGGCAGCACACTGTCCGCCAGCAGGCAGGACGCTGCATTGGGAACGTCAGTCGGCCTTGACGACGTGCCAGACTTCGCCGACGCCGTCACCGGTCATGTCGCCGGCTTTCTTGTCCTTGATGAAGGTGTAGACCGGCTTGCCCTCATAGGCCCACATCTTGGTGCCGTCGGTGCGGTCGACGACTGTCCATTCACCGTCGGCTTTCGCGTCGGCCTCGGCCTTCAGCGGCGGCCAGTTGGTGGCGCATTTGTCGTAGCAGTTGGTCTTGCCCTTCTCGTCCTTGTCGTAGGTATAAAGCGTCATGCCGTTGGCATCGGTGTAGATCTTGGTGCCACCGACATCGGCTTCCTTCCACGCCTCGGCAGCGAAGGATGCGGCGGTGCTGAGCAAAAGCGCGGCCAGCCCGGCTGTGATCGTTTTCATGGAAATCTCCCTGAGTGATCCGAAAAGGCGCGCGGGAAATCGCGGCCTTGTCTGTTCAACGTGTCCGGCTGCCCGTTTCTTCCCCGTCTGTCGCTGCAGGCAGTGCGGCTTGCCACAAAATGGTGATTGGTGGACAAGGCGGTGCGTCGCTATATGCGCGCCAGCATTGTTGGAGCTACGGAATGGCATTGGACATCGGCTATGTCAGCGCGGTTGGGGCGGGGGCGATCTCGTTCCTGTCGCCTTGCGTGCTGCCGCTGGTGCCGCCCTATCTCTGCTACATGGCCGGCGTGTCGGTCGACGACTTTCGCGGCGATGCCGGCGCCACGGCCAGGGCCGGCGCGCGTGGTGCGTTGATTGCGTCCTCGATCGCCTTCGTGCTCGGCTTCTCCACCGTGTTCGTCGCGCTCGGCGCCGGCGCCTCGACCATCGGTCATTGGCTACGCATCTGGCAGGAGCAGCTGGCGATGGCCGCCGGCGTGCTGATCATCCTGATGGGGCTGAATTTCCTCGGCATATTGCGCATCCCGCTTCTGTCGCGCGAGGCGCGCTTCCAGTCGCAAGGCAAGCCGGCCAGCCTGATTGCCGCCTATGTCATGGGGCTGGCCTTCGCTTTCGGCTGGACACCCTGCATCGGTCCGGTGCTGGGACCGATCCTGACGCTGGCCGGCGGCCGCGAGACGGTCGGTGAGGGCGCGCTGCTGCTCGCTGCCTATTCGCTCGGGCTGGGCATCCCGTTCCTGATCGCAGCCCTGTTTTCCTCGGCCTTCATGCGCTTCCTTGGCAAATTCCGCGTCCATCTCGGCCGCGTCGAAAAGGCGATCGGCGCACTACTGGTTGTCGCGGGGGTGTTTTTCCTGACCGGCGGGGTACAGAGCGCGTCGTATTGGCTCCTGGAGAACTTCCCAGCCCTGGGGCAATTGGGATAGGCGTCCCGATACAAGCCCGGGCTGTCGTACAGAACTTTAGGCCCGCTGATTAAGAGTCAGCTGCTCCGCCATCTCACCGGAATTTAACCGCATTGGTGCAGCATGGCGCCAATGCTAGATAGTTTCGATTCCTGATCCCTTTTCATACGGTTGCCCATTCATGAGCCAGAGATCCTGCCTGTCCGTCATCCTCGCCGCCGGCGAAGGCACGCGCATGAAGAGCGCGCTGCCGAAGGTGCTGCATCAGATCGCCGGCCTGCCGATGGTTGCCCATGTGGTGAAGGCGGCCGAAGCCGCCGGCGCTGGGGATCAGGCGCTGGTGATCGGCCATGGCGCGGACGAGATGCGGAAGGCGGCGACCAAGTTTGCGCCGAAGGCAGAGACTTTTGTGCAGGAAAAGCGCTTGGGCACCGCGCATGCCGTGCTGGCTGCGCGCGACGCGATATCAAGGGGTTACGACGATGTCCTCGTAATGTTCGGCGACACGCCGTTGATCGATCCGGACGCGCTCACCGTGGGACGGTTGAAACTGGCCGAAGGTGCTGGCGTCGTTGTGATCGGTTTCCGCACGGCCAACCCGACCGGCTATGGCCGCCTGATCGAAAAGGGCGGCAAGCTGGTCGCAATCCGCGAGGAGAAGGACTGCTCCGACGAGGAGAAAAAGATTACCTTCTGCAATGGCGGGCTGATGGCGGTGGCCGGCAGCCAGGCGCTGAAGCTGCTCGAAGCGGTTGGCAACAAGAACGCCAAGGGCGAATACTACCTGACCGATATCGTCGAGATCGCCAGCGGCCAAGGGCTCGATGTCATCGCCACTGAGGCCAGTTTCGAGAACGCGCTCGGCATCAACAACCGCGCCGAACTTGCCGAAGCCGAAGGCATCTGGCAGCGGCGCCGGCGGCGCGAGACGATGCTGTCGGGAGTGACGCTGATATCGCCCGAGACAGTTTTCTTCTCGCACGATACCGAGATCGGCGCCGACACGGTCGTCGAACCCAATGTCTGGTTCGGGCTAGGCGTGAAGATCGCCACGGGCGCCAAGATCCATGCCTTCAGCCATATCGAGGGCGCCACCGTCGCCTCGAACTGCGATGTCGGGCCGTTCGCGCGGCTGCGGCCGGGTGCCGATCTCAAGCAGAAGGCCAAGGTCGGCAATTTCTGCGAGGTCAAGCAGGCTGTCATCGAGGAGGGCGCCAAGGTCAACCATCTGACCTATATCGGCGATGCGAGGGTTGGAGCGGGCGCCAATATCGGCGCCGGCACCATCACCTGCAATTATGACGGCTATTCGAAATTCTTCACCGACATCGGCGAGGGCGCCTTCATCGGTTCGAACTCCTCGCTGGTGGCGCCGGTCACGATCGGCAACGGCGGCTACATCGCCTCGGGCAGTGTGATTACCGAAAGCGTGCCGGATGACGCGCTGGCCTTCGGCCGCGCCCGTCAGAAAACGATTCCAGGCAAGGGCAAGGAATTGCGCGAGCGTTTTGCTTCGGCGGCTGCGGCGAAGAAAAAGTGAATATTGGCAGGCCAAGCGCCTGAAAAACCGAACGATTGCAGTAACCGGATTGCAAGAGCGGTCTGGCATGGTGCATTGCGAGCAGGACCGTTCCGCTGACACGGAACGAAACGCAAAGTGACTTTTACGGCAGGCCGGCAATCCCTAGATAGCGCTGGGTTTCTGCAAGGAATCGGGGGCAAGCGCCATGTGCGGTATCGTCGGAATTGTCGGCCAACAGCAGGTCGCGCCGCTCATCGTCGATGCGCTGAAACGGCTCGAATACCGCGGCTATGACTCGGCCGGCGTCGCCACCATCGAACATGGCGAGCTTGGCCGCAGGCGCGCCGAAGGCAAGCTGGTCAATCTCGAACGCCTGCTGAAGAGCGAGCCGCTCGACGGTACGATCGGCATCGGCCACACGCGCTGGGCGACGCATGGCGTGCCGAATGAGACCAACGCGCATCCGCATTTTTCCGACGGCGTCGCCATCGTCCACAACGGCATCATCGAGAACTTCGCCGAATTGCGCGACGAACTGATCCGCGACGGCTATTCTTTCTCGTCGCAGACCGACACCGAGGTCGTCGCGCACCTGGTGGCGCGCGAACTGGCCAAGGGGCTGAAGCCGGTCGAGGCCGCGCACCAGGCGCTGAAGCGGCTGGACGGCGCCTTCGCGCTGGCGATCATGTTCAGGGGTGACGAGGACCTCATCGTCGGCGCCCGCAACGGCCCGCCCTTGGCCGTCGGCCATGGCGACGGCGAGATGTTTTTGGGCTCCGACGCCATCGCGCTGGCGCCCTTCACCAATTCGATCACCTATCTGGAAGACGGCGACTGGGCTGTCGTGCGCCGCAATGAGGTCGCCATTTTCGACATGGACGGCAACAAGGTCGACCGCAAGCGCCAGCAGTCGCTGTCGACCAGCTTCATGGTCGACAAGGGCAACCGCCGGCACTTCATGGAAAAGGAAATCCATGAGCAGCCGGAAGTGATCTCGCACACGCTGGCGCATTATGTGGATTTCGTCTCCGGCGTCTCCAAGCCGCTCGAGCTGCCCTTCGATTTCGCCAAGATCGGCCGGCTGGCGATCTCGGCCTGCGGCACCGCCTATCTCGCCGGCTTGATCAGCAAATACTGGTTCGAGCGTTATGCGCGGCTGCCGGTCGACATCGATGTCGCCTCGGAATTCCGCTACCGCGAGATGCCGCTGTCGGCCAACGACGCCGCTTTCTTCATCTCGCAGTCGGGCGAGACCGCCGACACGCTGGCGTCGCTGCGCTACTGCCGCAAGGCCGGCATGAAGATCGGTGCTGTCGTCAATGTGCGCGAATCGACCATGGCGCGCGAATCCGACGTGGTGCTGCCGACGCTGGCCGGCCCCGAGATTGGCGTCGCCTCGACCAAGGCGTTCACTTGCCAGCTTTCGGTGCTGGCTTCACTTGCGGTACGCGCCGGCGTGGCGCGCGGAACGATTTCGCGTGAGCAGGAAAAGACGCTGGTGCGCGAGCTGTCGGAAGCGCCGCGCTACGCCAACCAGGTGCTGAAGCTCGACGGGCAGATCGAACGAATCGCGCGCGAACTCTCGCGCTACAAGGACGTGCTTTATCTCGGCCGCGACACCAATTTTCCGCTGGCTATGGAAGGCGCGCTGAAGCTCAAGGAAATCTCCTATATCCACGCCGAGGGCTATGCCGCCGGCGAGCTGAAGCATGGGCCGATCGCGCTGATCGACGAGAACATGCCGGTCATCGTCATCGCGCCGCATGACCGCATCTTCGAAAAGACCGTGTCGAACATGCAGGAAGTGGCGGCGCGCGGCGGCAAGATCATCCTGATCACCGACAGCAAGGGCGCGGCGCAGGCCAGCGTTAAGACGATGGAGACGATCATCCTGCCCGACGTGCCGGAAATCATCTCGCCGATCATCTACGCGCTGCCGATCCAGATGCTCGCCTACTTCACCGCCGTGTTCATGGGTACCGACGTCGACCAGCCGCGCAATCTGGCGAAATCGGTGACGGTGGAATAGGCCGGGGTCAAGTCTTGACTGCCGCCCGAATGGTCCCAAACAGCTTGGTTTGTATCAGTTGTTGATACGTTTCCCCTTGCATGGTGCATTGTATCAATCTATGATACAAATCTTGGGGGATGGCATTGATCGTTTCGTTTAGGGGCAAAGCGGTCGAGGCTGTTGCCGAAGGCAAGGCGCCGAAAGGCTTTCCACCAGATTTGGTTGCTCGTGGTGAACGCCGCCTCAGGGCAATCGACAATGCAGCTCAACTGAATGACCTTCGATCGCCACCTGGAAATCATCTCGAAGCCCTGAAAGGAAGCAGGACCGGGCAACATTCTATTCGCATCAACGATCAATGGCGCATCTGCTTCAGGTGGACGGCCGCCGGGGCTGAAGATGTGGAGATCGTTGACTACCATTGAGTGGGCGCTTGCCCCGACCCTGGAGGTCCTTGAACTATGCTCAAGTTTGCACGTCCGATTCATCCGGGAGAATATCTGCGCGAGGAATATCTCGTCCCGCTCGGCATGAGTCCCGGTGCGCTCGCGAGGAGGCTCAACCTTCCCCGCACCCGCATCGAGCGTATCGTCAAGGAGGAGGTTGGCCTGACTCCCGATTCGGCGCTTCGCCTTGCCAGATTCTTCAACACCACGCCCGAATTCTGGATGAATTTTCAGCAGGCCTATGAACTTGAAACCGAGGCGAAAAAACTCGCGCCGGAGCTTGAGAAGATCGCGCCTCTGGACGCAGCTGCGTAAACAGCCTTTTAAAAACTTCGCAATTCCAAACCGCCTTGCGGTTCACTAATGTCGCGTTGCAATCAGCGCGCTGCGGTGAACCCATGAACGCTCCCAAGACCTCAGGCATGACCCGGCTGCGGAATTATTTCCTGACCGGCTTCATCGTCTGCGCACCTCTGGCCATCACCGCCTATATCGCCTGGTCGTTCATCGGCTGGGTCGATTCCTGGGTGAAACCCTATATTCCGGCACGCTACAGCCCGGACACCTATCTGCCGGTCCCGGTTCCGGGCTTTGGCCTGATCGTTGCCTTGATCCTGATCACGCTGATCGGCTTCATGACGGCCAACATCGTCGGCCGCGCCATCGTCAACTTCGGCGAGCGCTTGCTCGGTCGCATGCCCCTGGTGCGCGGCATCTACGGTTCGCTGAAGCAGATTTTCCAAACGGTGCTGTCGAACAAGGGCGACATGTTCCACCAGGTCGGGCTGGTCGAATATCCGCGCAAGGGGGTCTGGTCGCTGGTGTTCGTCGCCAGCGAGAAGGAAACCGAGATCAACCAGAAGCTCGACCAGGAAGGCGACCCGCTGATCGCGGTGTTCATGCCGTGCACGCCGAACCCGACCACCGGCTTCCTGATGTATGTGCTGAAATCCGACATCGTGCTGCTCGACATGACGATCGAAGACGGCGCCAAGCTGATCGTGTCGGCCGGGCTTGTGGCACCTGAGGTGAAGGCCAAGATCGTGACCGTCAATGGAGAGCGGATCGATGGCCCGCTTGCCAATCCGCCTGTCGGCGCCGGGCCTCAGCCGGCGCGGAGCAGACGCACGGCCTCGTCGCGGCCGAACAGATAGAGCAATAGCCGAAGCGCCGAACCGCGCTCGGACTGCAATTCCGGATCGCGCGACAGGACCAGCCTTGCGTCGTCGCGTGCGGCTTCGAGCAGATCGGCATGCGCCTCGATGCGCGCCACCTGGAAGCCCGGCGTGCCGGACTGGCGGGTGCCCAGCAACTCGCCTTCGCCGCGCAGCTTCAGATCCTCCTCTGCGATGCGGAACCCGTCCTCGGTCTCGCGCATCACCGACAGCCGGCGTTTTGCCGTCTCGCCCAGCGGATCCTTGTAGAGCAGCACGCAGGATGACGGCTTGCCGCCGCGCCCGACCCGGCCGCGCAGCTGGTGCAGTTGCGCAAGGCCGAAGCGCTCGGCATGCTCGATGACCATGATCGTCGCGTCCGGCACGTCGACGCCGACCTCGATGACTGTGGTGGCGATCAGGATGCGCGTCTCGCCCTGCTTGAAGGCACGCATCGCCTCGTCCTTCTCTGTGCCCTTCATACGTCCGTGCACCAGCCCGATCCTGTCGCCGAATAGCGGCTTCAGCGAAGCGAAACGATCCTCGGCCGACATCAGCTTGATCTCTTCGGATTCCTCGACCAGCGGACAGATCCAGTAGATTTTCTGACCGTCGGTGACGGCATCGAGCATACGGCCAACCAGTTCGTCCAGCCTTTCGAGCGGCAAGGTCACGGTGCGGATCGGCTGGCGGCCGACCGGCTTTTCGGTCAGTTTCGAGACATCCATGTCGCCGAAGGCGGTCAGCACCAAAGTGCGCGGGATCGGCGTCGCCGTCATCACCAGCATGTCGGGCGCATCGCCCTTGGCGGTGATGGCAAGCCGCTGGTGGACACCGAAACGGTGCTGCTCGTCGACCACGGCGAAGACGAGGTCATGGAAAGTCACGGTTTCCTGGAACAGCGCATGGGTGCCGACAACGATGTCGATTTCTCCGTTTGCAAGACCGGCGAGCGTGTCGGTGCGCTCGCGGCCCTTTTCGCGGCCGGTGAGGATGGCGATGCGTAGGCCGGCCTTTTCCGCCAAAGGCGTGATCGTCGCAAGATGCTGGCGGGCCAGGATTTCGGTCGGCGCCATCAGCGCCGCCTGGCCGCCGGCCTCGACGGCGCGCGCCATGGCGAGCAGCGCGACCACCGTCTTGCCGGAGCCGACGTCGCCTTGCAGCAGACGCAGCATGCGTTCTGGGTCGGCGAGATCGGCGTTGATTTCGGCGAGCGCGAATTCTTGGCTACCAGTCAGTGAATAGGGCAGGGCCGCGCGCAGTTTTTCGACGATACGGCCGTCGCCAATCAGCGGGCGGCCGGACAGGCGGCGCACCTTTGCCCGCACCAGCGCCAGCGACACCTGGCCGGCCAGCAGTTCATCATAGGCAAGCCGCCGCCACGCTGCCCCCTCGATGGCGACGTCGATCGGGTCGGCCGGATTGTGGATGCGGGTGAGCGCATCGCCGAAGGCCGGAAAAGTCTGGCGGCGCATGAAGGCGCCGTCCTGCCATTCCGGCAGCTCCGGCAGCCGGCCGAGAGCCTGGCCGATCGCGCGGCGCAGCACCTTTCCCGACAGGCCGGCGGTCAACGGATAGACAGGCTCGACCAGGGGCAGGGCTTCGGCGTCACTGGCGAGCGCGATATGATCGGGGTGAACCATGGTCGGGCGGCCGTTGAACCATTCCATGCGGCCGGAGACGACGACATGCTCGCCCACGGGCATGGCCTTTTCGAGATAGGCGGCATGGGCATGGAAGAACGTCAGGCCGATTTCGCCGGTCTCGTCATGGGCATAGACCCGGTAGGGCACCGACCTGTTGCCGCGCTGTGGCGGCTGGTGGCGGTCGATGCGCACTTCGAGCGTGACGATGGCGCCTGCCGGTGCGAGCGCAATGCCCGGCCGGTTGCGGCGGTCGATCACCGTGTGGGGCAAGACGAACAAGAGGTCGCCGGCGCGGGCGGCGCGGTCGCCGAGATCGGCAGTGACCACCTTCTCGATCAGTGTGCCGACTTTCGGCCCAACACCGGCAAGCGAGGTGATTGGGACGAACAGCGGATCGAGGAGGGAAGGACGCATGATGTCAGCTTATGTCGCGACGGCCATTGCGCAAGGCTGACACCGCCCTCTATCCACGCTATATGCGCCGCTTCAGACAGGGATGCGGCACGATGACCGGAACGAAACGATCAAGCGAGGGGCTCGATGCCCGCCGCCGCAAGCTTCTGTTCCGCTCCTGGCATCGCGGCATGCGCGAGATGGATCTTATCCTCGGCACCTTCGCCGATGCCGAAATCGGCGCCTTGACCGGCGACGAAATCGACCAATATGAGAGGCTCCTCGACATCCCCGACACCGAATTCCTGCCTCTGATTACCGGCGAACGCGCGGTTCCGCCCGATATCGATTGTGCCGTGCTGCAAAAGATCCTGGCGTCGCGCCGGACCATGACATTCTGAACGACGTGATTTCATGAGCCTCATTCCCACAATCGGCCTGCCGAAAGGCCGCGCCGGCCAGTTCATCGTCGACGGCGTCGCCGACGGCTACGAGGCCTTCGCGCTGGTGCAGACAGTGCACGAGATCGCGCCCGACAAGCCGGTGCTGTTCGTGGCGCGCGACGGTCAGCGCCTGCCGGCGATCATCGAGGCGCTGGCCTTTGCCGCGCCCGGCCTGCCGGTGCTGGAATTGCCGGCTTGGGATTGTTTGCCTTACGACCGCGTCTCGCCGGGTTCCGATGCCGCCGCCAAGCGGCTCGACGCGCTGACGGCAATGATCGCGCTGGCGAGGCAACCGCACCGCGCTGTCATTCTCACCACCGCCAACGCGCTGCTGCAGCGCATTCCGCCGGCTGATCTGGTCGAGGCGCAGACCTTCCATGCCAAGCCGGGCAACCAGATCGATATGAACGCGCTGATCGCGCGGCTGGAGACATCGGGTTTCGAGCGGGTGCCGACGGTGCGCGGCGTCGGCGAGTTCGCGGTGCGCGGCGGCATTCTCGACCTTTTCGCGCCCGGCTGGACGGAAGCGCTGCGGCTCGATTTCTTCGGCGACACGCTGGAATCGATCCGCGTCTTCGACGCCGCCACGCAGCGCACCACCGGCCAGCGCAAGTCGATGGCGCTGCAGGCGATGAGCGAAGTGGCGCTGACGCCCGAGACCATCAGCCGTTTCCGACGCGCCTATATCGAGGCCTTTGGCGCGCCGCAGCGCGATGACGGGCTCTATGCGGCGGTCAGCGAGGGCCGGCGCTTCGCCGGCATGGAACATTGGCTGCCGTTGTTCTATGAGCGGCTGGAGACGGTGTTCGACTATCTGCCGGATACTCCCATCGTCTTCGACCATCTGGCGCATGAGGCACTCGCCGAACGCCACACGCTGATCCTCGACCATTACGAGGCGCGTAGGAAACAGGCCGACGGCGCGCTGAAGGACGCCGTGCCCTACAAGCCGGTGGCGCCGGACCTGCTCTATCTCTCGCCGGAAAACCTCGTCGCCTCGCTGGGTCCGCGCGAAGCCATCGACTTCACCGCCTTCGACGCGCCGGATGCGGGGGCCAGAAAGGTCTTCCACGCCGGCTCGCGCCATGGCCGCAGCTTCGTCGAGGAGCGCGCCGACCCCAACGTCAATGTCTTCGACGTCGTCGTGAAGCATATCGCCGACGAGCGCGCCGCACGCCGCCGCGTCGTCATTGCCGGCTGGACCGAAGGCTCGCTCGACCGGCTTGGCCAGATCCTGGCCGAACATCATCTCGGCAGTCTCGTGCCGGTGGCGACGCTTGCCGAAGCGGACAAGCTCGAGCCGGGGCAGGCAGCACTTGCCGTGCTGCCGCTGGAATCCGGCTTCGAGACGGAAAAACTGGTCGTCGTCGCCGAGCAGGACATTCTGGGCGACCGCCTGATCCGGCGCTCGAAGCGCAAGAAGCGTGCTTCCGACTTCATCGCCGAGGCCTCGTCCTTGTCTGCCGGCGACATCGTCGTCCACACCGATCACGGCATTGGCCGTTTCATCGGCCTGCGCACCATCGAGGCCGTCGGCGCGCCGCATGACTGCCTCGAAATCCACTATGCCGGCGACGACCGGCTGTTCCTGCCAGTGGAGAACATCGAGCTTCTGTCGCGCTACGGCTCGGATTCGACTGAGGCGACGCTGGACAAGCTCGGTGGCGGCGCCTGGCAGTCGCGCAAGGCGCGGCTGAAGCGGCGGCTGCTCGATATGGCCGGGCAGTTGATCCGCATCGCCGCCGAGCGGCAGATGCGCTCGGCGCCGTCGCTGGTGCCGGCGGATGGCCTCTATGGCGAGTTCTCCGCGCGCTTTCCCTATGAGGAAACCGACGACCAGCAGACGGCGATCGATTCCGTCATGGACGATCTCGGCGCCGGCAAGCCGATGGACCGGCTGATCTGCGGCGATGTCGGTTTCGGCAAGACGGAAGTGGCGCTGCGCGCCGCCTTCATCGCGGCTATGGAGGGTTTTCAGGTCGCGGTCGTGGTGCCGACGACGCTGCTATCACGCCAGCATTTCAAAACTTTCTCGCAGCGCTTCTCCGGCCTGCCGATCCGCGTCGCCCAGGCCTCTCGGCTGGTCGTGGCCAAGGAACTTGCCGAAACCAAGAAGGGTATCGCCGAGGGCACGGTCGATATCGTCGTCGGCACGCATGCGCTGCTCGGGTCCGCGATCTCGTTCAAGAATCTCGGCCTGCTGATCATCGACGAGGAGCAGCACTTCGGCGTCAAGCACAAGGAGCGGCTGAAGGATCTCAAGACCGATGTGCACGTGCTGACGCTGTCGGCGACGCCAATCCCGCGCACGCTGCAATTGGCGCTGACCGGCGTGCGCGAACTGTCGCTGATCGCGACGCCGCCGGTCGACCGCATGGCGGTGCGCACCTTCATCTCGCCTTTCGACCCGCTGGTCATCCGCGAGACGCTGCTGCGCGAGCGCTACCGCGGCGGCCATTCCTTCTATGTTGTTCCGCGCATCAGCGATCTCGCCGAAATCCATGATTTCCTGCGTGAATCTGTGCCCGAGCTGAAGGTCGCGGTGGCCCATGGCCAGATGCCGCCGGGCGAGCTCGACGACATCATGAACGCCTTCTACGACGGCCAGTACGATGTGCTTTTGTCGACCACCATCATCGAGTCCGGTCTGGACATCCCGACCGCGAACACGCTGATCATCCATCGCGCCGACATGTTCGGCCTGTCGCAGCTCTACCAGCTGCGCGGCCGCGTCGGCCGCTCCAAGGTGCGCGCCTACGCGCTGTTCACGCTGCCGGCCAACCGCAAGCTGACCGACACCGCCGAGCGCCGGCTGAAGGTGCTGCAGTCGCTGGATACGCTGGGCGCCGGTTTCCAGCTCGCCAGCCACGACCTCGATATCAGGGGCGCCGGCAATCTGCTCGGCGAAGAGCAATCCGGCCACATCAAGGAGGTCGGCTTCGAGCTCTACCAGCAGATGCTGGAAGAGGCTGTCGCCGAAGTGAAGGATTCCGGCGAGGTGCAGGATGGCGGCTGGTCGCCGCAGATCGCCGTCGGCACGGCGGTGATGATCCCGGAGGGCTATGTGCCGGACCTGCAGCTCAGGCTGGCGCTCTATCGCCGCCTCGGCGACCTCGAAAACACCGAGGAGATCGGCGCCTTCGGCGCCGAACTGATCGACCGCTTCGGACCGCTGCCCGAGGAGGTGAAGCATCTCCTGAAGATCGTCTTCATCAAGGCGCTCTGCCGCAAGGCCAATGTCGAGAAGCTCGATGCGGGCCCCAAGGGCGTCGTCATTCACTTCCGCAAGCGCGAATTCCCCAACCCGGTCGGATTGGTCAAGTTCATCGGCGAGCAGGGCTCGCTGGCCAAAATCCGGCCCGACCACAGCGTCGTCTTCATCCGCGACTGGCCGAACGCCGAAAAGCGGCTGGCCGGGTCAGCGGTGGTGATGACGCAGCTGGCGCGGCTGGTGGCAGCGTAGCAAGGCTGCTCGGGGCGTCTGGCGCATTCGCCAGCGCTGAAATTCCAGTCTAGAATACGAAATCGGCTTCGTGTATGGAGCCGCCACCCCCTTATGGGGCTGGAAGAGCGGCGAGGATGCCGGCTGGAAAGAGCGTTTGGGTGCAACGATGACGAAATGGTCGCCGAATTCGTGGAGGGCAAAGCCGATCAAGCAGGTTCCTGCTTATCCGGACCTTGCCGCGCTGAAGAACACGGAAGCCCAGCTCGCCACCTTTCCGCCGCTGGTTTTTGCCGGTGAGGCGCGCAAGCTGAAGAAGCAGCTTGCAGCTGTCGCAGCCGGTGACGCATTCCTTCTCCAGGGCGGCGACTGCGCCGAGAGTTTTGCCGAGCATGGCGCGGACAATATCCGCGACTTCTTCCGTGTCTTCCTGCAAATGTCGGTGGTGCTGACCTTCGCCGGCGCGCAGCCGGTGGTGAAGGTCGGCCGCGTTGCCGGCCAGTTCGCCAAGCCGCGCTCGTCCGACAACGAGACCAAGGGCGAGGTGACGCTGCCCAGCTACCGCGGCGACATCATCAATGGCATCGAGTTCGACGCCAAGTCGCGCATTCCCGATCCCGCTCGCCAGGAGATGGCGTACCGCCAGTCGGCGGCGACGCTCAACCTTTTGCGCGCCTTCGCGCAGGGCGGCTATGCCAGCCTGGAGAACGTGCATAGCTGGATGCTGGGCTTCGTCTCCGACAGCCCGCAAGGCGAAAAGTACGAGTCGCTGGCGAACCGCATCACCGAGACGATGGATTTCATGCGCGCGGTTGGCATCACCTCCGAAACCAATTTCGCGCTGCGCGAGACGGATTTCTACACCAGCCACGAGGCGCTGCTGCTCGGCTATGAGGAGGCGCTGACCCGCGTCGATTCGACCTCGGGCGACTGGTACGCCACGTCGGGCCACATGATCTGGATCGGCGACCGCACCCGCCAGCCCGACCATGCGCATGTCGAATACTGCCGCGGCATCAAGAACCCGCTCGGCCTCAAATGCGGCCCGTCGTTGACGCCGGACGGATTGCTGGAACTGATCGACCTGCTCAATCCGGAGAACGAGCCGGGCCGGCTGACGCTGATCGCGCGCTTCGGCTCGGACAAGGTTGCCGACCATCTGCCGAAGCTGGTGCGGGCGGTGCAGAAGGAAGGCCGCAGCGTGGTGTGGTCGTCGGATCCGATGCACGGCAACACCATCGAGGCCGCCGGCTACAAGACGCGGCCGTTCGACCGCATTCTCAAGGAGGTGCAGACTTTCTTCGAGGTGCACCGCGCCGAGGGCACGCATCCGGGCGGCATCCATGTCGAGATGACCGGCAAGAACGTCACCGAATGCACGGGTGGCGCCCGCGCCATCACCGCCGAGGAATTGCAGGATCGCTACCACACCCATTGCGACCCGCGCCTCAACGCCGACCAAGCGATCGAGTTGGCTTTCCTGGTCTCGGACCTGCTCAAGAAGAGCCATCCGGTCCAGCACAAGCAGGCCGCCAACGGCTGAACCATTTCCGACCTGAGTTGGTTGATCAAAAGCGCTGGAGAAATCCGGCGCTTTTTTGTTTCGCGGCGATGTATGACGGGCCGCGATCACATCAGCGCTTACGAAAATGTGTTCTCACACGACCATCGCAAAACCAAGATTGAGGCGGAACGCACGGCAAACTCCGAGCCCTCTCGATGCGATCCAGCACCATGCGCCACGAGCATGCCATCATTCACCACCGCGCACTCGACTTCTGGTCGGCGCGCGCCGCGGTCCTCGTCATCATCTGTCTGCAGCTTCTGGTCATCAACGATCTTTCGTTCGGCCCGCGGTGGCTGGCGCCCTCGATCGAAGGGACGCTCCTCGTGCCTCTCTCGATCGCGACGGCCTGGACGCAAATGGCAACCCAGAGGGCTGTCGAGCACGATCACTGGTACACGATCGGCCGGTTTCGGCTTTTCATCCGCCGGACGGCCCTGGTCATGACCGGCGTCATCAGCATCATGAATTGCGGAGCGCTGGTTTTCCTGGTGCGCGCGCTGCTGGCAGGCCATGCCGGCTCCGGAACGACGCTGCTTGTCGATGCGCTGAACATCTGGGTCACCAACGTCATCGTCTTTGCGCTGTGGTTCTGGAGCACCGACCGAGGCGGTCCGCCGACCTGCGGCCTGGTCAAGCGCGCGCAGGCCGACTTCCTGTTTCCGCAAATGACGCTGACCGATCGTGAAATCCGTGGCTGGCTGCCCGGCTTCGTCGACTATGTGTTCCTGGCATTCACCAATGCGACGGCGTTCTCGCCGACCGACACTTTGCCGCTGTCCCAGCGTGCCAAGCTGTTGATGATGGCGGAGGCGATGATCTCGCTGCTGACGATCGCGCTGGTCGCCGCGCGGGCCGTCAACATACTGGCTTAGCGCCTTCCGCGTTCCCAGCGCAGGCCGGCAAGCCTCGGGTCGGAAAAAGCCGTACTGGAGAACTCGATCCGCTTTTCCGGGAATTCGCAGATCGCCTGCACGCCGAAGGCGCCGAGGCGGATGCGCCAGGTCTGCGGCTCCAGCGGCTTTGCCTTGGCAAAACCCTTGCACGTCAAAAGCGCGATGTTGGCGCCTTTCGGGTCGCGCGCCGAGCGGTAGCGAATCGCCTGCAGCCCGGCCTCGCGCGCGACATCGGCGATTGCCTGGCAAGCGCTGTAGTCGGTCGGATGCGTCCATACGGCCTGGTCGCGATCGAGCGGCGGTCGTGTCAGGTCGATGGCGTTGGCACATTTGATGGCGGCGGCGAAGGCGGTGTAGTCGGCGGCGTCGCGCGGCCAGGGTGTATCAGGGGATTCGGCGAAGAACAGCAACCGGTAGAACGCCATTTCGGCGACCGCCGTCAGCATCGTCTCGGCGGCATAGTAGACGCCCAGGGTCCTGCCGGAGCGGCGGAAGCGCGAGCCGTGCGGGTAGACCGAACCGTAGCGGAAAGGCGTCGCCAGCAGATAATGGAGATGCCGGCATTCCAGCGGGATCTGCGGCTTGGTCTCCTCGATCAGGTCCTCGAGCAGGGTCTGTTCGTCAAGCGTGTCGACGACCTTCAAGGTCGAGACGCGGTGCTGCGCCTCGACCATGCGCCAGTACTTGCCGTCGAGTGGAATGGCCTCAGACGAGAGCGCGGCGGGAGTCCAGGTAGGCGATGACATCGACGAGCCCTGAAATTGTCTGGATTTTCTCGACTGGCGCGCCGTCGAAGGCCGTGTTGGCATTCTTCAGCCATGCCCGGGCGATCGTCTCGTCACCGCCGACAATGGCGTCGAGCGAACGGAACAGGCGGACGAACAGCACCGCAAGCTCGAATGGCTTGGTGCCGCGCTCCAGCAGGAATTCCTGTTTGCGCATGCGGGAAACCGTGGCTTCCGAGACGCCGATGATCGACGCCAGTATCCTGGCGGTGACGTCGAGCAATTCAGCGGCGCGCAGCGTGGCCTTGGTCAGGACCGCGTTCTCGGCTGCGCCAGCAGCGATTTGAGGCTGTATCATGGGCGTATTTCCATTTCTATGGAAAACATAGGTCACAAAAATTCACATGGAAAGGTGGCGGCAACAATTTTTCTGCCCGCGGCGCCTCAGTCCTTCTTGTAGAGCAGCCAGCTCTTGCCGGCGCGACCGGCCACCGCCGAATGGCGGGTCACGCGGTTGCGCCCACTTACTTTCGAGCGATAGAGCGCCCGGTCGGCTTTGGTATAGAGATCCTCAGGGCTTTCAGCCTCGGATGCCATGCAGATGCCCATCGACACCGTCACGGTGCCATAATTGGTGCCGGTCTGGCTGCTGGTGAACGGCGTCTGCTCGATCAGCAAGCGTATGCGCTCGGCGATCTCGTAGGTGGTGTCCTCGCTGGCGCCTTCGACGATCAGCGCGAACTCCTCGCCGCCGGTGCGGGCCACGAACATGTCGCCGCGGAGGCTGGTCTGGAGGATCTCGGCGATGATCTGGATGATCCTGTCGCCGACCGGGTGTCCGTAGCGGTCGTTGATGTCCTTGAAGCGGTCGATATCGGCAAGGATCAGGGCATTGAACAGGATGCCCTTGTTGCTGTTGTAGATCTTGGTGATTTCCTTGTCGAAGGCGCGGCGGTTCCAGATATGGGTCAGGGGATCGGTGTCGGCGAGGCGCTTGTACTCCTCGAGCTTCGACTTGACGCTCTCGAGTTCGGCGGTCTTGTCGCTGAGCGTGCTCGCCACCTGCCTGCCATGGTCGATCGTCGAGTTGGTGGCCGCCGACATGGCGCCGACGATCTTCTGCAGCAAATCCTGGGAAAGCAGGCTGCGGTTGCTCAGTCCGCTCGACGTCTCGTTGAGGATCCTGCCGTATTTTTCGATATGGGTGCGTTCGCTTCTGAGCAGTGAGGCGATGTCCTCGAGTTCCTTGGCGATGACGTCCCGGGCGTGCTCGACGATGCCCGGACCGTGATGCTGGGCAAAGAAGGTGCGCCCGATGCGGTCGAGATCTTCCTGCGTCGGCCGGTTGCTCAGCGAGACCACGGCGAGGCTGAGCTCATGGTTGCTGCCGCTCAGCGCCTCGTAGAAGATCTCGTAGTTGCGCGGCAGGCCCAGCACGCCAAGCTGGCGCATGGTTGCCACGACGGTGCTAGCAATGTCGGTGTTCCTGTCGGTCGGGGCGGCTGCCGGCTGCATGTTCTGTTCACTCTACCCCTAAGAGCCACCGCAGACCTGCGAGTGCCGGACGTCGCCGATGCGGGGAGTGCGACCGAAATTCCAGACATGCGAAGAGATGCGTCCCCAAATCACGACCTCCGCTTGCAGGAACAATAGATGCGGGCGCGCTAAAGTTTCCTTAATGCGCTGCATTGCAACGCATTTTCCTCTACCTCAGGATGCAAGAGGTTCTTAGTGACCAGGCGACGAGGATTTCGGAACGCGTCCTTGCGGTGTCGCTTTTGTCTGTGCCTGGCCGGCGCAAAACTGGAATCCTGCCGGTGAAATGAATCTGGCAGCGAAATCAAACGGAGGCCGAGATGAGCGACGATCACAGCGGATCATGCCTGTGCGGGGCGGTGCGCTTCAGGACGCGGGGGGCCTTGCGCGGCGTGATCTACTGCCATTGTTCGCAATGCCGCAATCAGAGTGGCCACTACTACGCCGCAACCAATGTCCCTGACGAAAACATCACGATAGAGGGCGCCGAGAACATCAGCTGGTACGAAGCGTCGTCGTTTGCCAGGCGCGGCTTCTGCAAGACATGCGGCTCGGTGCTGTTCTGGAAGCCTCACCAGGATGCCTATGTTTCGGTCATGGCCGGATCGTTCGATGCGCCGACCGGGCTTCAAGGTGAGAGTCACATCTTCGTCGGCGACAAGGGCGACTACTACACGATCGACGACGGGCTGCCGCAATTCGAGAAATCGACGCCGACGCTCAGGGTCGCGGACGAATGATTTTTGCAGGCTCTGCCTTATTCCCTTGATCCTGCGGTTGCGATATCCCCTGCCGGTGACTCGGAAAGGGACGTTGGGCATGCAGCGGCTGATCGATGCTTTCTATAATTCGGTGCGGGCGTTTCGCAAGCTGGCCGCCAGCGAGAAGGCGTTTCAGCAGGAGCTGATGCTGCTGGTGCTGGCCTTGCCGCTCGGCTGGTTCGTGTCGACGTCGTGGCGTGGCTACGCACTGCTGATCGGCGCGGTGCTGCTGCTGATCATGGTCGAAGTGCTCAACACCGGCATCGAGGCGGCGTGCGATGCCTTCAGCCGCGAATTCAACGTCGACATCCAGCTGGCCAAGGATTGCGGCTCGCTGGCGGTGCTGATTTCGGTGGTGATCGTCGCCGGCGTCTGGGGCATCGCCATCATCGAGCGCCTCACGGGGCTACCGATCTGATCTTGCCAACACTACATGGCGGTTACCCCAACCTGATCCCGACCATGATCTGATCCGAAAACCGGTATCCACTTTTCGGGATCATGGTCCAGGAGACCGCCATGTCGGATGTTGCCAATTTTCTGCTGCTTGAACGGACAGGGCTGCCGGACGATTTGCGCTGGCTGGTCGAAAAATATCCGCGCGAGATGTGGCAGGGCCACGCCAACATCCACGGCATGGCGAACATGTGGCTTGAGCGGCACGACATGTTCCGCGAACTCGGCGGCATGCTGACCAGCGGCATTGGCGACTATCGCGAGGGCAGGCTGACGGCGCCGGATTTCGCGCGCTGGTTCGCGCCGCGCCTCAACCATTTTCTTGGGCATCTCGACGGCCACCACAATGTCGAGGACCATCACTATTTCCCGGTCTTCGCCAAGGCAGAGACGCGGCTGAAGCGCGGCTTCGAGATCCTCGACGCCGATCACCACACGATCCACGAAGGGCTGGAGCGCAACGCCGAGGCGGCGAACGCCTTCATCCGGGCGCTGGAGGAGAGCGAGGACAGGCAGCGCTTTGCCGCCGATGCCTATGCCGACGAGAACAGCCGGCTGATTGCCATGCTGACAAGGCATCTGGCCGATGAAGAGGACCTGATCATTCCCCTGATCCTCGACCGGGGTGATCGCGCGCTGGATCCCGACTGACGTTCACGTTTCCCCGGCATCCTTGGCGCGTTCCTTCTTGGCCACGGAATGGGCGACGAACCAGGCCAGGACGACGACGATGACGCCAATGGACAGGGCGACCAGCAACCGCTCGTGGCGATGCAGCGCCTGGCCAACGATGCGCTCGGCTCCAAGCCCGAAGACATAGCCGACAGTGCCGAACAATGCCGCCCAGACCAGCGACGAGACGGCGTTGAGGATGACGAAACGCGTTGCCGTGATGCTGGCAAAACCGGCGGCGATGCCGCCGACCAGGCGCATGCCGTATATGTAGCGGTTCGACAGCACGAAGATGTTGGGATGCGCGGAGACGAGGCGAAAGGCGTGGCTGAAACCCGGCCTTGCCTTCAGTTTGAGAACATAGGGATGATCGTCAAAGCTTCGGCCGAGGATGAAGAAGAAGGTGTCGCCGACAAAGGCGCCGAAGGCGGCCACCAGGAAGGCCTGCCAAAGGACGAAAACGTGCTGGTGGGCGAAGAAGCCGCCGAGGATGGCGGCACTTTCGCCTTCGGCCACGCAGCCCAGGAAAACCGCGATCAGCCCATACTGCTCGATGAGATGATGGATCGCCTCTGTCATCAGGAGGCTTGCCGCGCCGACAGTTTCTCGTCGATCCGTTTGACCTGCTCGGCCAGACGCAGGATCTCGTCGCGCAAGCCGATGATCTCGCTATGGCGCAGCTCGTCCAGCTTCTCGTGCAGCGCCATGATCTCGATCTCGGCCTTGAGATTGACCTCATAGTCGTGGGCGGCGTCGATACGGTCGCGCTCGGTCTGGCGGTTCTGCGACATCATGATGACCGGCGCCTGCAGCGCCGCGACCATCGAGAGGACCAGGTTGAGGAAGATGAAGGGGTAGGGGTCGAAGGCATCGCGCGTCAGCAGCCAGACATTGCCTGCGGTCCACAGGATCAGAAAGGCGATGAAACCGAGTATGAAGGACCACGAGCCGCCGATGCGGGCGATGGTGTCGGCGACGCGGTCGCCGAGCGTCTGATGGAAGGCGACGGCCTTGTTGGTGTCCTTGGATATGGTGGTGCGTTCGAGCGTCGCTTGCAGTACCCGGCTTTCAAGTTTGCTCAAGGCATCCGGCCTTCGCTTCAGCCAGCGGCTTGCCAGATCTTCGACAGTCTTGTTCATGTCTCGCCTCCGTCAGCGTCTGTGATAGACGTAGAGGCTGCCGGTTCGAACGGGAAGTGGTAGATTGACGCGACCTGTGAGGGACCAAATGGCCGATTTCCAGAAAATCCGCGCCCGTGCGGTAAAACGCAAAGGCGGTGAGGCGGCTTTGGCGTCGCTGCTTGGGCCTATGCCCGACAATGCTGCCGTGGCGAAGATCACAGACGATCGCATCCTGTCGACCATGGCCGAGCGCGTCTTTGCCGCCGGTTTCGTCTGGCGCGTCACGTCCTAAACGTTTGGACATTGGGTAGGCTCTTGTAACCGTTTTGGGCATCCCCATATGGTGCCCAGAAGGAGCTAACCCTATGAAAACAAATGACAAATCTATAGTGGCCACTGATCAAAACTTTGATTCTATCGTGGCCAAATCTCTGAACTTTGATTCCACAAAGGCAGGCGGTGAAAGTTTAGAGAAGGCGTTGACCACCGAGACGGCACTGGTGCCCTACACCGGACCCGTGGCGTACTCATACATTCGTTGGTCCACCGCTATTCAAGGTCAAGGCGATAGCTATAGGCGACAATATTCCTTGGCTGAAAAGTGGAGCATTGAAAACGCCATCCCGCTCGCCGATGACCGGGTAATGACGGATGCCGGGGTGTCTGCATTCAAGGGCAGGAACATCGAAAGCGGTGCCCTTGGTGCGTTCCTGAAAGCCGCAGAGGCAGGCAAAATCAACCGGGGCTCTTACCTTTTGGTGGAGTCGATTGACCGGCTATCCCGTCAAGGCATGTTCGCCACTGCTGCCATCGTCCAAGAGCTTTGGAAGGCTGGAATCGTCATCGTCACACTCTCGGACGGCAAGGCCTACCATCCCGACTGCAACGACATGGACGCATTGACAATCGTGTTGGTGGCCATGCGGGCAAAGGAAGAGTCGGCCACGAAGGGCAAGCGAGTCAAAGACAGCTATATCAAGCGCAATGCCCGTGCCCAAAAGACAGGCGAAGTGGTGTCGGGCAACCTACCGGGATGGCTCTACAAAGACCCAGAGACAGGCAAAGCGAAGTTGAACGAAGACAAGGCGGAGATTGTCAGACGGATATTTGACATGTGCTTGAACGGGTGTGGCTTGCCCATGATCGCCAAGACCCTGAATGCGAATGGTATCAGACCATTCGCCATAGATAAGCGGAGGAAGGGCAGGGCAGAATATTGGACGATTGCGAACGTCCATTACATCCTGAAATCAAAGGCTACCTATGGGCTTTATCACCCGCCGAAGTCCGACCCGTGCATGATCTTCCCACCGGCCATCACAATAGAAGAGTACAACCGGGCACAGGCAGGCATGGCACAACGGCAGCGCACCGGCAAAGGAAGGAAGGGAAAGACCTATTCCAACCTGTTTGGTGGCATCGCCAAGTGTGTGTTCTGCAAAGAGCCCATGACCATCAGGAACCCTAAGCCGGGCAGGGCCATACAGTTTTATTGCAAAGGCTCACTGACCGGGAAATGTCATGAAGCGGCTCCATGGAACTATGAACGTTTCGAAGGGTCGTTTTTGTCGTTTGCCGCTGAACTCGATCTACAGGAAATCATCCACGGCGGCACAGCGTCATCCGTCCAAGAGACCATCACCCAAAAAATTCAGCAGTTGGAAGGTGAGCGGCTAGGGCTGTTCAAATCCCAACAGGGGCATTTGAAAATGATTGAAGCCGATGAAATCCTTCGAGACTCGTTGAGAGAGGCCATGGTCAAGAACGCCACTCGGATCAAGGCGATCAACGAACAGATAGGGGCATTGGAGATCGAGCGGAACAAAGTCCAGTTAGAACGTGAGGCAGCCATAGACGGCAATAGGTTTCGCTTTCCCAAGGTAGGAACCGGCAAAGGGCAAGTGAACATTGAAGAACTGTACCAGCTACGGGCAAAGGCGGCTGACCACATCAGGACAATTGTGGAGTCCATCGAACTGGACAGGAAGCATTGGGGCAAAGTGTATCGTAAAGCCGCCATGGAAGCCGACAACGAACTTGCAAGGCAGACTTGGTTGGATGCAGCCAGACGTTGCGCACCGAAGAAGGAGGCTTTCGATTCCCGCTACATCATCAAATTCAAAGGCGGAGCCACACGCACGATCTACCCTGACAATCGAGACCAAGAGGGCAAGGAGGCCTTCTTTGTGCTGAACTTGGGGTTTGAAGGAGCTGACCCAAGCAAGCTGCCCAAGGCCACCAGAACGGCAGAGGAATTCGCCAAGGCACGTGCTGAAAGGTGATTGGGATCATGGCAAAGAAGACGGACAAAGAAGCGATACGGTTCATGGATGCTTCGTTTGATATCCTGATGATGGATTTCGGGATTTGGCAGGAGCCAAAGCGGGTTGTTATCGAACGAATCAAAGAGAGACTTTATGAAGATTGCAGCGAAGACGGGAGAGTAGCCCGTCAGGCAGTGCGGGCAATGGCCGTAAGGAAAGGTTCTAAATCTGTTGATGTCGGCGTCCATCATTTAGCCGAACAGATTTACCGATTCCAAGATCGCAATGATTGGCGGTGGAGAGATTAGCTCTTGATAGGCTATGCCCCACGGTGCCCAGTGAACACATTGCGCCAGTTCACACCATCGGTGCCACGTTCTTTGACGAAGAACGCCACATGAGTCTGTGCGCAAGGAACGCCAGATGGAAGGCAAGCCAAAGCCAAGGCCGATGGCAGGTCCGGTGGAAGGCCACCGATGGTCACTGATGCTGTCCGGGCACAGATCAAGCAGGCACGTGCCTATGGCCTTTCAGTGAGACAGACAGCGGCGTTGGTGGGGTTCTCTAAGGCCACGGTGCAGAAGGTGCTTGCTGCCTAACACTACCCCCGCTAGGGATTCTGTGAAGGGCTAGCAAAGCGCTAGCCCTTTTTGTTTTGGGGATCATGGGCAGATGGAGACTGCTCTCGAATCGGAAATCCGGAGTGGCGAAATGCGGATGACTTCCCTCTCCGAAAAAATCTTGAACCCGTGAACAGTGGGGATGTCGACCAAATAGCCCCACCACTGGCTTCGCCCTCGCATCGAGGCAGTGCGTTTCGGTATATATTGGCCACAAATGGCGTTCGGGGATTCGAAATGAAAAACTTCTTGCTGGTGATCATCAGTTCCGTTGCTTCCGGAATCATTGTGGCCGTGTTCGGCTACCTGTTCCTCACGACTGGTCCTGAGACACCATCCATTGACGTATACCAGACCACCTTGGACATTCCATTGGATGCTGGTAGCAGCTTGCTTGATGACGGGAATTCCAAAAATTCGTCCGGCTACATCGTGCAAAAGTTCACCATCAGCAACTACGGCGCAAAAATCTATCCAAATCTGAACATCAAACCGGATGGATTCAAAAAAGTTGTTTTGGAGCAAGGTGGAAAAACGGAAGTCCTATTCGATCATCAGGGCAAGGATTACACGATTGTTCCGGGGGAGAGCATCCGAGTTTTTGGGATATCTGATGGCTACTCCTACAGCTATGGGATGGTTGGTGACGGACGGATTCAAGTCTCGGTAGGTCAAGACCCGATAGCAACTAGGTCGCAACAAACTGACGATGCCGAACCGTTGACCGGCGCAGGCAAATTTTTCCGAAACTATCCCTTCATTGGTTTCCTTCTGGTGGCGGGTATAGGGCTTGGTGGCGTCCTGTTTTGGATTGCGGTGGCCTTTGTCGGAACCACGCAAAAGTTCTTTCCCACCTACTATGCAAAGTGGACAGGTGACACGGAACACGGTCGTAATCTGGCGTTGTTGAATTGGTTGCAAAGGGAAGATGCGGAACGGTTCGATGTTATCGAGACGATGGCCGCAAAATATGCGAAGGAACACAAGCTTCTAGCTGCACGAAAAGCAGTCGTTCAGGTTCAGCCGGAATAGGGGCTTTCTATGGTCACAACGATTGCTGAAACCACCAAGGATAACTTCATTCTTGGCATGGGAATGTGGGTCTTTGCGGCTCTGAAAACCCGTGTTTGGGATAAGATGCCGGAACCGCTGATGGCTCATACCGGTTCCGAGAATGTGGACATTGCTATTGGTGTTTTCATCCAACAGCATCCAACCATTTACACGCTTGTAGCGTTCATCGTGCTTGGATTGGTCTACAGCTTCTTTTTCGCCTTCACACTCAGCTATTTCCTGTGGTCGCAAACGCCATGGTATGACCAAATGGCGTCTGAAATTTTTCAGTACGATCCCAAGAAGCCGGATGAAAGCCAGAATGTTCCAATGTCATGGATGAGAGCGTTTTTCGGGTTTGTAGCCGTTCCTGTGTTCTTTGTGATTGTTACCGGCTTGTATCAGCTCGCAAAACTCGGGCTTTGGCTGGTTTTCTGGTGATGGTACATGATCAGAACCAAGGCACAGCTTCAAATCGCCACTAATGCCGTTCGTGCGCAACTATGGTGGCTGTTTAAGCAATCAGCCGGAAAGCCGCCTGATCAAGACAAATTGGGCAAGCTGCTTGGCGAGTTGCTGTTTCTACATGTGGAAATGCAAAAGCATAGCGGTGAAGATACCGAAGGCGGCTAGACTGCCATAGCTTCGCTGACCACTTCTCAAATCCCCTATCCCTTGTCTTGCCCTAAGCAGCGGCTCTGGCAGAATGAGGAGCTTCTTGGTGGGGAGGACAGCACTTTCACTTTCAGACGTATAGCTTGGTGGTACAGTAGGGCGAATTTTCAGACCGCAGCACGGCATTTGTATTTGCAGTCAGGGAAATTTGAACAACCAAAGAACGCCCCAAACTTACTACTACGTTTAACCAAATCGCCACCACATCCGGGACATTTTGTGCTTGTCTTGGCGAGGCGCATTTCGCTGTATTGCTGTCTCTTAAACTCCCATGGCGGAATGTTGGTCTCTGTGGCGCCCCATATTCCTCTTTTGTGACGTTGCGCATCGTCCAACGCCTCTAAATACCGTTCGCCGGGTCCATATCGTTCGAGAACCCATGCCCATCCATTCAAAACCATCTCTAGCTCAATGTTCCTAGTGACGAGCAGCGATCCCCCAAATGTCGCAGCGTTATGGGTGTGGTTAGACGGTGTTCTGAATTCGGCACCTAGGTATTACTGCGTCAGAAACGGCACGCAGACAATACGTTTATGTCTGTCCACTACCTGACCCGTATCCATCTTCATTCGAACTTCGAGTTCCACCCATCTATCACCAATCAAAGTTGCAAGAAAATCTTTGGCCTCACGCCCTCCGGGCTGTTCCAATTCAGGTGCGTCGATGAACGCAAATCGGACTGCGACGTGAAACTCTGATTGATCGCTTGGGTCGCCCGTGAGTTCGCTGGCCTTAATTCTTGTTAGAAATCCGTCACCGTCAAATATTTTCAGAACAGGGACTCTAATGGTGTCCCCTTCCGGATTTTCGGGTACTATAATTGTCGAATTTCCTTGGCTCATGACATCGGTGATGCAGAACGAAAAACGTTGGTATCTTAGATTAGACGACCCACGTTTCTATAACCACGGGACGCTACTCTAGCGAAGCAAGCACGTCCTTGGCAAGAATGCGTTAACCCGGTCAATGTCCGCCCGCCTCCTCGGCCATTGGGAAGTTTTTGCCCCTAGGCCGGCAGTGGCATGCGAAGTTCGAATGCGCTGTCGTGCAAAACCCATTTCGCTATGGTCGGACCATCGCCCAAAGCCCTCTACAAGGGCCGCAGGGACCCAACAGACGGGATGGATGTGCGGTATGGCCCCACCTCGCTCGTGTCGTCTTAGGAAGCCGCCGCTTGTCATTGTTGGCAGGCAGTGGCCTTATGAAACCTCTTGAATCCGGCGGCGGGGGCCTCATGGAATTCTTTCTCATAGTCACCGTGCTCATTCTTCTTTTCGGTGCTTCAGCTTTCCGGCGAGGATTGGGTGGCTATTCCGCAATAGGGGCCATCGCCCTGCTATTCTTCTTCATTTTCCGACTGGCAGGAATCGAAACGACGACCGGGTTCCTTATCCTCGCCGCCGCCCTTCTGGTTGGGGGCCTTGTCGCAGTCTTCAAGCAGCCCTTACTTGAAGAGCTGCCTTCGAAACCGAAGAAATTTGTTGATGCATCCGGTCGTCTTGTCGGCCTAGAGGCTGAAATTCGCTGCATGGACAATCGTGGCGAAGAGAGCACTGGCAGCTTGGTGCATGCACGACAAACCTTCCTTGACGTTGGGCTTAGGCCTGACGACTTCCACATCGCATTGATAGACAGCGAATTGGGTAAACGAGCCAAGCAGCGATGCTAGGAGTTCGGAGGCAGAATGGGCTTTGGTAGGGGGGTGCAAATGCGCAAATCGGTATGGTTAGCGGGAGTGTTTCTATTCACTGGTGCCGCTGACGCAGCGACGTTCGAAAAGATACCTCAGGCTGGTGGTTCGCCGGACCTGATCGTAATAACGGGCATCATCGAGCCCAACGACGACACCCAATTCAATCAAGTCGCTGCGACGACCGGGCAAGCGGTCGTTCTGCTGAATAGCGAGGGTGGATCGGTCTTGCCTGCCCTCGAAATAGGCCGGGCAATTAGGTTGAAGGGTTTCGCTACCGCCGTGGCGAGTGACACTCTCTGCGCCTCTGCCTGTGCTCTGACATGGCTCGCCGGCACACCACGACTAGCGGGCCAAAGTGCAAATATCGGCTTCCACGCATCGTATGTGGTCAACAACGGGACTGCCAGCGAGACCGGTGTCGGCAACGCCTTGATAGGGGCGTACTTGAACCAACTCGGCCTCTCCCAGAGCACGATTGTCTTTGTCACTTCTGCGCCGCCCGAAGGGATGGCTTGGCTCTCAGGAGCGAAGGCCAGTGAGTTGGGTTTGCAGTTCGCCTCCTACCAAACGAACGCTGTGCCCTCCAACACTGTTGAGACACAAATTGCACCCGAGCCATATGACCCAATGAGGGTCGCCGCCGCCTTCTACAATGCGCTGTCCAATGCGGATGGTGTTGCTGCTGCGGCACTGGTGATTCCGGAAAAACGTGGTATCGGTCCGTTCAACGAAGCTTCCATTCATTCATATTTCGGAGGGCTTTCCGCTCCGTTGCAACTTGAATCCGTTGCACGGCGTGGTGCGGATAAGGTTGCCGTCGCTTACACGTATTCCCGAGCTGACGGATCGGCCTGCAATGGCAAGGCAGAAGTGCAGACGACGTACAAGTACGGCAAGACCCTGATCAGCAAGATACGGGCTCTAAATGGCTGCTAAACGAGACAGCGAATTGGCGAAAGGGACCAATCCCCGGTGAGAGCGATATGAAGGATCACGACGACGCCCGTGGATCGGCCTCTAATCCGGGCGCCCAAGAAATTCATCGATTTCCAAAGCCTTTGTCACTGAACACCGAAATGCCTCAGTTTTGGCGGCGTGAATATCTAAATAATCGCTACTTAACTACGAAATCTGTAGATTATCTCGAAAATAGGATGTCTGATATTTTCGACAACATTATGGTTCTTGACTGGGATACGTGGAAATACAAACCGAGCGTAACCATAGATGAAGGTATATATTACTCTCTACCTCATCTTGATTTTCTCAGAATGATGATAGAGGTAGCATATGAAGGGGAACTTAGGGGTAAGGAGATAGCAAAAGCGAATAATAAGCGGAAATTGATCGATGCGGAGAAGACTCTTATTGACCAGATGTGGGCTATCAGGCCAGAGTTTCGTACATCAAACAAAGTCTTCTCTACTGCCTATCGAAATCCGGAAACAATATTCAGATTCTCTGCCAAGGAATTCAACAGCTCGCTTCTACATAGTGGTAAACTTCGCTTCAGTCCCTCGCTGGCGTATGCCGACGGCGCCCTTCTTCCTGCTCAGTTTGACAATGAAAACCAAGTCCATGTCAGCAATGGAGGCTATTACGAACTCGATTCTGAATTTTGGGTGTGTTCGTTCTCCTGCGTCTATGAATTGCGGATGTATGCCGAGTTCAATGCGGATAGCTGTTTAGTAATTCGAGATGCTTCTGAATTTAAAAGGCGTGTTGTCCAGAGCATATATAAACATAATTCAGACAATGAAAACGACGTGATTGCCAGAGCTGTTTTTTCCCCTGTTGTATATTATGACCCGTGCAAACTGGCTGATGTCGAAACCGCCAACGAGATACATTTTCTCAAACATTTCCGATACGCTTATCAGCGAGAGTTTCGGGCTACCCTGATTCCGAAAACAACTCGCCCTTCGACCCCGGTTTTCCTCAATCTTGGTCCATTGACCGACATAGCCGAATTGGTCTCCGCTTAAAACCTACCAGATTGCCGGCGAGGGAAGTCGGGCCGATGATGGCTTAAGTGGCTTCCGCCCCCGCATTGCCGGCCAAATTGTGGCATTCCGACAGAAGTGGGGGGCTTCAACGGCATCCAAATGTCGGCAAAGACTAGCCGGGTGCCCGGTCGAAGCCCACCATGATGATGGAATCGATTGGATAATCGTCATCGACATTTTTCAACGCATATCGAGCGACGGCTTCCTTTGAATTCGCTCGTTCAACTTTGCATACGATGGGAGCGCCAAAGTGGCGGTTTCCTACGCTTGTCCAGAAATCGGAGGTCGCCTCGGCGAAATGGCCTTCCTCGGGCTCTGGGATGGCCAGCAAGCAGTGATAGTGCAAGAAGGTGGCATCTATGCCGTTCTTTTTTATCGTCTCATAAACACCCAATGCGGGCAGATTTCCCTTTGAGCCAAACTTCCTACGCATAGCCGAGAAATAGGCTTTCACCAGTCGCTCTCCTGTGGGGCGATCCCTTTCAAAAAGGGCAAATGGCTTTGCCGGCGTGATGGCATTTTTGGTCTTTCCGGACAGCCGTCGATATGCGGCCTCCGGATCGCTTGCCTGCACAAAAGGAACGGTCACGAACTGGGTCAGATCGTGCTTTTGCACCTCGTTTAGGATTAACTCCTTAGCTACCTTCGTGGCGTTCTTAGCAAAGTAGTCGTTGATGATCTGCCGAACGAATGCACTGGCATCGAGCGAGGATCGCTTTGCGAGGATGCCCAGAGCGTCGTGTGTTGGCTGATCGAGACGGACGCTAAACATAACGTTTCGGGTCCAGATTTGCAGATTGCAGGATAAATAGGATCGAGAGGTTCATCTCGACTAAGAGCTGCGATAGCTGGAAGTTTGCAATTTGGTATCTATCGTCGCTAATTGAAGTCCTAAATTCCATATATATTTCTCGATAATCTTCTCGAAAATTGTCGATTATGGCCTGTATTGATTTTGGTGCCTTCTCTCTGTCCATTGATTGGAGTAGGTCGTCTATATCCATCTTTTTCCTTTCTAATAGATACAATTATAACGTTGGTGGCCCAATGCCTTTCAAAAATCTTCATAATAAATCGCTTGGCGACACAGCAAAATGGAATACGAACTGAAAATTCGCTTGGCGAATTAAAAGAATATTGAAACGTATTACATTATGCTAAACATATGTAGGCAAAGATTTCGGTATTTCTGTGCGAAATAATATTGCTTTTTGATCCATAGAACAGGAATAATATTCCGCCATTTCCGAATAGGCTGCGTAAGTACGATTTCAAATGCCAATAAAGTTCCGCTGCCCGGATTGAGGGCAGAAACTATGGATCGGACCTACGCACGAAGCAGAACAGGCTGCCGTTCCTATAATATGTATACCGGTGAGCTATCGACCTGCCGTACCGTGCGACGAGGTATTCATAAATCCGTTGTTTTCTGTCGTCGGTAGCCTCAAAATCGAAACTGTAAGGCTTTTCCCGCACGATCCACTCATTCATTAGTGACAGCACATTGCGAAGAACGGGAAATCCGTTTCGAAAGTAGTCGCCTGCGGTGAACTGAATTTCGTCATCCCAAACGCCCCAGTGGTCGACCGTGAAGGCCTTTAAAGATGTAGCGCCCCCAATTGCCCGGAAACTGACAGGACCGCCGTTTGTCGCTGAGAATTCGAAGAGCAGTCCTTCGACATTGAACCGCTTGCGGAAACAGCGCTGAGCGGCGTCAGAGTTTGGTGGCGAAGCTATTCTCCAATTCTTCAAGGTAGGCCTTGTGCTCTCGCCAGTGGTCGCTGAAGTTTTCAACTCCGGTCTCTTTCAGCAGCCTATCGATCTCCGTACGAGCGGATGGGGATAGATGGCCGATCCACGCCCTAGCGTCGTCTGGCAACCGCTCCAAAAGTGAATCAATCGCTCTTTCGGCCATATTCTGCCTCCTGCTATCAAGCAGCGTTGGCCAAAATCCGATACACAGACGAGCGGCCAAGGCCGAGCGCCACGGCAATCTCGGTTGGATTCTTGCCTGCCAGATGCATTGACCAGATAGCATCCGACTTTCGGCGGGCAGTTGGTGCCCGACCCTTGAACTTGCGTTCAGCCTTGGCCTTGGCGATGCCCTCTCTCTGGCGTGCCAGCATGATTTCACGTTCGAACTGGGCGATTGACCCGACCAAGTTCAGCAATAGGCGACCGGTCGGTGTGGTCGTGTCTATTGCCATGTCTAGGATTTTCAATCCGACCTTCTTGGCTTCAAGCCGGGCGACTATCTGGCAGAGGTCGGCCACCGAACGGGCGAGGCGATCCAGTCGGGTTACGACAAGGATGTCGCCTTCACGCACGAACTCGATGGCCCGTTCAAGTTCCGTGCGATGTGCATTGATGGAAGAAACCTGTTCGCTGAATACCTTCTCGCAACCATGGGACTGCAAGTCCCGAAGCTGCGCCTCGTAGCCGGCGACCTGTTCCAAGCGAGAAGTGCGGCGGTATGCAACAAGCATGTCAATGTCCCACATGAGTCTAAGATATAGTGGGACAATTTTCTCAAAATGTCAATGGAACTCTTGTGGGACGGAATCAAACCGCTAGGGTCTTTCCCACGAGAGCAGGGTCTATTGGGGCGGGCCGGGCTACCAGTTCGGTCAGCTTGGACGATTTCAGCGCCCCTTCAGCGCCCCTTGCGGAGCTTGTCGTTGCAAATACACTCCAAGCCGGGGAAAGGGGGATTAAGATGAAGGCACAGACGGCGTTTGCTGGTTTGATTGCGATAACAATGGTCAGCCATCATGCATTTGCCGCCGGCAGTCACGCCTTCGAAGATGTGCCTGTGTTGCGACAACTGTTAGAAGTTGTGGGCGATAAGGAGCAGACGAATGACACTGAATTTTTTGGCCGTATCGGTATTGTTTCCGGCAACGCCTTAATTTTCGATAAGAGGACATATGAACGAGGCGGTCCCACAAAAATAGCAAAGTTTTTGGATCGATGTTATGCTATTGCTAAGAATTCAGGTCAAATGAGGAATATAATGGCGTGCTTTGTTGCAGATTTCGAATTAACGAGTGCTATGAGTCGAAGTCTAAACAGCCCCACGATAGCCGACACGACGACTAATCGATTCAAAAATTTGTTTTCTGTGTTGGGTTTTGATAAAAATATGCAACAAAAAATTTATGCACAATTCAAGGAAGTCTATATCCGTGCTTCGAAATGGAGGGAAACTAGGACTATAGCAGAAATAAGCAATTGCATTAAGGCGGGAGTCGGTGGTTTAGATTGCCCATAAGTTGCATTGCTTAGGACCATCAGCCGGCTGGTGCTCGCTGACACGGCGGTCTGTGCAGCATTAACGAAAGAGTTGGTCTGGAGGTAACTGACACGCTAGTGCCACACTCATAGCGCCGATACGTTTCTTTTTGCCAGAGCTTTTAGCTGCTCAATGGCAACCTTCAAATCGCTGTCAGTCAGCCCAGAGAGTATCACGCCGGCTTGGATTTCAAGCATGGCTCGTTGCTCTGATTGGGCCAGATCGCCCTCCTGAAAGAAAACTCTCACGGGGACATCCAGAGCCTTGCCGAGGCGCACAAGGGTTTCAAAATTTGGCCAGTTCAGCCCTCTTTCCCATTGGGAGACGGCGTCAACTGACCTGTCCGTCCGGAGCGCCAAATCGTCCTGCGTAAGCTCTCGCAACTTGCGGAGTTCCCTCAGAATCATGCCGAAATTTTTAGTTGCTGACATAGGGCAGCATTGCGCTGCCAGCGTCAAACCGTGAACCGAACAATGTCCGGCTAAGTCGTCTATAACCCGTAATAAATTACGGGTTCTTCGTTGAATACTAACCCAGTCTTGGCTATTGATTTAGGGGCGAAGGATGGGTGGGGTGATTAGAATGAGCGCAGAAATTGCGGACGAATTGACTCGCCTTTCGGCCCTGAGAGAGAGGGGGGTCATCTCGGCCAAAGGGTATGAAAGTGCGAAGTCGCAACTCGTTAGCGGCAACCACCTCAAAATCGCCGAGGAAATCGACAAGCTGTATGGGCTGCTGTCAAACAAAACCCTGACCAAGAAGGAATTTGAGAAGGCCGTGTCGGCGTTGCTGTTTCCGTCGAATTCGAAGAGTTCGAACGCAAATGTAGCTGAAGGCAAATTTGGCAGGAAATTTTTTGTCCGGCTCGTGGTTGTAATTGGCGGGCTGTATCTGCTCCATTTCGTTATCAATGAGAATCCTGATGGCAGTTCCACGAAGGTTGCAGCGGGGAACGGGATCGTTGTCAAAGCCGGCGACAGCGAAGGTAGCGCTCCTGCCAACGTCCAATCCAGCCCGACTGAAAATCTACAATCTGGCCCAGCTGTTCCGGATCAAGAAGCAAGGTTTGTCGCAATCAATAGCGAGTTCAGAGAACGGTACAAAGGGTCACAGAACGACCTGCTAAAATCCACACTTGTGCAGGAAAGGGGCAAAAAGCTCCAATCGTTCAGCCAAGACGGTTCAGTCTCGAACTGGGTTGGGAAGGTGTATAAAGTTGACCGGATAGGCGGTCATTGGGCGTCGCTTTCCGTTGAGGTTGGGGACGAAATAAGAATTGGCTCAGGGGGCCTGTTGGATAATCCAGAGTTGATGGTGGACGGTATTCTGAACCAGACCGCAGAAACACTCGGGTCGTCGGATAGGGTAAAATCGGAGGAGGGGAGTCTCGTTGATACCGGTTCAACTTTGTACCAAACCCTATTGGGATTGGAAGTTGGCCAAACGATTGTTTTTTCGGGGCATTTTTACCCGACGGATGACGGCGGGATTGTAGATACTAACCTGTTGGAGGAAGCGGCGATAATCAGGCCGTTCTATAAATTCAAGTTTGATTCTGTCGTGGCGAGATAGGTGACATTAAAGTCCGCTGCCGCATCGGGCCTTCGCACCAAACCCGTTTTGTGAGACAATCCTGCATTGGCCGTGTTTGAGGGCCGGCAAATGCCATGGCATCGCTATAGCGGTGTGTTTGATCCCGCCGATCTGGACTTGCTCCAGCGGGTGTTCGACCAACTGTGTGTCGAGCGCCGTCTAGCGCAAAAAGACAAGGAACAGAGGGAAGACCTCGCTGAGGAAATCGTCGGGGTTTTCCGAAGCGGGATCATGGATGAAGCGGACCTGTTGCGGGCTCTTTCTAAGCGCCGCAGAGCCTAGCTGAGAAGGCGTCCAGCGGCTCGTCGCAACTGCGTCCATCGTGCCGCAACATCATGTTTAATTGACTCATTGGTAGTCATCGAGCAGAAGTGGCCTGGTTTCGAGGAAGCGTTCCTCGGCTTCGAGCCGAAGCGGCTGTTGTTCCAGCCCGACGATTTCTGGCACGAGCTGGCGTCCGACAAACGCATCGTGCGCAATCCGCAGAAGATCAAATCCGTGCGCGACAACGCCGCTTTCGTCGAGCGGGTGTCGAAGGAACATGGCGGCTTCGGCAAGTTCCTCGCCGAGTGGCCGGCCGACGACCAGGTCGGCCTGATGGCCTATCTCGGCAAGCATGGCAGCCGGCTCGGCGGCAATACCGGCCAGTACTTCCTGCGCTGGCTGGAATGGGACGCCTTTATCGTTTCGGCTGACATGGCAGCCGCATTGCGCGACGCCGGTCTCGACATCGCCGAAAGCCCGACCTCGAAGCGGGATCTCGACAAGATCCAGGCTCAGATCAATGCCTGGGCCGCGCAAACCGGCCTGCCGCGTCGGCACATTTCGCGCATCCTGGCGATGTCGATCGGCGAGAACCATTCGCCGGAAGCACTGCGCGAATATATGGGCGAATAGGGACACGATCGACGATCGGTCCGACACGATTGGCATCGGCCCGACAGGATCGACATCCAGCAATCGCCCAATCGATCAGCCCGGTTTGGTCCAAAGGAACGCCATTGCCCGGGCAATTCCGCCACGCTAAACCCTCAGACATGACCAAGAAGCCCGACATACTGCGCATCGCCGTTGCCCAGCTTAACCCGACGGTCGGCGACGTCGCCGGCAATCTCGCCAAGGCGCGCGAGGCGAGGGCGGACGCCGCCCGCCAGGGCGCCGATCTCGTGCTCTACACCGAGCTGTTCCTCGCCGGGTATCCGCCGGAGGACCTGGTGCTGAAGCCGGCGTTCCTGAAGTCCTGCGAACGGGCGGCGGAAGAGTTCGCCAAGGACACCGCCGATGGCGGGCCGGGCGTCATTATCGGCACGCCGCTGAAGCGCAAGAGCGGCACGCACAATTCGATCATCGTCGCCGATGGCGGCAAGATCCTGGCCGAACGCTACAAGCTCGACCTGCCAAACTACGGCGAGTTCGACGAGAAGCGCGTCTTCCAGGCCGGGCCGGAGCTGCAGGGACCGGTCAATTTCCGCGGCGTGCGCATCGGAATCCCGATCTGCGAGGACATCTGGGGCGAGGTTGCCGTCTGCGAGACGCTGGCCGAAAGCGGAGCCGAAATCCTGCTGGTGCCAAACGGCTCGCCCTACTATCGCGCCAAGATGGACGTTCGCCACCAGGTCGTCATCCGCCAGGTCATCGAATGCGGCCTGCCGATGATCTATGCCAACCAGCTTGGCGGCCAGGACGAGCTGATCTTCGACGGCGCATCGTTCGCCATCGGCGCGGACAAGACGCTGGCCTTCCAGATGAGCCAGTTCGAGGAGGCGGTCGACGTCAGCACCTGGAAAAGGACTTCGGACGGCTGGATCTGCTCCGAAGGGCCGATGTCGAAGATTCCCGAACGGGAGGAGGCGGACTACCGCGCCTGCATGCTCGGCCTGCGCGACTACGTCAACAAGAACGGCTTCAAGAACGTCGTGCTCGGCCTTTCCGGCGGCATCGATTCGGCGATCTGCGCGGCACTTGCCGTCGATGCGCTCGGCGAGGAACGGCTGCGCGCGGTGATGATGCCTTACCGCTACACGTCGAAGGATTCGCTGAAGGACGCCGAGGACTGCGCCCGCGCACTCGGCTGCCGCTACGACATCGTGCCGATCTTCGAGCCGGTCGAAGGTTTTCTGCACGCGCTGACGCAGATGTTCGAAGGCACCAAGGAAGGCATCACCGAGGAGAATTTGCAGAGCCGCGCGCGCGGCACGATCCTGATGGCGATCTCCAACAAGTTCGGCTCGATGGTGGTCACCACCGGCAACAAGAGCGAGATGTCGGTCGGCTACGCCACGCTCTATGGCGACATGAATGGCGGCTTCAATCCGATCAAGGACCTCTACAAGATGCAGGTCTATGCGCTGTCGCGCTGGCGCAACAGCCATGTGCCGCCGGGCGCTCTCGGACCTTCCGGCGAGGTGATCCCGAAGAACATCATCGACAAGGCGCCGTCGGCGGAATTGCGCGAGAACCAGACCGACCAGGATTCGCTGCCGCCCTATCCGGTGCTGGATGACATCCTGGAATGCCTGGTCGAACACGAGATGGGCGTCGACGAGATCGTCGCGCGCGGCCATGAGCGGGCGACGGTGACGCGGATCGAGCACCTGCTCTACATCGCCGAGTACAAGCGCCGGCAGGCAGCACCTGGCGTGAAGATCACTAGCAAGAACTTCGGCCGCGATCGCCGCTATCCGATTACCAACAGATTCAGGGATCGCGGATAGATCGTCATCCCGGCTTGGGTGCAGCCCGAACAGCAACGGCGCGCAACCGACCGTTGTTGCAAAATCGTCTCACTGCTTGGACCAGTTGCGCTTTCGGTCACGGCCCGCCTTGGCGATGCGCCGGGGCATCTCTATAAGAACTCCTCCGCGCTTCCCCTTCAGGAGGAACCGAATGCCACGATTTGACATCGTTATGCGAGGCCGCGAAGCCTAGGTCCTGGTCAGCACGCCGCGAGGGTTCGCCTTCGCGACGAGAGCTGATCCGAGAACAGGCATTTGCCGCTGCAGGTCGCCGCCCCTTGTATGGGCGAGCCGCCAAATATGCCGAACCTCCGCATTTCCGGGCGCCAATGGCGCCAGCGCGGTTTTTTCAATTTTGACCTTACCGGGACCGGGCTCGTTTGCGCCCGGATGACATCATGGCTCGTTTTCGACTCGACCTGCGCGCCGACGCCTTCCGCAGCGTTCTCGGCTTCACGCTCATCCATTGGCGGCGCCAGCCGTGGCGGCTTTCGCTGATCATGGGCGCCTTCCTTTTGTCGACGCTGGCCGACGTGCTGACGCCGCTCTATTCGGGACGGCTGGTCGACGCGGTGGCCAGCAGCGCCGCTGCGGACGACGCCGCCTGGAATGCGGCCATCGCGGCCTTTTCGATGCTGGTGGCGCTGGCGCTGGCCGGCGTCGTGCTGCGCAACGCCGCTTTCATGGCCATCGTCGAGCTGACGCTGAAGATGATGGCGGATATCGCCGCCGATGCCTTCCACCGCGTCCAGCGCTTTTCCACCGACTGGCACGCCAACAGCTTTGCCGGATCGACGGTGCGCAAGGTCACGCGCGGCATGTGGGCGCTTGACCTGCTCAACGACACGATCCTGATTGCGTTGCTGCCGTCGGTCGTCATGCTCGTCGGCTCGACGCTGCTGCTCGGCTGGTTCTGGCCGCTGATGGGCGCGGTGGTCGCCGCCGGATCGGTGCTGTTCATCGCTGTCACGGCGATGCTGTCGCTCGGCTATGTCGCGCCAGCGGCAAGGCTCGCCAACACATGGGACACGCGCCTCGGCGGCTCGCTGGCCGACGCGGTGAGCTGCAACGCCGTGGTCAAGGGATTTGGCGCCGAGGCGCGCGAGGAAACGCGGCTCGCGAGGGTGGTCGCCAAGTGGCGAGCGCGTACGCGCCGCACCTGGGTGCGCGGCACCGTCAACGGCACGACGCAAGGCACGATGCTTTTGCTGCTCAGGACGGCGGTGATCGGGCTGGCGCTGATGCTGTGGGCTTGGGGTGAGGCCAGCGCCGGTGATGTCGCCTTCGTGCTGACCTCGTTCTTCGTGCTGCAGGGTTATCTGCGCGACATCGGCACGCATATCCGCAATCTGCAGCGCTCGATCAACGACATGGAGGAACTGGTCGATTTCCAGTCCGAACCGCTCGGCATCGAGGACGGACCCGGCGCCGGGCCGATCCGCATCGGTGACGGCCGCATCACCTTCGACAAGGTCACCTTCCATTATGGCAACCATCGGCTGCCGCTTTATCGCGACTTCTCGGTGGAGATCGCGCCCGGCGAACGCGTCGGCCTGGTCGGTCATTCCGGCTCGGGCAAGACGACCTTCGTCAAGCTGATCCAGCGCCTCTATGATGTAAGCGCCGGAAGGATCCTGATCGACGGCCAGGATATTTCCGAGGTTGCGCAGGCGTCGCTGCGCGGGCAGATCGCAATCGTCCAGCAGGAGCCGATCCTGTTCCACCGGTCGCTGGCGGAAAACATCGCCTATGCCCGCCCGAACGCCAGCCAGGCCGAGATCGAGCATGCGGCCCGGCTGGCCAGCGCGCACGACTTCATCGCCAACCTGCCGAAGGGCTACGGGACGCTGGTCGGCGAGCGCGGCGTGAAGCTGTCGGGCGGCGAGCGCCAGCGGGTGGCGATCGCGCGTGCGTTCCTTGCCGATGCGCGCATCCTGATCCTCGACGAGGCCACGTCGAGCCTCGACTCGGAATCGGAAGTGCTCATCCAGGAGGCGATGGAGCGGCTGATGGTCGGCCGCACGACGCTGGTCATCGCGCACCGGCTGTCGACGGTGCGGGCGCTGGACAGGCTGCTGGTGTTCGATCGCGGCCGCATCACCGAAGAGGGCTCGCATGACGAGCTGATCCGGCTGAACGGCGGCATCTACCGCCGGCTGTTCGAGCGTCAGGCGCTCGAGCTGACCAAAGGACTGGTGGTCTGATTTCGCCTGACACCCGGATCCTGACACCCGGATAAAGAGCACCCGGATCGAATGGTCCGGGTGCCTTCGATGGAATGGCGTCAGCCGTAATGCAGCTTCGGCTTCGGCGCGGTGCCGGTGAAGCGGACGCCGACGCGGTCAGTGCGGCGCCAGCGGACTTCCGCGCGATAGGCAATTCCATCGACCGGCACATAGAGCAGGAAATTGTCGGGAACCCGCGAGTCGGGGGCAACCTTCAACTCGGCGCCGCCAGCATGCTGATTGCGCAAGGTGCAACTGACCTCGGAATTCTGGATGCCGGTGATGATCGTGCCGCCCTTGAGCACACGCTGGCGATGCGCGCGTTTGTGTTCGCCGGAATTCTCTTCGAGTGGTCGTGCAGTGTTCGTCATCGGTAAAACGCCAGAGCAGTCCAATCGACTCTAGACGCAATAGCCGCAATAGCAAAGCATTCGTCCCCGGCGCCCGGCGACGTCTGGCCGGGCTGGCGCCCCTCGGCCGGTCAGCTCCAGATCAGGCGTATCCGTGCGGATCGACGCAGAAATGGGCGATGATCTGGCAGAGGTCCGGCTCGTTGATCATGCGCACGGCCTCTGCCGAGCTTACCCATTTGCGGGTCCGCGCGCGCTTTTCCTTCCAGCGCTCGGCGACGCGGTCGACCTGCAGCGGAAAGACCAGCACCTCGCACGGCACTTCCTCGCCGGAAGCCAGCGCCTTGGCGTAGAAATAGCGACCGGCCTCGAAATGCGAGACCGTGCCGCGCAATCCGGCTTCCTCGCCGGCCTCACGCGCCGCCGCCTCGCAAAGCGGCTCCCTGGCCTCTGGCCAGCCCTTGGGCAGCACCCAGCGGCCGGTGTCGCGGCTGGTGATCAGCATGATTTCGACGCCCTGCCCGGCCTCTCGCCAGGGCAGGGCGGCAACCTGCAGGCGGTACGGCGCGGTGCCGAAGAGTCGCCGGACTCTTTCGACCAGGTGATTGTGCGTCGTTGGCCTCGTCAACATCGGAGAAGCTGCCCCAGCCTCCAGAATCATTTGCCGCCTGATGAATCTTACGACGTATCTTGGGCATTAAAAGTAAAAAACTTCACTCGGATTGGTTAAATTCCACCAAGGCGGGCCGGTTCCACGAAATATCGTGCCCGGCAATCCTCCTTGTGAAGCAAAGGGTGCTCGCCGAGGCAGGCTAGACAGAAAAATGGCTTTCCGACGAATCAGCCGGCGTGGTCGTCGGCGATCGGCTTCTGATAGGTAAAACCCATGTCCCACGGAAAATAGATCCAGGTGTCCTGGCTGACCTCGGTGACGAAGGTGTCGACCAGCGGGCGGCCTTTCGGCTTGGCGTAGACGGTGGCGAAATGCGCCTTCGGCATCATCGCGCGCACGATGCCCGCCGTCTTGCCGGTGTCGGTGAGGTCGTCGATGATCAGCACGCCGGCGCCGTCGTCGGCGAGCAGCGCCGGTGTGATCTCCTTCAGCACCTGCAACTGCCCTTGCGAGGTGTAGTCGTGATAGGAGGCGACGCAGACGGTCTCGATGACCCGGATGCCGAGTTCGCGCGAGATGATGGCGGCCGGCACGAGACCGCCGCGGGTGATGCAGACGATCGCCTTCCATTGTCCTTTATTGGCGCCGGCAAGCCGCCAGGCAAGCGCGCGGGCGTCGCGGTGGAACTGGTCCCAGGAGACCGGGAAGGCTTTTTCGGGAAGAGACATGGTCGCGCACTCCGCAGGCGCGCTGGCCGCGCGCAGTCACGATGGAATGCGGGCGGAATTAGCCGGAAAGCGCTGGTCTTGGCAAGGTGGCGGCAAGCGATGCCTGTGGACTTGAAGCGCGTCGCACACTTTTGGGCGACATGCATTACCTTGAGAGGAAGGCCGCAACCTGCACTGAGCGCAGCACCGTGCGCGTCACGCCGCCGAACAGAAGCTGGCGCAGCCAGGAGTGGCTGTAGGCGCCGAGCACCAAAAGGTCGGCGCCGGTCTCAGTGATCCTGGTCTGGATGAGGTCATCGACCGAGATGCCGCCCGACTGCTGCACCGAGACGCTGACGGTCGCGCCATGCCTGGAAAGTGCAGCGGCGATTTCGGCGCCGGCGGCGTCCGGGCTATCGTCCAGCGTCTCCGGCGGATCGATGACCAGTATGTCCGTCTTCTCGGCCTCTATGATGAAGGGCAGGGCGTCGAAGGCCGCGCGGGCTGCCTCCTTGCTGCCGTTCCAGGCCAGCAGCACGTGCTTGAAGGTGGTGACAAGAGGGCCGGCATGCGGCACGACGAGCACGGGCCGCCCGGCATCGTAGACCAGCGTGTCGACGTCGGCGCTCGGGTCGCCGCCGGTGTCGCGCTGCGCGGCGATGACCAGATCGGCGGCGCGGACGTTGGAGATGCCGGTCAGCGCGCTATCGCCGGAAAAACTCTCGAGGCTGCGCCATTCGAAGGACAGGCCGGACTCCTCGATGCGCTTGAGGAAGAGCGCCTGCAATTTCTCGGCCCGCTCCTTGTTCATTTCGGCGGAGACCTGCAGGAACTCTGTGTCGGGAAAGCCCGTCGCGGAGGTGTAGGGGACGGGAAGCGCCTCGGCATGGATGCCGACGAGATGGCTCTGGAAGCGCTCGGCGAGTGGGATGGCGCAGTCGAGCACGCGCTCGGCATCCTGTTCGTTCTGCAATATCGCGACGATGGTCTTGAAGCGCATGGGAATCCCTCAAAATCTGCTGGCGCTGGGTGCGCCCGGGGGAAACGTCAGAACGCCATGCTTGGTTCCGGGCCGCTCGCGGCCCGGGGATCACGGATCAGTTGCGCCGGCGGCGATGCCGGCCACCATGGCTTCGACATCCTTGCGCGCCGCCTCCAACGCCTCTTCGCTGCGGGCGCGGACGACGAGCTCGGTCCAGAACTTGCCGTCGCCATATTTCGGATAGGAGCCGATTATCGTGTTCGGATGGGCTTTCTGGATGTCGCCCAGCGGCCCGCCGACCATGCCTTCGCCGAACGGGCAATGCACGGTCGCCGAGAGCATTTTGGTGCCCGCCTTCAGCGTCGGCACGACATTGTCGAGCATGGCCTGGAAGATCGACGGCACACCGGCCATGACATGGACGTTGCCGATGCGAAAGCCGGGCGCGATCGAGACGGGATTGTCGATATGGTCGGCCCCGCGCGGCATGCGCGCCATGCGCTTGCGTGCTTCGGTGTATTCGATGCCGCGCGCGGCGTAGCTCGCTTCCAGCATGGCATAGGCCTTGGCGTCGTACTCGCACGGCACGCCGAAGGCCTTGGAGATCGAATCCGCCGTTATGTCGTCATGCGTGGGGCCGATGCCGCCGGTGGTGAAGACGTAGGTGTAGCGGGCACGCACGGCATTCACCGCGGCGACGATCTCGTCCTCCTCGTCGGGAACGATGCGCACTTCCTTCAGGTCGATGCCGATCGCCGTCATGATGTCGGCGAGGTGGCCGATGTTCCTGTCCTTGGTGCGGCCGGACAGGATCTCGTCGCCGATGACAAGCATGGCGGCGGTGACGATTTCAGGCATGAGGGGCTCCGGCAACATGTCGCCTTGGGAAGACTGGGTCGCCTGAGATAGCGCGGCGGGCGGCCGGCGGCAATGCGCCACGGATCGCGCGTCGATGGCCTTGCGGTGGCACCGGCGGCAGGTATGGTGCGGGGCGTTCGCTTCGGGTGAAAAATGCTTCTGTCCGTGTTGTCGTGGCTGTTCGGCGGCCTGCTGCTGCTGGCGGTGATCGTGGTCGCCGGCCTGGTTCTGGCGACATGGTGGATCGCCGCGAAGGCCGAAAGGCTGGTGCCGGCGAACGGAAAGTTCATCGAAATCGACGGCAACCGCATCCATTACGTCGAGACCGGCGAGGGCAGGCCGATCGTGTTCCTGCATGGGCTTGGCGCGCAGCTTCACCATTTCCGGCATACGCTGTTCGACCGTTTCGGCCCCGGCTACCAACTGATCGCGCTCGACCGCCCGGGCTCGGGCCATTCGCTCCGGGCAAGCGGAGCGACTGGCCGGCTGCCGGAGCAGGCGCAACTGGTGCGGCGCTTCATCGAGGCGCTTGGGCTGGAACGTCCTTTGGTCGTCGGCCATTCGCTTGGCGGCGCTATCGTGCTGACCTTGGCGGTGGAACATCCCGAGACGATTTCGGGCATCGCCTTGCTCGCGCCGTTGACGCATCTGGAAACCAGGGTGCGCCAAAAATTCGACCTGCTCTATGTTCCTTCACGCCTGTTGCGCTGGATCATGGCCTATACGGTGGCGATACCGGTAAGCTTGAAATACGCGGAGCCGACGATGAAATTCATCTTCGCGCCGCAGCCAGTTGCCGGCGACTACATGATCGCAGGCGGTGGCTGGCTCGGACTGCGGCCCGCCCACTATCATGCGACTTCGACCGATGTCGTGGCGGTGGAACAGGATCTCGGCCGCATCGAGCAGCGCTATGGCGAGATCGCCATGCCGGCCGGCATCCTGTTCGGCACGGCCGACCGCGTCATTGGCATCGCTGTCCATGGCGAGCCGATGCGGGACAGGATCAAAGGGCTCGATTTCGAGGCTGTCGACGGGCTTGGACATATGCCGCAATTCGTCGAGCCGGAACGCGTCATCGCTTTCATCAAGCGCATTGCCGAGCGGGCGTTCACGGGCCGAACATCAACACAGCCTCACAACAATTTCACTGAACCTTTGGGCTGACTACCGGTTGTACCCGCGCCGCACCTTTGCGGCAGAGACACGGAGTAAACATCAATGATCATGAAAATTCTTGCCGCGTCGGCCTTGACCATCGGCCTCGCTACATCGGCACTGGCCCAGTCAGCCGAGTCAACGTCCGACAGTCATCACAATTGGCTATTCGGCAATGAGGACACGAGGTCTGTCGATCGAAACACCACCGGCAGCATAGCCGCGGGTAGCGATGCATCAGGCCTGAACACGCTGGGCAATTCCGGTCCGGTCGGCCCTTGTGCCTCGAACACGGCTGGACCCGACGCCAATGCCGGGCTGAGCGTCAACGATCATTACTGCGGCAAGTAATCAACCGCACTTGCGAGTGGCTGGCAGGATGCTCTCGGGGGGCATCCGCAGCCGCCGCAGTCACCAACACTGGGCTAATCGGAAACTTCGGTTTGCGGCCGATCCCGGCCATCGGCCAGTTCGTCATGCCATTTGCCGTCGGCGTCCTCGTACTGGATGCCGTCCGTGGTGCCGGCAATCTGCTGCTCGGCCGAAGCGATCTCGGCGGCGCGCAGCGCATCCTGATGGCTGGGGAACGTTTCCGAGAAGGTCGAGCCGACCTTGTAGGCCCAGCCGCCATCATGCTCGACGATCTTGTAAGTCAGCTTCGCCATGAAGTCCTCCTGGTGAAAGGCTCGTTGCTCAATGCCGCTTGCTGTCGAGCAGCCTGTCGTTGGGAACCAGCACTTCCGATTCCTTGGCCGCTTCGATCAATGCCCGGCGCGCGTCCGCGGTCGAACGATACCCTTCCAGCACTTTGAGGCAAGTGTCGAGCGCATCACGATGCCGAGGGCCGCGGTTGAGCGGCCACACTGTCATCAGGCACTCCGCGGCTTCCCGGGTGCTGCGGATCTGGCGATATTTGCCGACATGGCCGAGTTCGACCACCACCGGCGTTTCAAAAGGTTTGCTGTCCATCATGGCCGCCAACGCAAAGCAGCCAATTTGGTTGCAATCGTGTCTGCCAGCGTGCGCCCAAACGTCTCAGCAGCCACAATCCGGTGTGATCAACCCGCCGCCTTCATCCAATGCCGCATCGTTGTCACCGAGCGGGCAAGCTGCGGCGCCGGGTGGATTTCCTCGCCGAAGGTGGCCGCCGCGCGCCAGCCCCAGCGCGGGTCGGCAAGGAAGGCGCGCGCCAGCGCCACCATATCGGCGCGGCCGTCGGCGATGATCATCTCGGCCTGCTGCGGATCGTCGATCAGGCCGACGGCGCGCGTCGGGATGTCGGCTCCCTTGCGCACGGCTTCCGCCAGATGCACCTGATAGCCGGGGCCTGACGGCAGCTGCTGCAATGGCGAATTGCCGCCGCTCGAACAGCAGAGATAGGCGATGCCCTCAGCCTTCAGCGCCTTGGCCACTTCGATCGCGTCCTCGACATCGAAGCCGCCATCGACCCATTCCTTCACCGACAGGCGCGCGCCGAGCATCAGCTCGGGCACGGCCTTCCGCACCGCCTTGGCGATCTCGACGACAAAGCGCATGCGGTTTTCCAGCGAGCCGCCCCAACGGTCGGTGCGGACAGCGGCGACAGGAACTGGAAGATCAGATAGCCGTGCGCGGCGTGCAGTTCGATGAAATCGAAGCCGGCCCGTTCGGCCCGCCTTGCCGCTTCGGCGAAACGCTCGATGAGCTGCAGGATCTCTCCGTCCTCCAGGGCATGCGGCACTTGCCAGCCTGTGTCGTAGGCGATGGCCGAGGCGGAGACGACCGGCCAGGGGTCCTGGTCGGCCGCGAGCGGTCCGCCGCCTTCCCATGGCCTCCTGTTGGAGGCCTTGCGGCCGGCGTGGGCAAGCTGGGTGCCGAATTTCGTGCCGGGTGGGGCGACGCGCCTGGCCGCATCGAGCGTGCGCCTGGCCGCGGCCTCGTTGTCGTCGGAATAAAGCCCGAGGCAGCCATGCGAGATGCGGCCGCGCCGTTCGATGTCAGTCATCTCGACGGTGACCATGCCGGCGCCGGACATTGCAAGGTTCATCCAGTGGTGGAGGTGCCAGTCGCTGGCCGAGCCGTCCTCGGCGGAATACTGGCACATCGGCGCCACCGCGATGCGGTTCGGAAAGTTGAGGCCGCCAAGCGTGATCGGCTGGAAAAGCGATGTGGTCATCGAAAGCTCCTGGAGGGCGCAATCCGCTATTTAGTCAGGCGATGCGGCCGGCGCCAGACACGGGGCAGTGATTGACCGTCCTGGACCAATGGCTGGCCCGATTGCATGAATGGCGGTTCACGGCTACGCCTCATGCGCGAGCACGCAGGTTATCGGAGTTCATCATGGAAGATCGCATTCGCATCCGTTCGGAGGAAGTGCTTTCCGATGACTGGGCGGTCCTGAAGAAGACCGTGCTCGACTATCGCCGCCGTGACGGGCAGTGGGAGACCCAGATCCGCCAGACCTACGATCGCGGCGACGGCGCGGTGATCCTGCCGTTCGATCCCGAGCGCTCGACGGTGCTGCTTGTGCGGCAGTTCCGCTATCCGGCCTATGTCACCGGCCATCGCGAGCCGCTGATCGAGGCCTGCGCAGGCCTGCTCGACGAAAACGACCCGGAAACCTGTATCCGCAAGGAAGCCGAGGAGGAACTCGGCTATCGTCTGAAGAACGTCGAGCGGCTGTTTGCCCCCTATATGAGCCCCGGCAGCGTGACCGAACGGCTCTGGTTCTTCATCGCCCGCTACTCGCCCGCCGACCGCATTTCGGCCGGCGGCGGCGCACCGGAGGAAGGCGAGGACATCGAAGTCCTGGAAATGACCCTTGATGACGCGCTGGCCGGTATTGCCGACGGCCGCATCATCGACGCCAAGACGATCATCCTCATCCAGCACCTGAAATTACACCCAATTCCGGCCTGAAACGACTGCCTGTTTCAGCGCCCGCGTGCGCGAGACATCGAGCGCTTGAGGCAGCTCGGTTCTCGGATGCCGAGGCTCGCGCACAGCCTGTTGCAACCTCCGGAGCCCATGTTGAGGGGGTGACGCATTCTTGTGCCTGCACAGAGGCGGTTGACGTTTTGGCGCGAAGCCCCGAAAAGCAACGGGCGCGGACGTGGCGGAATTGGTAGACGCAAGGGACTTAAAATCCCTCGATCTCTGATCGTACGGGTTCGATTCCCGTCGTCCGCACCACGTTGAAATCAAACGATAATCTGCATTCTATTGACTTACTGGATACCCTGGCAAAACTGAGTCTGGGTGGCCGTAGGGGTAGCCGGGACAATGAAAAAAGGCCCGCCACCCAGGGAGAAGCAGCGGGCGCTAGTTCGGGAGGAGTGTTGTCGGGCGTCCCCCTTTGCCCGTGAAACTACGGTACGCCTCGCTTAGTTGGATAATAAGCTCGCGCCGGTTGAAGCTCTGCATATTCAAGCTGCGTGACTTTTCTGCCACAAGATAGAGAAAGCCCGCCACCATCGGCAGCCGGGCAGTTTTGCCCGTAGGGATCTGTGAGGTTTGTCACAGACGCATCGACGTATCGGCCTAGGCTACGTGCAGTTTCCTGCAGCGGTGAAGGGAGTGCTCCGATGCTTGTGAACCTTCCTATGCTTGTGAATCTTCCTCTTGTCGCAGTTGGTCCCCTTGTCGATTGGCTCGATCGCCGAGCCGATCAGAAGGCGCAGTTGAAGGCAATGGACGAACTGAGTGACGCACCAGACGACATGCTCAGCGACATCGGGATTTCCCGTGACGACATCACGACGTATGCGTTCCGCAGATCGGCGTCGAGACGCAGGGGCTGAGCAATGAAAAGGCCCGCAACCGTGAGGCTGCGGGCCAAAGCGGAAAAGTTTTCCTCTTTCAGCGACCGAACCCGAAACCGGGGAACGGCCCAACGATCGTGATCACCTTCAGCGATGGCTCGGGACGACGGAGCCCTGCTCGTTGTCGGTGTCGGTCCAGCCTTCGACGCCAACGCCGGTCTGTCCTGTGGCGTTGCCCCATTCCTAGGAACGGCTCGCGGTCGGTGTCGTCGTCGTGCGGCTCGTCCTGTATGTCGCCGCCGTGTTCGTGGCGCCTAATTTTAGCTCCTAGGCATTTTAGCAAAATTGAATATTCCAATGAACGGCCTATAATTTGCCAGCCGGCAACCTACCCCGTTTGCCGGTTAGGCCCGGCGGTCAAACCCCGAGCCCCCCGCCCTTGGCCGCCGGGCCGCTGGAATCGGCCTTGGCTACGCTACCGCGCGGCGATCACGAGCAGCACAGCAGCGATGGAAGCCAGGACGATCGCGGCAACCCGGATGCGCTTGATCCCACCTTGTTGCAATCGTTGTCGAACCTTCGCCGCTTCGTAGGCGCTATAGAGGCGCAGGCCATCATCGCCGAAGCGATCGGCGTTCGGATAGTTGTTCTGCGGCTTTCGGCGGAGCTTCAGCATCGTTGGACCGTTGAAAGAAAACTCGCCGGGCATGAAACCCCAAGCCCATGGCCCGGCGAGATTGACAACCCGACCCCCGATCGGGACCGGTGGAGGAGTACCGGCAATTTCTTCAGTGCAAAACCGATGCCAGCAGTTTGGTCCCGAACCGGGACAGAGGTAACCGCGCGCGTGACCAGAGAGCCCTGCCAGCGCGCGTTTCTGCCGGCCGCTGTCCTACACCGCCGATGCGTCTGGCGCGCTCTGGCGCTGCTTGTGGCTTTTGCCGGACATGGTTTGCAAGCCATTCCTTCTTGACTGCCCAAACGGCTCAGATACTTTTGCAGCGTGCCTTGAGAAAAGCGGCGCCCGGTAACCTCTGAATAACGCCGCATGATAACCGACGATGGGGGAGCCCTTACGTCGTAGACAACGAGCAGCACGGCTGCCCAACACAACTCCTTGAACATCAACTGGCTCGCGGAACGCTCATGCACGTCTGCGGTGAGCGTGCGGTCCCAAACGATATGGAGAAGTCATGCAGGTTCAGCGGGAAATGCAAAGGCAGAATGGATACTGGTGGGCGATCAGCCTTCACCAAGAAGACGACGGCCTGCCCGAAATCATCGATGTACATGGCCAAGAGGCCGCACGTATGGGCGACGACTGGCCCTACCATATCGGCGAATTCGACATGCTCCAGCATGTAGATACCAGCGGCTGGCCGCAGAAGGGGAAGCTAACGGAAGAGGAATTGCTCGATCCGGATTATGCGGTCGATCCGGCTACGGTCCATGAGGGCTATTGGTGGGCGATCCACTCCGAAGATTTCCAGCCTCTGATTGTCCGGGTTGGAAAGGATGCTGTCGTCTATCGGCTCGACTGTGAGGACGATCTCAACAACTTCGAGTTCCTAATGCCGATCGACACGAGCGGCTGGCCGAAAGAATAAGGAAATGCTGAAAGCGCTCTCCGGCCTGTGCTGATCGTTCTTTCGCTTGGTGCACTGCTCGCGACGTCGACAGGCGTTCTCTACCACGAGGAAAAGAGCCCAACGGGCGCATCCACCTGCCACTATTTCACGGGAATAGGGACGTACACGACGCCAAGCTATGCCGTGACCGGCTGCCCGCGATTCATCAGCGTTGATCGGTAGTGGTTCGGGCACACAGGCAGTTGAGCCGCCCCCGCGGCGGCGGCGATCGAAGCTGCGATGAGAACGGCCGCAGAACAGTAATCCGGCCTTTGGGTGTCAATTGGGCTCTCCTGGCTGGACCTGTGTTCGCTTAAGTGCTTGATATCGCGGCCTGCGGACGTGGCGGAATTGGTAGACGCAAGGGACTTAAAATCCCTCGATCTCTGATCGTACGGGTTCGATTCCCGTCGTCCGCACCAATTCCTGGCGGCTAGTCGCGCATAACAAGGGGAAAACGCCACGTCGGGGTTTTGTTGCGCAGTTGCTAATATTAGGCTTGGTCCAGCCGGCTTGCCCCCCAGGCCGGTCAGGCCCGGCAGCCAGTCAATCTCACCCCAACGGGCTGTCGGGCCGCTGCTGTCGTACTTCGCAGCTCAGGCAGCACTCAATCAGATTGGTCGTTACTCGCGCCCAGCGACGAGGAAAAGCTGGCACAAGGTCAGATCTTTCGCGATGGTGGATGCTCAGAACTTGTAGCTCAAGTTGATGCCGACCGTGTTCAGCTTCACATTCTGGTCGCGATCGACAAAGGCGTCCGGCGCGTCAAAGTGCTCGGAGCGGAAATCGTAGTAGCGATACTGGGCGCCGACGACGAATTGGTCGGTCAGCGCGTAGTCGACGCCGGCGCCAACGGTCCAGCCGACACTCGTGCGCGTCGTGGCGAATGACGTGCCTGCGTTCTGCGACGTTTCGATGCCGGCGAAGGCGATGCCGCCAATGCCGTAGAGCAGGAAGCGGTCCATGGCGAAGCCGGCCTTGGCGTTCACCGATCCGAGCCACTTGATGTCGGTGCCGAATGTGTTTCCAGGGCCGAGTTCAGTCGAGCCGTCAATGGAGGCGTAGTTGAGTTCGGCCACGGCGCCGACCACGGCCTGGTCGAACTGCCAGAGGCCGGCGACATGACCGCCAATGAAGCCGCCGCCGAGGTCGGGCGAGGCGCTAAATGGCTCGCCTTCCGTTCCAGATATGTCGGAGCTGCCCCAGCCATAGCCGGCCTGCAGACCGGCATAGTAGCCCGTCCAGTCGAAGCCTGGCGCGGTCATCGGCAGTTCGGCGCCCAGGTCCGCGGCGAAAGCCGACCCGCACAGGAGGGCAAGAAAGCCGGCACTGGCAAGCGTCAGACGACGCATCGAGTTCTCCGAAATGGCGGTTCAGAAAATCCCTAGGTTGCAGGGTAGCCCTATTCGCCGCAAAACGGAATCCCCTTGCTCAACAATCGAATCCGCCTGTCGCGGCGCAAGAGTGCCCTATTTGGCGTCGATGAAATCCAGCGCCGCCTGGCTGTATTCCGGCGCCTGCAGCATGGCGAAATGACTGGCGTTGGGCACGATGATGAGCTTGGCGCCCGGAATGGCGGAGGCCATGTATTCGGTGTGTTCGCGCTTTATAGCCTCGTCATGATCGCCGGCGACGATCGCCGTCGGCGTGGTTATCTTGCCGAGCTGTTCCTTGGTCCACGCCGGTTCCGTCTCCCACATGTGGCTGATCTGCGCCACGAAGGCGTCATACTGGTCCGGGGTCTTGGACATCTTCTTGTAGTCGCGGCCGGAGCGGTCGATGTAGGCGGCAAAGGTCTTGTTGGTCATGACGCCCGGATCGACGCCATCGGTGGTGACGTTGGCGGCTTGCGCAAATAGCCTCGTCAGCCGTTCCGGATGATGCAGCGCGATGTCGATACCGATGATGCCGCCATCGCTCCAGCCGACAAGCGCGGTCTTGTCGATCTTCAGATAGTCGAGCAGCGCCAGATAATCCGACGCCATCAAATCGTAGCCATAAGGCTGTTCGGTACGGGTCGAGCGGCCGTGGCCACGGCTGTCGGCGATGATCACCTTGTGGGTTTTGGAAAGTGTCGCCACCTGGCTGGCCCAGATGTCGGCGTGGCCGAGGCCGCCATGGATCAGCAGCACCGGGTCGCCCGCACCGAAAACGGCGTAGTACATCTGGATGCCATTGACCGGCGCATACCCGCTCTGATCAGGCTTGGGCATGGCCGCCGGTTCCGGCAAGGTTTGCCAGCGTTCCTCGGCGGCTGCAAAAGCGGTTGACGCAGTAAACAGGATGACGATGGCGAACGCTTTCCAGACACGGGTCATGGTTCCCTCTTACGGTTCGGTCCGGGTCAGCATCGCGTTTTAGCCAGATTAGTCAACAAGCTCGGGCCTGCGCGGCGAGTGCCGCCAACGGCCTTGGCAACGGCTCATATCGGCGGGTTGCGCGTCCGATCCTCCAGGTCGCGCTGTTTCTCCAGAGGCGATGCCAGCCGGTTGAAGGCGTATTCGGCCAGCATGGAGCCGGCGACGAAGATCAGGATCGGCGCCAGCCACCTCCAGAACGGATGCAGGGTGAAGAAGGCGAGGCCGGCCAAGCATGCCGACAGCACGAAAACTGCAAATCGGATCGTCTGTGCCATCTTCCTCGCCAATCCGCCCAGTCGCCAGATGTGAGCCTAATTTAGAGCATTTCGCCTTGCCGGAAGAGCGGATCATGAAACGGTCCTGCATCAAGCACAATCTGGCTTTGCCAACTGGTCAAAACCGCGCCGGATTGGCACAGTGGGTAAACAGGAGTCCCCAATGGCGAGCAGTGCGAACACCACGAAACCAAAGCCCTGGACCGAGATGGCGACGCATCTGGTCGATGTCGCCATGGGGCGCAAGCCGGCCGATCTCGTCATCCGCAACGGGCGCTGGGTGAATGTCCATTCCGGCGAGATCATCGCCGGCACAGATATCGCCATTGCCGGCGGCCGCTTCGCCTATTGCGGGCCGAACGCCGGCCACGCCATCGGGCAGGGCACCAAGGTGGTGGACGCCAGCGGGCGCTATCTGGTGCCCGGCCTTTGCGACGCGCATATGCATGTCGAGAGCGGCATGGTGACGGTGACGGAATTCTGCCGCGCCGTGATCCCGCACGGCACCACCTCGATGTTCATCGATCCGCATGAGATCGCCAATGTGCTCGGCCTTCCCGGTGTCCGTCTGATGCATGACGAGGCCGTCGCCATGCCGATCAACGTGCATGTGCAGATGCCGTCCTGCGTCCCCTCGGCGCCGGGGCTGGAGCATGCCGGCGCCGAACTGACGGTCGCCGATGTCGCTGAAGCCATGACATGGGAAAACATCATCGGACTCGGCGAGGTGATGAATTTTCCCGGCGTCGCCGCCAATAATCCGGTGATGTCGGGCGAGATCGCGGCGACGGTGAAGGCGGGCAAGACGGTTGGCGGGCACTATGCCTCGCGCGACCTCGGTCTGCCGTTCCATGGCTATGTCGCCGGCGGCCCGGAGGACGACCACGAGGGCACGCGCGCCGAGGACGCCATCGCTCGCGTGCGCCAGGGCATGAAGGCGATGCTGCGGCTGGGCTCTGCCTGGTATGACGTCGCCTCGCAGATCAAGGCGGTGACGGAGAGCGGGATCGATCCGCGCAATTTCATCCTATGCACCGACGACAGCCATTCCGGCACGCTGGTCCAGGAAGGCCATATGGACCGCGTGGTGCGGCACGCCATCCAGCAAGGGTTGAAGCCGGTGACAGCGATCCAGATGGCGACGCTCAACACCGCCCAGCATTTCAAATTGGAGCGCGAGATCGGCTCGATCGCACCGGGACGGCTCGCCGACCTGCTGATCGTCTCGGATCTTGCCGCGATGACCATCGACGAGGTCTATGGCCGCGGCGTTCGGCTGGCAAAGGGCGGCAAGCTCGATATCGATATCCCGGCCTACGACTATCCGAAGACGGCGAAGAACACGGTGAAGCTCGGCAAGAAGCTCAAGGCGAGGGATTTCGACATCGCAGCTCCCAAGGGCGCCAACGAGGTGCGGGTGCGGGTCATCGGCGTCATCGAGAACCAGGCGCCGACGCGCGCGCTGGAGGCCGATCTGCCGGTCGAGGACGGGCTCGTTGCCATGGACCGGCGCAACGATGTCTGCCAGATCGCGCTGGTCGAGCGCCACAGGGGCACCGGCGGCGTCACCAACGCCTTCGTCTCCGGTTTCGGCTATATGGGTGACTGCGCCATGGCCTCCAGCGTCGCGCATGACAGCCACCACATCATCGTCGTCGGCACCAACAAGCAAGACATGGCGCTTGCCGTAAACCGGCTGGGCGAGGTCGGCGGCGGCGTCGTATTGTTCTCAAAGGGCAAGGAACTGGCGCTGGTCGAAATGCCGATCGCCGGCCTGATGTCGGATGAGCGGGCGGAGATCGTCGCGGCCAAGGCGGAGAAACTCACCGAGGCGATGCGCAAGATGGGCTGTTCGCTGAACAACGCCTATATGCAGCACTCGCTGCTGGCGCTGGTGGTGATCCCCGAACTCAGAATCTCCGATGTCGGCTTGGTCGATGTCACGACCTTCCAGAAGGTCGACCTTTTTATCTGAGAACCAGGCGGCGTGCTTTATCCGCCGGTGGCGATAGTCAGCACCTTGAACGGTGTGGTGATGACGATTTCGGCGACCGATCCGACGGCCTTGCCGAGGCCCTGGCCGAGATTGTTGAGCTGCGTTGGGTCGGGTTCGTCCGAGGCCAGGCCGGCCGGCGTGCGCAGCCGGTCGCCCAGCAGTTGCACCAGCATCGGATTGTCGGCGAATTTGGCGTGGTTCAGACGGTCGCCGCCCTTGGTCTGGCTGAGGTCGACGACGGACACGCCGTAGCTGGCGAGGTCGGCCGCATTGCCATAGTCGCCGACGCGCGGCTTGTCGCCGGAAATGATGGAAGACAGTTTTAACGCGCGGTCGTCGGCGGAAAGCAGGATGGCGAAAGGCTTGTCAGGTTTGCCGTAGCGGATCATCTGCTTCTTGAACACGTCGACGTCGATATCGGGCGAGGCCAGGATGACATAGCCCAGCTTGCCGTCGAGGTCGCGGTCGTCGGTGATGGCTAGCTGGCGCAGCGCCTCCATCGTCACCCAGGTTCCCATCGAGTGGGCGATGATGTCGATGCTCTTGACGCGTGTTTTCGCCAGCATACGCAGCGTCGCTTCGAGGTCGTCGCGCGCGGCGTTGGCGCTTTCCTTGTCGTAGATATAGCCGGTGGTCTTGCCGCTCGACGCCCATGAGAACAGCACCGGCGTGCCCGGATATTTGGTGTCGTGCGCGATCTGCGTCAGCCGGTAGATGCCGTCGTCGAAGCCGTTGTTGAAGCCGTGCACGAAAACCAGGGCGCGGTCGCCGCGCATGGCGATGTCGGCGCCGACCGCCTTGCCGAATTGCGACGCGTCCTCGTAGTGGACGACGCCGGTCGCCGTGAATTGTTTGGCCGGGTTGCTGTTGGCGGAGCCCTTGGCCCGTTCGATGGCGCCGACCTGATGGACCTTGGGGACGGTGACGTCGACGCGGGCATAGCTGGTGGTCAGCGAGCGATCGCCGTCGAACACCTGCTGCGGGTCCTTGGTGGCTTGCTGGCGGGTGGTGGCGACGAAGATCTCATGCGTGGCCGCAATGTCGGACGCAGGCGCGGCGACCGTCGTCTTGTTGAGCAAATCGTGCGTGTTCGGGCCGGCGCAGCCTGCGAGAGCGAGCGCGAACGCCACGACAAGGAAGCTCTTCGAACGCACGGTCACACGCCGGCTCCCGCTGGTGACGCCATGCTCACGACGTCTGTGCCCATTCGATAAAGGCAGAGTGCAGCCCGGTCCAGTTCAAAGTGAGCTAAAGGGGCGGCAGCCGAAGAACCACCTCATTGCCCGAGCAGGTTGATGCGGTCGGTCACTTCCTGGTCGCTGGCGAAGCCGTCATCGGCGCGCAGCCGCTGCCCGATCATCTTCACCAGTTCGGGATTGTCGGCGAATTTGGTGTGGTTGAACCTGTCCGATCCCTTGACGCTGGAGAGATCGACGACCGTCACGCCGTAGGTGGCGAGTTCGGCAGCGTCCTTGTAATCGCCGACGCGTGGCCGCGCACCGGCGATCAGGCCGGACAGCCTTAGCGCCCGGTCGTCGTCGGATAGCAGCAGGATGAACGGCTTGTCCGGCTTGCCGTAGCGGCGCATCTGGCTCTTGAACACGTCGACGTCGATATCGGGCGAGGCCAGCACGACATCGCCCAGCTTACCGCCGAGATCACGGTCGCCGGTGATGGCGAGCTGCCGCAATGTCTCCATGGTGACCCAGGTTCCGAGCGAATGCGCGACGATATCGATGCGCCGGGCGCCGGTCTGCGCCAGCATCCGCAGCGTCACTTCCAGCTGGTCGCGGGCCGCACTGGCGCTTTCCTTGTCGTAGACATAGTCGGTGGTCTTGGCACCCGACGCCCAGGAAAACAGCACCGGCGTGCCCGGATAGCCGGAATCGTGGACGATCTGGGTCAGCCGGTAGACGGCGTCGTCGAAGCCGGTGTTGTAGCCATGGACGAAGACCATGACGCGGCCGCCGCGTGCGGCGATGTCGGCGCTCAGCGCGCTGGAGAATTTTGGCTGGGTGTCGTAGCCCACAACCTCGGAGGCCATGAAATATTTGGCCGGGTCGTTAGACTTGCCGCGTGAGCGCCGCTCGATCTGGCCGGTCTCGTGGATTCCCGGAACGGTGACGTTGACGCGGGCATAGTTCAGCGTCGCCGAACGCTCGCCGTCGAACACCTTGTTGGGGTCGTCGGACTTCTTGCGGGTGGTGGCGATGAAGATCGAGTGGTTGCCGGCGATTTCCGTCACCGGCGTGGACACGACGGCGCTGCCGAGAATTTCCTCGGTCTTGCGGCCGCCACAGCCAGCAATCAGCAAGGCAAGGGCAAAGATGCAAATCGTCTTCAAACGCACTTTTTGAAATTCCACTCCGGCCCAACCTCCGCGACACCTCCCGGACAGGCGAAGTGCGGCAGAAGTAAGTCGTGTCCAGCCGAAATGTTGTCAGCGCCGGGCGACGGCCATCGCAGTGTTGCGCGAAAGCCAATAAGGCGGCAGGAAGGCCGGAATGTTGGAGAAGGGCAGTATCTCGGGCTTCAGCCGGATGCCGAGCACATCCACCATGAAGGCGCGGCGCGCCTCGATGCGGCGCCAGGCTTCCGGGTAGCGCGCCGCGATCTCCTCGCGCAGCGCCTCGTCGGCGAGCGCGATGCCGTCCTCGATGTTGGTGGTGAAATAGTCCGTCCCGGTCGCCGGGATGATGTCGATCTGCAGCGCCATGCCCGATTGCAGCTTGACCTGCGAACCGGAAAACACCGGCGAATGCATCCATTCGTCGATATGGACGAGATGGCCCGGATTGAGCGAGACACCGAAGAACGGATCGCCGATGCGGTCATGCACCGCCTTCCACAAGGCGCCGCCGGGAACGCCGATGCCGACCGTGTCGTACCAGTCGACGACGGCGGAAAAATACGGCGCGACCACTTTTTCGACATAGTCGCGGATGGCTGGCGGCAGATCGGCCGCGCTTTCGGCCAGAAAGCCGGCACGGGCATTGAGCGAGCCCTGGATGCCATAGGCCATGGTGATCGGGTCACCGCGCTTGATGACGTCGAGGCGGGGGCTCGGCAGGCCATAGGGCGCCCGCTTGCCGGCTGACAGCATCGGATGGCAGCACAGGGGCAGGCCGTTGATGCCCATCAGCCGCGTCGCCTGCAATTCGCTCATGCCGGGTTCGATGCCCCTGAGGACGTTGCGCAGGCCTTGCGAGGAAAAGGTCGCGGCGAATTCGAAGGCGGCCAGCTGGTCGGCCTCGTTGATCGCCCGCAGGCCGTCCGCCGGGTTCATCAGCAGATCCGCCGCGTTCAACACCGCGCCCTTGTCGCCGAAAAGCGCGCGCAGCGTGTCGGCGATGAAGGAGGGCAGGTCGAGTGTCGTCTCGCCGAAGCCGGCATCGCCGGCGCCGAATGGTTTCCAGCCGATGGCGCCGATGCGCTGGCCGGCTTTCAGGCCGCAACCGGCAAGGATGTCGGGCAGCGCGTCGGAGCGGTCGCGCGGCTGCGCCGGCAGCGAGAAGGTCTGGTAGAGGACACGTTCATAGGGCCCGTCGCAGATCTCGGCGTAGCCCCAGCCCTCATTGCCGACCAGCAGCTTCGGCGCTCTGCCGGGAAGGATGACCAGCAGCGTCTCCTCGAAACGGGGATCGTAGCCTGAGAGATAGGCGACATTGGCGGCATGCTCGCGGTCGCCATAGACGACGAAGGCATCGAAGCCTGCCCTTGAGCCGCGCGCCGCCAGTGCTTCGATGCGTGCCTCGTAGGTGGTTCGTGGGACGAGCGGCATCACCGTCGGCTCGCCGAATTCCGGCAATGACATGGTCTTTAAAGCGACGGCCGAAACGGACATGGATGGCTCCAATGGATTTCTGCTGGCGTGTTAAGACGGCCGCACGGCATCGGTGGCCGCAAACAGCGATTTGTGCAATAGGCTTCGCGTTCGAACCATTCGATCCAGAGGTGACGGCGCCATGAACAGTTTCTCCTCCCGCGTCGCCGCCGCCGCCACTGCGATCCGCCAGATCTTTCCGGAAACGCCGCTGCAGGAAAACGACTATCTGTCGAAGAAGACCGGGGCGCGGGTGCTCTTGAAGCGCGAGGACCTGACCCCGGTGCGCTCCTACAAGATCCGCGGCGCCTTCACCTTTTTCCGCAAGGCCCTCGCCGCCGGCAACGATGCCGAGCTTTTCGTCTGCGCCTCGGCCGGCAATCATGCGCAGGGCTTTGCCTTCGTCTGCCGCCATTTCGGCAAGAAGGGTGTCGTGTTCATGCCGGTGACGACACCGCAGCAGAAGATCGACAAGACGCGTCTGTTCGGCGGTGACTTCGTCGAGATCAGGCTGGTCGGCGACTTCTTTGACGATTGCTACCGCGCCGCCTTCGAATTCACCGAAAGTGCGGGCGCGCATATGGTGCCGCCTTTCGATCACAAGGACATCATAGAGGGGCAAGCGACCGTCGCCTATGAGATCGCCGACCAGATGCCTGGCGCGCGCATGCCCGACGTCATCATGCTGCCGGTCGGCGGCGGCGGCCTGGCCGCTGGCGTGACGCATTACTTCGCCGACCAGAACCGCGACACGCGCTTCGTGTTCTGCGAGCCGGCCGGAGCGCCGAGCCTGAGCGAAAGCCTGTCCACCGGAAAGCGGATCAAGCTCGCCAAGGTCGACAATTTCGTCGACGGTGCCGCGGTCGCCGAGATCGGCCGCGAACCACTGCGCCACCTCAAGGAGTTTGCCGCCGATGCCGTGCGGCTGATCCCGGAAAACCGGCTCTGCGCGACCATGATCGAGATGCTCAACGTCGAAGGCGTGGTGCTAGAGCCGGCCGGCGCGCTGGCGATCGACGCGCTGAAGGATTTTTCGAAGAAGGAGATAAGGGGCAAGACCATCGTCGCGGTGGTGTCGGGCGGCAACTTCGACTTCGAGCGGCTGCCCGATGTGAAAGAGCGGGCGCTGCGCTTCGAAGGACTGAAGAAGTACTTCATCATCCGCTTTCCGCAGCGGCCCGGCGCGTTGCGCGACTTCCTCGAAATGCTCGGGCCTGACGACGACATCGCCCGCTTCGAATATCTGAAGAAATCGGCGCGCAATTTCGGTTCGGTGCTGATCGGCATCGAAACCAAGGACCGCCGCAATTTCGATTTGCTGAAGGCCAATTTCGACGCCGAGGGCGTCCAGTACCAGGACATCACCGACAACGAGACGCTTGCCGGGTTCATCATATGAGCGGGCCAGAATGAGCGAAAAAGAGACGGTGTTCGTCGCGCTGTTTTCCGGCATCAATGTCGGCGGCAACCGCATCGTCAAGATGGCGGAGTTGCGAGCCTTCTTCGAGGAACTCGGCTTTTCCGGTGTTGCCACCTATGTGCAGAGCGGCAACGCCGTCTTCCGGGCGAAGAAGAGCGACGCGGCCAGCCTGACCAAACAGCTGGAAGCAGCCTTCGAGAAGAAATGGGGCTTTTACTCGCGCATCATGGTGCGCGACCTCGGCCGGTTCGAGCGGCTGGTGAAGGAAAACCCCTATCCGCAGGTCGCCGGCGACCCGACCAAGCTCCATGCCTATGTGCTGGAGCGCGAGCCGACCGCCGAGGAGATCGCGCGGCTTGCTGAAAAATGCACCGGCCCGGAAAGCTTCGAGGTCAAGGGCGACGTGCTTTACCTGCATGCACCGGACGGGCTCGGCAAATCGGTGTTTGCCGGACTGATCCCACGCACCCTCAAAGTGCCCGGTACCGCACGCAACTGGCGTTCGGTGCTGGCACTGCTGGAACTGGCCGGCGGGGCGGGCAGCTCCGGCTGACGCGCAGCCTAGGTCGCCGGAGCCTGTTTCCAGTCGAAGGTCAGTTCCTCGCGGAAGGCGAAGCGCTTGATGTGGTCGGCGACGACTGCTTCCAGGCGCTCGAGCGAACCGGCCTCATCCGATGTCACCGCGATGTGGAGGGCGGTTGCATCGGCGTCCATGACGGTGCGGCCCATAGAGAGGTCGATGGTGCCGTGGGTCGGGTCGAACTCGACTGGGAATTTGTGCGCCCAATGCTTGCAAAGCTGCTGCAGGTAACGGCTGGCATGTTCGGTGGCGACGTCGGCGCGGCTGGTCGGCATGTATGAGTTCTCCGGGGGAGGGCAGGCGCCCATGGCTTGACAGGGTGCCAGCCTTGCTAAGCTGGCGCGACAGCCGGGTACATAGGTGCCGTCGTGCGAAACGGCAAAGGACGCCGGGCGTCTCCGTCCGGCGGTACCCGCTCAAGATAAATTGATCGGCTACCAGCTTCCGGTGTTCGGCATCGAAGCCCAGGGCTCGGCCTTGGCCTTGGCCGGGCCTTTCTGCAGGAGCTCGATCGAGATGCCGTCCGGCGAGCGGATGAAGGCCATGTTGCCGTCGCGCGGCGGCCGGTTGATGGTGACGCCATTGTCCATCAGATGCTGGCAGGTGGCATAGATGTCGTCGACCTCATAGGCGAGATGGCCGAAATTGCGGCCGCCCTTGTAGTCTTCCGGATCCCAATTGTAGGTCAGTTCGACCAGCGGCGCCTTGTCTGCGATGCCGCTCTGCTCGTCCTCGGACGCGGCAAGGAAGATCAGCGTGAAACGCCCCTGCTCATTTTCGTGGCGGCGCACTTCCTTCATGCCGAGCTTGTTGCAGTAGAAATCGAGCGATGCATCGACGTCGGCGACGCGAACCATGGTGTGCAGATAGCGCATGTGATTTCCTCGATATGTTGGGGTGCGGCGCAACATAGGGGCCGCCCGGCCAAAGGGCAATTGCCGCATCCGGACGCGCCGGCAAACGACAAATCCGGTTTTCCTGTATTGAACCGTGAAAAAAGGCACGTCAGGCCTTGCACAGACCGGAATCCCCGGTGTTAATCTGATGTCAAGAATCAGTTGTGGTGTTCTTGAAAAAAGGGGGCGTTCTTATGGGGGAAAAGGCCTCTTTCACGGGGCGGGACGGAAGCCTTGACGACGCCTTGACGCGAGACAGCGGCGGCGACACCGCCGATCTTGTCGAAATCGCCGGTGCCATCAAGTGGTTTGACGTGGCCAAGGGCTACGGGTTCATTCTTCCGGACGATGGTGTATCCGGCGACATCCTCCTCCATGTGACATGCCTTCGAAAGGACGGGTTCCAGACCGCTCTGGAAGGCGCGCGCGTCGTCTGCCTCGTCAAGCAGGGCGAGCGCGGCCTGCAGGCTTTCCGGGTGCTGTCCATGGATGCCAGCACGGCCGTCCATCCTGCGGAGATGCAGGAGCAGCGCACCCACATCACGGTGACGCCCGAAAGCGGCCTCGAACGGGCGCTGGTGAAGTGGTTCAACCGCACCAAGGGATTCGGCTTCCTGACCCGCGGCGAGGGTACTGAGGACATTTTCGTCCATATGGAGACGTTGCGCCGCTACGGCATTACCGAGCTCAGGCCCGGTCAGGTCGTTCTGGTCCGCTTCGGCCGCGGCGACAAGGGCCTTATGGCCGCCGAAATCCACCCCGATGTGGGCACGTTGCCGGTCTCGCACTGAGGCGTGTTGATATTCAGCCGGCCTGCAAATGGCTGCTCGGCCTGACCTGAATCTCAACACACCTTGGAGCCTGATCCATCTCGGTTGAATCGGGATGGGGGTCTATCTTTTACTTGACCATCACCTTTTCCGAACCGAAGTTCTGGATTATGGCCCGGGACGAATTCCGGCCGAGGAAAATGTATGGCTCCCAGGAACTGGCTGACAGCGTGCGCGATGTGCGCCGCCTTGGCTTTCGCCGCGGCAGCGAGTGCTTATTTCTATTCGCAGCAGCCGACTGCGGCGGACGGCCAGGCAATGATCCTGCCCGTCGATCCGACGCCGCTGGTCGCGGTGACGAAGTCGGGCGAGCGTTCCTTTTCCATTGAAATCGCCGATGCGTCCGACGAGCGCGAGGCCGGCCTGATGTTCCGCAAGGACATGGCCGACGACCACGGCATGCTGTTCGTGTTCGAGAGTTCGGGGCCGCTGACCTTCTGGATGAAGAACACACCGATGCCGCTTGACCTGATCTTTGTCGGCCAGGACGGCAAGGTCCGCTCGATCAAGCGAGGCGAACCGGAATCCGAGGCGGTCATCTCGTCCGGTCTGCCGGTGCGCTTCGTGCTCGAACTCAAGGCGGGCACCGCCGCCAAGGACGGCATCGCGTATGGCGACCTGCTGCGCCACCCGGCAATCGGCACCGAACCCGGGTCCGCGATGCCGCCGGCGGACAAGGGCGACACGCCGAACATCGATTCCAACTGAGCATTTCGGATTGCCGATGCAGTTTCTTTCCCATGACGGCCTCGATCTTGCGTTCCTCGATCGCCAGCCGGCGTCGGGCCATGGCGATCCGGTGCTGATGGTCCACGGCTTTGCCTCCAGCCATTATGTCAACTGGGTGTCGCCCGGCTGGTTCAAGACGCTGAACGATGCCGGCTACCGCGCCATCGCTTTCGACAATCGCGGTCACGGTTCGTCGTCGAAGAGCTACAACGAGGCCGATTATACGCCCGCAAAAATGGCCTCGGACGGGGCAGCGCTGCTCGACCATCTCGGCATCGAGCGCGCGCATGTGATGGGCTATTCGATGGGCGCGCGCATTTCGGCTTTCCTCGCCTTGTCCGAGCCGGACAAGGTGGCGACGCTGGTGTTCGGGGGGCTCGGCATCGGCATGGTCGACGGCGTCGGCGACTGGGATCCGATCGCCGCAGCATTGCTTGCGGACGATCCCGATGCCACGACCCATCCGCGTGGCCGCTCGTTCCGCGCCTTCGCCGACCAGACGCGCAGCGACCGCCGCGCACTGGCCGCCTGCATCGCCACGTCACGCGAATTGCTCAGCGAGGACGACATGGCGCGCATTGCCCAGCCGACCCTGGTCGCCGTCGGAACGAAGGACGACATTGGCGGTTCACCGGACGAACTGGCGGCGCTGATGCCGAACGCCAGGGCTTTTCACATCGAGGCCCGCGACCATATGCTGGCGGTCGGCGACAAGAGCTTCAAACAGCGCGTGCTGGAGTTTTACGCCGAAAACCCCCTTTGAAGCAGCGGCGGCCCCGATGTCATCCGGTGCCGTACCCTTCAGCCTCGAACCCGAATTGCCATGGTCGACCTTCTCGTCACCTATATGGAGATGATCGTGCCGCCGTCCGGCGACGCCTTTGCGGCTCCCGCGCCGGGTGCGATGGTCGCGCACGAAACGCTCGATATCGACGGCTATGTCAGCCTCTACCGCGCCGTCGGTGAGCCCGTGCAGTGGGACCAGCGGCTGCGCATGGGTTCAGGCGAGCTCGAGCGACTGCTCGCGCTTGCATCGACGCATATCCTGCGTGTGGATGGCGAGGCCGCCGGTCTGTGCGAATTCAACGGCGTCGGCCAGGCGGACGTCGAGCTGACCTATTTCGGGCTCATCCCCAGATTTCAAGGCCGCAAACTCGGTCCGTTCCTGCTCGACCGATCGCTTCGCGCCGCCTGGTCGCATCGGCCCGAAAGGCTGTGGCTGCACACCGACACTTACGACCATCCCGGAGCGCAAGAGGTGTACAGGCGCGCCGGCTTCAAACCCTATGCGCAACGCATGGAGACGTTTCCGGATTAGGGTTCGAGCGCCGCGATCGATCGCGCAATGTTGCGCCGGGCTTGCGGTTCGAACCGCTGCCGGAATTCCTCGCTGTGATAGACATGCGGGCGGGCGAGGAACGTCTTCAGCATCGCGCTGCGACCGGCTCGCCACATCGGTTCCTCGACCCAGCCATATTCGCGGCGGACCGCCTGTTCATAGGCGTCGAACGCCTCCGGTGCGGCACCGAGGATCGAAAGGTCCATGTCGAGGAACAACGCCGCGTCGCGGATGGAGTGCTCGTCGCCAAGCCTTTGAAGGCTGGGCAGTTCGTGCGTGGCGGTCGCGACGATCATCGTGGCGACACGGCCAAGACGTTCCGGATCGGTGCGGCCGGCGAGTTTTTCCTCGGCAAGCGCTGCACTCCTGGCCTCGTTGTCCTTGGTCCGGCTGTCATAGATTGCGTCGTGGAACCAGATCGCTGCTTCGACGGCCCCAGGGTCGTGCAGCGAAGCGCGATAGTGCCTGGCCAGCGCCAGCATCGCCTCGATATGGGCGAGGTTGTGGTAGTGCCGATCCAGCGCCTGATAGAGCGCGGAAAGCGCGCGTTTCAACGGCTCGTCGATCAAGGGTTCGTTTTCCATGGCTGCTTGATTTTCCATGAACCAAATCCATTTGACAGAGCACTAAGGAAAATTGAGTTCAATCCTGCTACGATCTGGCTTATATGTGCGGCCGGAGAATAGCCGGCAGGCCGGAGACCGTCGATGAACAGCATTACAATTGCCCGTCCCAGTGTGGTGCAGCCGGTCGATCCGATCTGGCGCTCGATCCGCGATGAGGCGATGGAAGCGGTCAACCGCGATCCGCTGCTGGCGGCGTTCCTCTATTCCACCATCCTCAATCAGGAAAGCCTGGAGGAAGCGGTCATCCACCGGTTGGCCGAGCGCCTCGACCATCAGGACGTCGGCTCAGACCTCATTCGCCAGACCTTCAAATCGATGCTGGCCGACGACAAGGACTGGCCGACGACGGTGCGCGTCGACATCCAGGCCTATTACGATCGCGATCCGGCCTGCGACCGCTTCATCATGCCGGTGCTCTATTTCAAGGGTTTTCATGCCATCCAGACCCATAGGCTGGCGCATTGGCTGTGGAACCAGGGCCGCAGGGATTTCGCGCTCTATCTGCAGAGCCGCTCGTCCTCGGTGTTCCAGACCGACATCAATCCGGCCGCCCGCATCGGCAAGGGCATCTTCATCGATCATGCCACAGGCCTCGTCGTCGGCGAGACCGCGGTGATCGAGGACGACGTGTCGATCCTGCACGGCGTGACGCTCGGCGGTACCGGCAAGGCCGGCGGCGACCGTCATCCGAAGATCCGCCGTGGCGTGCTCATCGGCGCCGGCGCCAAGATTCTCGGCAACATCGAAGTCGGCCATTGCTCGAAGATCGCGGCCGGTTCGGTGGTGCTGTCGCCAGTGCCGCACAACAAGACGGTTGCCGGCGTGCCGGCGCGCGTCGTCGGCGAGACCGGTTGCGACCAGCCTTCGCGGCAGATGGACCAGCTTCTGCCGTCGCAGACGATGGACCACGTCGTCAGCTTCGACATCTGATTTTCGCGTCCGAGTGGGCAGCCGGATTCCGGGTGCCTGCTTCGGCCGCTCAGTTCCCGCGTCATATCCCTACGGCTTGCCTTTACATCGCCATCGTCTGCGTGTCAGAAGCGCGTTCCAACGAACAAGCCCGACATTTCGGAGAAGACTTTTGAAGCCGGACGAAATCAGAAAACTGGACGCCTATTTCAAGCGTGTCTTCCAAAATCCCAAGCTCCAGGTGAAGGCACGTCCGCGCAAGGAGGATTCGGCCGAGGTCTATGTCGGCGACGAATTCCTCGGCATCGTCTTCAAGGACGAGGATGACGGCGACTACAATTTCTCGATGGCGATCCTCGACATCGATCTGGCCTGAGCCTGAATTCGCGGCTGGCCGGTGCTGCAGCGATGCGGCCCGGACAGCCGTTTGCATTTGTGAATAGGCAACGAAGGGCTTTAGCGCACTGTCTTCAGCGCATGCGCGGTCTGGGCGGCAATCGCGGCATCAAGCGCCTGCCAGTCGCCGAGAAACTCCCGCGGAAAGCGATAGGTGAGGCTGAGGCCGTCGCCGACATGGATGTCGCGCTCGCAGGGCGCCAGCGATTCCTCGGCAGTCGGTCCGCTCAGGCAACGCGCGACGAACGGGTCCTTGCCTGGGCGGTTGGCGACCGCAAGCAGCTCGTTGAGGTAGCCTGATTTTTCGGTGAAGCGATAAAGCGTCGTGCCGCCTGGTCCTGCTATGCCCGGCTGGGCGATCAAGGCGCTGTAGATCGGGGTGAAGCGGCCGCTCATGTCGCGCGACATCATCTGTTGCTCGAACGACAGGAAGACGATGTCCCTGCTCGATCCGGTGTGATTGAAGTCGTCGCGGGCGGCGGCGCTGTAGCCGTCCATCTCGGGATAACGCAGATAGAGGTCGAGCCGCGAAGCGATGCCGTCGCGCCGCGCCTGCTCGAACCGGATCATGTTTGCCGGCACGGCGATGACATTGTTGCCGATCACCACCTCATGGATCGTCGTGTCGTCGGTGTAGCCGGCCATGGCGATCGAGCGGCCAAGCCATTTGCCGCCCAGGCTGATCACCACCGACACCAGCGCCAGCGCCGCGAAGATATAGAACACCCGCTTCATCAGCGTGGAATCGACGATGTCGAATTCCGGACCGTTAGCGGCCGCTGCCTGCTTCATCGCAATCCCCGATGTCGTCGCCCGTAACTCCCGCAGGTGTCCTGGGGCGGCACACATGGCGCGGCATGGCTCTTGCAGCGCCCGTTTCGAAACCGACTGTGCGGTTTCATGGTAAACGGGAGGTAAAGATGGGCCCCGTGGAGCTCGTTCTGTTTGCTTTTGCGGTCGGCCTGACCGCATGCGGCCTGGCCGGATCGGCGATGGAGCTGATGTCGGGTCGCCGGCTTGCCTTTGCCGAACCCTATGTCTCACCGACGCATGTCCTGCGCTCGCTGGCCGCGACGGCTTGCGCCGGGCCGTTCATGCTCGTCAACGATGCTTTGAACGCCCGCAGGCAAGGCCGCATCTCGACCTTGGCGCTGATCTCCTGCGGCTGCACGGCCGTCGCCTGGGCGTTGGCGCTGGGCGTCGTGCTGATCGCCATTGCGTCGTGGGCTGGCCCGCTAGGCACTTTTCCTGGAATTGCTCTAGTCTCGATCGACTACGTGGCTTGAGACGAATCGGAGACGAGATGCCGGCCTATGCGATCGATGGCAAAGCCCCCAGCTTCGAGGACGCCGACAGCAACTGGATCGCGCCGGACGCGACGCTGATCGGCGACATCAAGGTCGGCCGCAACGCCGGCTTCTGGTTCGGCGTCGTCATCCGGGGCGACAATGAGCCGATCGTCATAGGCGCCGAGACCAATGTGCAGGAACATACGGTAATGCACACCGATCCGGGCTTTCCGCTGACCATCGGCGAGGGCTGCACGATCGGCCACCGCGCGCTGCTGCATGGCTGCACGATCGGCGACAACAGCCTGATCGGCATGGGCGCAATCGTGCTCAATGGCGCGAGGGTCGGCAGGAATTCGCTGGTCGGCGCCGGCGCCCTGGTGACAGAAGGCAAGGAGTTCCCCGACAATTCGCTGATCGTCGGCTCGCCCGCGAAAGTGGTGAGGGAACTGGACGAAGCAGCGATCGCCAGGTTGCGCGGCTCGGCCGCACACTATGTCGCCAACGGCAAGCGGTTCAAGGCAGGGCTGAAGAAGGCCTGAGGTAAAATCCGGATAGGTCTTCGGCTCTTCCACTATGGTTGCGCACCACGATCGAGCATCAATCGGAACCGCGCCTGCGCATCGGATCACGCAGCAATGAAGCGCCGGCTTCGAAGCCGGCCGCATCGGCTTCCGCTAGGGCTGTCGTATAGTCATCGATGCGGGTTTTGAGCGACGGATCGGCGCCCGCCGCCAGAAGCAGGCGGATCGCTTCGGCGTCGCGAATGGCCACCGCATAGTGGAGCGGTGTCCAGTCGTTGACGCCCCGCATATCAGGATCCGCGCCGTGGTCGATCAGGATGCGGATGATTTCGAGCTTGTCCGTCCGCTCGGTGGACAGTGCCGCGATGATCGAAGGAAATCCGGCGTGGTCCCCGTAGTTCGGATTCGAACCCGCATCGAGCAAGGTCGAGATGAAGGGAGATGAGCTCCAGTAGATCGCATATTCCAGCGGATGGCCGAGGCCGAGCTCGAATGGCATCGCCTCGTCGTACCAGCGCGACGAGCCGCCGAGGGCCTTGCCAAGGCCCTCGAAGTCACCGGCCTTGAAGGCATCGTCGATGGCCTTGAACAGCCTGTGGCGCTCGCATCGGTCTTCCGGGATTTCCAGCATGACGGCGTCACTCGGATTTGCTTTTCCCTTTTTTCGCTGCAGCTTTGATCCGTATTCGCATGGCCCCACCTTTGGGATTTTCAATATCGAATGCGGCTGTATTCCTCACCAGGTCGCTAAGTTTGCTGAAGCCGTAGGTGCGAGGGTCGAAGTCGGAGAAGAGGTTTAAAAGCTGCTTGCCGAAGGTGCCTAGAAGCACCCAGCCATCTTCGCTTTCCATCTGGCCGATGACCTTCCGCAGTATGGGCGTCGCGGCGCTCGGCACCTCAAGTGGCTTTCTAGCCGGCGCAGCATCCTGACTATCCTCAGCGCTGCGGAGAAGGTTTTCGGTATAGACGAAACGGCGACATGCCTGCCGGAAACTCTCCGGGGTTTTCTGCTCCCCAAACCCGAACACATCAACGCCTTGTTCACGTATGCGGGCGGCAAGCCGGGTGAAGTCACTGTCGGAAGAGACCAGACAGAAGCCGTCGAAGCGACCACTGTGAAGCAGGTCCATCGCGTCGATCACGAGTGTGATATCGGAAGCGTTCTTCCCAGTGGTGTAAGCAAACTGCTGCTGCGGAATGATCGCGTGCTTCGACAAAACGTCAGCCCATCCCTTCGACCGGGCATTTGCGAAGTCACCATAGATGCGGCGGACGCTGGCCTCGCCGATCTTGGCGATCTCCTCGAACAGGCCGTCGACAATCTTGGCGGAAGCGTTATCAGCGTCGATAAGCACCGCCAAGCGCGGTGATCGGGGTTCGGTCGGCATGCAGGACTTCTCGCGGCTGGCGCACTCTCGGATTTCGAACTCTGGCCGGAGAAACCACGGCCGGACCCGGTTCGCGCTACTTGCTGTTGTAGCAGAGGCGGGCCGCAAACAGAAATCTGAGCTATTGAAACCGTATCTTCGGTCAGAATTTCAACAGCTTACTCCAGAAATGGCGGAGCCGGCCCGGGGACGGGGCCGGCTCCTAAAACCCGGTCGTTGGGGACGGGGAGGGTGGGGACTCGACCGGGTTTTCTCCCTAGGCGCGTCGCATTCATGCGATGCGCTTAACCTCTTGCTCTATGCTTGTCGTTATCCCAAAACCGCTGCGCACTTTTGGGCGACATGCATTGGCGTCCTCAGCGGACGCTGGCGACCGCGTCCTCGCGGCCATCGTTGATCGTCACCCAAACGCCCGAATTCTCCGTCGATTGGCGCTTCAGGTAGGTGTAGTCGGTGTCGGTCCAGGCCAGCACCTTGAGCTGCAGATTGTCGAGGATGAACTCGCCGAGGCTGGTGCGCACGGTGAGCACCGCGTGGCCGTCGCCGTTCGGCTGGCGCGCCACCGTCATCAGGAGGTCGCCGGCCGGGACGCCGATGTTCATCAGCTCGCGGCGCTTTTCCAGCGCATAGTCCTCGCAATCGCCAAAGCCGCTGTCGGGATAGGACCAGACCTCTTCCTTGCCCCACATTTCCATGTCGGTGCGCGGCGTGATCCTGGTGTTGACCGAATTGTTGATGCTGACGATCTTCGCCCAGAGCTTGCGGGTCAGTTCGATCGGTGCCTGCTTCGGCGTCCTTTCGGTGCATTCTCCTTGAAGCTTCTGGCAGAATTCGTAGTGGCCGACCGGCTGGGTGGTGCGGCCGCCCGTGTGCATGAAAACCGGCCCTGCATAGGCTGTAGCCAAAGCGGAAAGCTGCATCGCCATTGCCATGAGCAACAGCTCGCCCCTCGTCTTCTTCATTGTTTTAGTCTCCCCGTTTGAGGAGACCTTGTCACAGGCGGATTTATTTGACGCAAAAACGCGAAGTAGACATTGAGTAAAACGCCAATAGAATAAACATAAAATTTGAATTAGTTTGATCTAAAATTGCTTGGACCTTCTTCGGAGCCGGTTTTTGGCGGTATGCAACCCGTGTCTCAGCGTGGGTCATTTTGGTCGCGGGCGTCAGTGAGAACAACAAAAAAACCGGCCGCAATGGGCCGGTTCAATCGTCTGGCGGATTACCGCTCGTCAGGAGCGCGGCGCGTTGAATTCGGAGTCCAGGGTTTCCGGGCGCTGGATGACGGCGAATTCGACGGCGACGCCATCCTCGAAGTGACGCACCACCTGGCCGCGCATCGTGCCCAGCATGACCTGGATGCCGATGGCCGGCTTGACGTCGATCTCGATCGCCGCGCCCGACAGCGACAGGTCGATGATGCGGCACTGGTACTGGCGTCCGTCGGTAAGCTGGAGCACGCTCATCGGATTGCGCGGCGCGACGCGCTCGTGGCGGCGGTCTTCCGGAAGGTCGAGCTCATGCTTGTTAGCGAGCCAGGTCAGCTGCGCGGCGAGCTTGTCCTTCTTGCGCTCCGAGGCAATGACGGTCATGGCGAAGCCGTCCTGCGAGGTGCGGGTGACGACGCCTTCGATGCGGCCGATGTGGTCGATATAGGCGATGACTTTTTCGCCGGGCATGCCGATGCGCTCGGTACGCAACGCGACATTACCAGGCGACATGTCGATCACCTGGCACGGGTGCTCGGTGCGGTCTTCCAGCATGAAGCGCCCATAGATCTTGACCCGGACGCGCTGAAAGTTACGCCTTTCGGCGCGGGACGGCGCGTAGTCGACCGCCGCTGACCTCATGACTGCCTACACCCCGTTGGCATTCCCGCGCGTCGATGCGAGGAATTTCACCCGGAAAAGTACAGCCATGCAGGTTAACAAAGAAGAAAAGTCCGCCGTCAGCCTTAAGATAAGACTTCAGATTTGAACTATTCCCCACGCCCGCCGTCGAACACCACGAGATGGCGGATGCGACGCGCGCGGCCGAGCGCCGAAATCGTTTCGGGCGGGTCGTATTCGGAGGGGACAAGCGAGGGAACGCTGATCGCCGGCCGGTTCTTCAGGAACATCGGCTCCTTGTCCGGATCGACGACGCGGATCGAATCGATCAGCGCATCGGTGATCGGATCGGCACCTAGCCAGAACGGCCTTTCGGCGGCGCTGATGACGCCCAGGCAGCGCGGATTCTCGACGCCGCCGTCGAGCGGCAGGGCAAGCAGTTCGAATTTGTTGGAACGGCCGTTGCGGCTAAAACCCTCATAGGTGATGAGCACCACCGACTTCTGGTCGAAGACGCCGTGAACCAGCCGCGCGACGAGCCGCTGGTCCTTCTCGCGCCACAGGGAGGGAAAGGAGAACCCCTTGAGTTCACGGCCATATCCGGCGCAAAGCCTGGTGCCGGCAAGCCGGAACACCGCTTCGCCGCGCGTATCCCTTTCGAGGATGAACGTGTCGGCAAGCAGCGATTTGATATCGGCGGGCTCCACTTCCGAACGCTTCGGGGCGGAGCGCCCATCACGCAGCCGGTTCCAATAATGGAACAGCGTGATCGATCCGTTCTGGTTCATTTTGTGCTCTTCCGCGCAATCTGTCTTTTCATGTCCCATCGGCGAACAGACAGGGCGCCCTCCGATGACTACATGCGTTGCGTTGCAGGATGCGTGCCAGCATCGTTAACACTTGTTCACGGGTCGGGGACGTTAAGGTTAACAAGTGGTTTACATTGCTGTCCGGCGGCGGCTGTGGCACACCAAAACCACTCCAAAAACGGTCGTTTCGCAACGATCGGCAGCACTTCAGTCAAGAGTTCAGGGGAGCAGGGGACTCGACCAGCCGTTCAAGGGGGGACCTTGAACGGCTTCTTTTTTGATTCGCGCCGGATGATTCGTTCCGGCGATTCGCCGCCGTGCGATCTGCTAGAGCGATTCACCGTTTCACGGAAACGCAGAACCGCTCTATCCTTTTGTTTTGATGCAATTCCGGACGGAAAACCGCTACGCACTTTCCTGGAATTGCTCTAGCTGCGCGGCGGTCGCATCCCCATTTGCGCAACCGCAATGCGGATGGCCTTGCCCGGGCCGCGCCAGCTCCAGCGCGCTGTCATCGGCCGGTCGAGACGCTCGGCGAAAAGCCACAGCGCGACCGCGGCCATGGCGGCGATATGCCCATACGGAACCAGCAAGGGCGCCGTGCGTCGCGCCGAAATGGATCGCGTCGAGATCGGCCGCCGGCCCGAACGCGGCCAGCTCCGGCCGGACGTGGCATCGATTGAGACAAATCTGCTTGGCGGGTGAAATCTGCCAAACAAGGGCGAGCATTGCCGCTGCCGTGAGCGGCAGCCAAGATGCCGGAGCGGTCAGCCGCACCGCGAAGGCCAAGGACAGCAGCACGGCGCCCGCAACCATCCAGCTTGCGGCATAGCCGCGATGCCATGGCAGGAAATACCAGCTGCCGTGCTGGCACTGCTGCCAGAAACGCTTGATGTTGGCGCTGCTGGGCAGCGGGTCGGACGAACTCAGATAACCGAGCTGTTTCCAGAGCGACCGGTCGATCCCGTGGATGGCACCATAGAAACGCCAGCTCGTCGCTTGGCGAGCGCTCGCGACTTCATCGCTGCAACGCCTCGTGCGTACCACAGGATCGGCGCGGCCCAGTCATTGCCGAGTTCCCAGACGTTCTTACGCATGTACTGCATGATCGCCTCCCTCAAACATGGCCGATGAATTATTTGCCCGACGTTATGTCCCCAAAGCATTGATGTACAAGTGGGGTCACCGTTGCTTCGATAAATATTTTCCTAAGTGAGTAATTTCACATAGCATGAGGGATCGACAAACTAAGATGGCCGATGGCGCAGGACAAGCATCGAAGCAAGACAAGCATCGAATATGTTTGCAATGCCGCCGAATTTTCAAAATCGAAATAAGTGGGCGCCTCCACAAAACAATCGTCGACCACGGTCCCCGGCATCTGCTTCGGCAGGGCGGCCGGTTTCGACCCGGTCCGCCATGGATGGCGTCGGCGCATGGGCAGCAGTGCAACGCAGCTTGAAACCATAGACGGGAGGACATCATGGCCAATCAGGACATCGCAGAAACCATCGCGTCGGTCGGCTACGCGAAGGTCATCGTAACGCTGACCCCGGTTGGGCTCGGGGCCGGTCTTGCTGCGGCGGCGCGAGGCGGCGTCGACAGTTCAGCGTCTCGCGACGCTGAAGCGCAATTGCAGGATCACTTTATCGTCCCCAGCGAAGCACAGCAGGAAAGCCTGGCGCTCGACGCCCGAGCTTCCGCCAGCCGCAGTTTCCGGCGGGCCGTGGATCCGGCGACGCGCCGCATGCGCGTCTATCCTCATCTGGGCTTCGCCACGGGCTTTGTCGATGCAGCCGGCATGGCTGCCCTCGAGACGAGTCCGACTGCGGGAAGCATCGTCAAGGCGCCGGAATTGAGCCTCATCCGGCCGACGAGCATCAGGCCGGCACGGCCCAGGAAAACGGTGAGCTGGGGGCTGCGCCGGCTGGGCGTGGAGGATATGTGGAATGCCGGGTTCGACGGCAAGGGTGTCGTCGTTGGCCATCTCGATACGGGCATCGACGGCGACCATCCATCGCTCAAGGGCGCCATCTTCGATTTCGCCGAGTTCGACCTGGCAGGCGACAAGGTCCCCGACGCCAAGCCGCATGACAGCGACGAGCACGGCACCCACACGGCCGGCACCATAGTCGGACGGGCGGGAGAGAAGGGTGCCTTCGGCGTTGCGCCGGGAGCGCAGATCGCCAGCGCCATGGTGATCGAAGGCGGCCAGGTGATCGACCGGATTTTGTCCGGGATGGATTGGATTATCGAAAAGAAGTGTCCCATTCTCAGCATGTCGCTGGGCTTGCGGGGCTTTACGCCCGCATTCCAGCAGATCATCAATGCGCTGCGTGCTGGCGGCGTGCTGCCGGTTTTCGCGGTCGGCAATGAAGGGCCGCTGACCAGCCGTTCCCCGGGCAATTATGAAAATGTCCTTTCCGTCGGGGCGATGGATCAGGCGGACGCGGTGGCGTCGTTCTCGAGCGGTCAGAAATTCGACCGGCCGGCGGATCCGCTGGTGCCCGATCTGGTGGCGCCTGGGGTCGGGATCCTCTCCTGCATCCCAGGCGGAAAGTTTGCCGAAATGGACGGCACGTCCATGGCGACGCCGCATGTCGCGGGGCTGGCGGTGCTGCTCAAGCAGGCAAAGCCGGCAGCGAGCATCGACCAGATCGAGCAGGCGATCATCGGCTCCTGCACATTGCCGGCGGGCATGCTGAAGGCACGCGGCAACCGCGGGCTGCCCGACGTGCGGCGCGCCTTCCAGTTGCTGACGGGTTCGCCTTTGCCAGTGAAAGGCCCGGCAGTCGCAGTGGCTTCGCGGCGGAAGGTCTCGAAAGCAAAGCCGGTCACCAGACGCGCGACCAAATCGACGGGCAAGAAAGTTGCTGCTGCCAGAATCTAGTCCTTTGCGCGTCCCAAATGGATGCGCGGTGCTGCAGTGTGGCATCCGAAATTCGCATCATCCCGAAAGGGCTGCGAATTTCGGACCCAGGCCGTCGAAGCCGAAACCTGCCGCCTGTCATTTGCAAGATCGGGCCTATATATTGCCGCAGGGAAACCGGAGGCTTGCGACATGGCCGATGAAAAGACATCTCAGGAATGGAGCCCGGCGGCCATCAAAGACGAGCTTGAGCGCCAGGCGCGCTCCGGCAAGCCGGTGAGTGCGCAGGTTTTCTTCAACGACGACGTCGCCGGCGCAGCATTGCCCGAGACCGTTTCGCGCGTGATCGAGCAGGCCGAAAAAAGCGTCGGAAAGCCTGGCGCGGTGACATTGGGAAAGGTCCGTCCTTCGGCCAACTCCGCATCCGTGAGCGGAGATCCCGACGCCATAGGCGCCATGCTCGAGAGCGCCGAGGTCAAGACAGTATTGCCGAATGTCGTCGACGACATCTTGCCGAAACCGGTCAAGCGAGAGTTGCGCTAGGGCTCCAGGTAGCCTCTTTTGAACACGCGGCGAAATCGCGCCAATTGTAGTCGCCAATCGAGCAACCTGGCGGTGCTCAAGCCTGCCGTGAAAACAAGCTGCCCGCGGCCATATGGCGAAGTGGGGGTTCCCGTGGCGCTCGCCAGAGGGAGCGCTCGTCCGGCGGAGGCGGAGAGAAAAATTCCCGCTCAGACCCGCTTTGCTCTAAATGCTCAACATCCGAATCCCTGGAACAAATGTGAATGAGTGAACCGGCAAGTCCTTCCGAAACCGAACAGCAGGATGAGGCCCCGGAGCCGCGCCGCGAGCCGGTGTTCAACCTGCCGCCGGTAGTGCTGGCGGTGATCGGCATCTGCGTCGCCGTCCACCTGATCCGCGTCTACGGGCTCACCGACGACCAGGATTTTGCCCTGCTGGTGCGGACCGCCTTCGTGCCGATCCGCTACTCCGGCCAGTTCGATCTCGATGTCTACGCGTTCACCAGCCCCTTCACCTATGCCTTCCTGCATGGCGGCTTCGCGCATCTGGCCATCAACATGGTGTGGCTCGCGGCTTTCGGCTCGCCGCTGGCGAACCGGTTCGGCACGTTCTGGTTCTCGCTGTTCTTCGCCGCGACCGGACTGGCGGCGGTGGTGCTGTTCTGGGCCGTGCATCCGCTCGGCCAGGCGCCGCTGGTCGGCGCTTCGGGCGCCATTTCAGGCATGATGGGGGCGGCGGCGCGCTTTGGGTTCCGCATCGACCGCTCTTCGGGCAAGGCCGCCTTTGCCGGTGCGCCGCTGCCGATCGCGGAGGTGCTGCGCTCGCGCGGCGTCATGACCTTTCTCGGCGTCTGGATGGTGATCAATCTCGTCACCGGCCTTATCGGCTTTGCACCCGGTGTTGACAGCCAGATCGCCTGGGAAGCCCATACTGGCGGCTTTGTCGCCGGCTTCTTCGGCGTGCACCTTTTCGATCGGCGCCAGCAGGACGTCCACGCAGACGAGCAATGACCGCCGCACTTGAAATGCAACCAATCACGGCGCACGATGTTCACCGGAACGTGAATGCCGGTCAGGGCAGGAACCGGCAAGCAAAAGCTGAGGAGGACGCCATGACTGTTAAGGCAATTCTCGAGAAGAAAGGCCATGACGTGTTGACGCTCGGGCCGAACGAAAAGCTGAGCGAAGCTATTCGTATCCTGACCGAACACAGGATTGGCGCGCTGGTCATCACCAATGGCGATCACAAGATCGTCGGCATTCTTTCTGAACGCGACATCGTACGGGTGATCGCCAGGGAAGGAGCGGCAGCACTTGAAATCCCGGTGCGCTCGGCGATGACGCCCAAGGTGAAGATCTGCAACGAGAACCACACCGTCAACGAGGTCATGGAAATCATGACCAAGGGCCGCTTCCGTCATCTGCCGGTGGAAAGAGACGGCCTGCTCTACGGCATCGTGTCGATCGGCGACGTGGTCAAGCGGCGCATCGAGGATGTCGAGCGCGAGGCCGAGGAAATCAGGGCCTATATCGCCACCGCCTGAGCTGTGAAGGGAAACCGCCGGCCGGAAGCCGACCGGCGGAGCCCTATGCTACCTGTTGTCGAGTTCGGCGCGGACGAGTTCGAGCCCGCGCCGAGTGATGCGGTAGGGGCCGCCGCCCGACGAGGAAACCGCCTTCTTCCGTTTCAGTTTTCGAAACAGGTCGAGACCGACGCCCGGATAATGCCAACCGTCGCGGGTCAGGCATTTGACGGAGGCGATCCGCTTCTTTTCGTTCTTTTCGATTTCGATGCGCCCGCCCTGCGCGAGCAGGTGCAGGATGCGCTGTCCCACAGCGCCGCGCGTCCTCTTGGACGCGCAAAGGACGCTGTGGCACTTTTGATTTGGCGCATGATCCTTTCCGAAAATCGATTTCCGATTTTCGGGGTCATGCGCTGCGCGAAATGTCCATGCGGAGAGTTCCCGGGAAAACAAAAAAGCCGCCGCCGCGAGCATGTCGCGGCACGGGGTTTCAGTTTTTCTGCCCTGCCTCGCTACGAGGTCAGGGCCTTACCGGGACTGAGCGTAAGTGGACATCCACTCTCCATTGGGATGAGTGGCCTATAGGCGAAAGCGGCTGAAAAGGCCAGCCTGCGGGCTTTGCGCTTGTCTCTTTTGGCGGTTTGCACTAGCGAAGTTGCACATCAAAATATGCGTTTGCGCATATTCCATAGTTCCAATTGCAGGCTCCCATGACCATCATCGATACCCGCACGCCCGACGCCAAACGCCTGATCCCCGGCGCCACCGGCGACTGGGAAATCATCATCGGCCTCGAGGTGCATGCGCAGGTGACCTCGGAAGCAAAACTGTTTTCCGGCGCCTCGACGGCGTTCGGCGCGGCGCCCAACGCCAATGTCAGCCTGGTCGACGCGGCGATGCCGGGCATGCTGCCGGTCATCAACGAGGAATGCGTCAAGCAGGCGATCCGTACCGGGCTTGGGCTGAAGGCCGAGATCAATCACAAATCGGTCTTCGACCGGAAGAATTACTTCTATCCGGACCTGCCGCAGGGCTACCAGATCTCGCAGTTCAAGCAGCCGATCGTCGGTGAGGGCAAGGTGATCGTCTCGGTCGGTCCGGATCGGCAGGGCGAGTTCGAGGACATCGAGGTCGGCATCGAGCGGCTGCATCTGGAGCAGGATGCCGGCAAGTCGATGCATGACCAGCATCCAACCATGTCCTATGTCGACCTCAACCGCTCGGGCGTGGCGCTTATGGAGATCGTCTCCAAACCTGACATGCGCTCCGCCGACGAGGCCAAAGCCTATGTCACCAAGCTGCGCACCATCGTGCGCTATCTCGGCACCTGCGACGGCAACATGGACGAGGGTTCGATGCGCGCCGACGTCAACGTCTCGGTGCGCAAGCCGGGCGGCGAATTCGGCACGCGCTGCGAGATCAAGAACGTCAACTCGATCCGGTTCATCGGCCAGGCCATCGACTACGAGGCGCGCCGGCAGATCGCCATCCTCGAGGATGGCGGCAAGATCGACCAGGAGACGCGGCTGTTCGACCCCAACAAGGGCGAGACGCGCTCGATGCGCTCCAAGGAAGAAGCGCATGACTACCGCTATTTTCCGGATCCCGACCTTTTGCCGCTGGAATTCGACCAGGCCTATGTCGACGCCTTGGCGAAAGACCTGCCGGAACTGCCCGACGACAAAAAGGCGCGGCTGATCGCATCGCTGGGGCTATCGACCTACGACGCCTCGATCCTGGTGTCGGAAAAGCCGATTGCCGACTATTTCGAGAAGGTGGCCTCGGGGCGCGACGGCAAGCTCGCCGCCAACTGGGTCATCAACGACCTGCTCGGCGCTCTCAACAAGGCCGGAAAAGATATTGAAAATGCTCCGGTTTCGCCCGATCAGCTGGGTGCGGTCATCGATCTCATCAAGGAAGGCACCATTTCCGGCAAGATCGCCAAGGACCTGTTCGAGATCGTCTGGAACGAGGGCGGCGATCCGCGCCAACTGGTCGAAAGCCGCGGCATGAAACAGGTGACCGACGCCGGCGCAATCGAGAAGGCCGTGGACGACGTCATCGCCGCCAACCCGGACAAGGTCGAGCAGGCACGGGCCAAGCCGACCATGGCCGGCTGGTTCGTCGGCCAGGTGATGAAGGCGACCGGTGGCAAGGCCAATCCGCAGGCCGTCAACGACCTCGTCAAGGCCAAGCTCGGAATCGAATAGGGCGATGTTCGTCCGTACCGCCAGCGAGCGCGATCTTGCCTCGGTGCGGGCCTTGCTGGTCGAAACCTGGCATGCCACCTACGACGCCATCTATGGCGTCGAGCGGGTCACCGAAATCACCGACGATTGGCACTCGATCGCTTCGCTCCGGACGCGGCTGACGCGGCCGAACTCCGAATTCCTGGTCGCCGATGACGGCAAGCGTCTCGGCGGCATGGCCTTCGCCGCTGCCACCACGGAGCCGAAGATCATCCTGCTGAACCAGCTCTACGTGCATCCATCCTGCCAGCGGCAGGGGATCGGCCGGGCATTGCTGGAAGAGGTCGAGGTCAGCTTCCCCGAAGCGCATACGCTGCGCCTCGAGGTGGAGGAAGCTAACACTGTGGCTATCGCCTTCTACCGCTCGAATGGTTTCTTGCCGACCGGCAAGACTGCCGATTGCGGCGGCCGGTCGGGGTTGCCGGCATTGATCTTCGAGAAGACGATCGGATAGTCCGCCTGCGGCCTGCACGTGCCGAGCGAGGAACAAGGCGCTTCGCGACGGTGCACGGACGGCCGCAAGCGCTGATTGCGAAGGCTCCAGGACTACGCGGAGGGAATCTCCACATTGTCGATCAGCCTGGTCTTGCCGAGCCAGGCGGCGGCGAGCAGGCGGCCATCGCGGCCGCGCCGCCAGGGAGCGAGCGTCAGGCTTTCGCGCGCGGCGACATAGTCGACCCGCTGGAAGCCCGCTTCGACAAGGGCGCGGGCGGCCGCATCGGTCGCGCCGGCTTCATCGGCGCTGCCCGTCAGCGCACTCGCTGTCCGGCGCAGGATCGCGTTGAGTTTTCGCGCTACCTCGAGTTCGGCTTCGCCGAGATAGGCGTTGCGCGACGACATGGCGAGACCGTGCGCGTCGCGCACCGTCGGCGCACCGATGATTTCGACCGGCAGGTCAAGGTCGCGGCAAAGCTGCCTGACGACGCAAAGCTGCTGGTAGTCCTTTTCGCCGAAGATCGCATAGTCGGGCAGGGTTTGCAGGAAGAGCTTGGCCACGACCGTGGCGACGCCGTCGAAGAAGGTCGGCCTGAAGTCCGATTCGAGACCGGCGGAGGGGCCGCCGACCGAGATTTTTGTAGCGAAGCCGGCTGGGTACATCTCCATAACATGAGGCGTAAATGCCAGATGCGCACCGGCTTCCGCCAGCCGCTCGAGATCGTGGGCCAACTGGCGCGGATACTTTTCGAGGTCTTCGGTAGGGGCGAACTGCGTCGGATTGACGAAGATCGAGACGAGGCAACGATCGGCCTTTTTGAGCGCGATCCTGACCAGCGAGATATGGCCGTCATGCAGCGCGCCCATGGTCGGCACCATGGCGATGCGCAGGCCGTCCTGCCGCCAGGCGCGGATTTGCGCGCGCAAGGTGGCAACGCTGTCGACGACGATTGGTCGGCTCATGCCTTGTCCTTGCTTGGCGTAGCTGGAAAAACGTGGTCGGGGCCGGGAAATGTGCGGCTGCGCACCTCGGCGGCATAGCGTGCCGCCGCATCGGAGATCACGCCGCGCAGTGCGGCATATTCCTTGACGAATTTCGGCACCCGATCGACGGTCATCCCGACCATGTCGTCGATGACCAGGATCTGGCCGTCGCAGTCGGCGCTGGCGCCGATGCCGATGGTTGGAATGGAGAGGCGCCGTGTGAGTTCGGCGGCGACGGTCTCGACCGTGCCCTCGATGACGACAGAGAACGCGCCGGCTCTTTCCACCGCCTCGGCGTCGCGAAACAACGCGGCCACATTCTCCTCGGTCCGACCCTTGATCTTGTAGCCGCCATCCTTTTCCACCGATTGCGGCTGCAGGCCGATGTGGCCCATGACAGGAATGCCGGCCGCGACAATTGCCGCGATCTGTTCGGCGACATCGATGCCGCCTTCCAGCTTGACCGCCTGGCAGCCGGTCTCGTCGACGACCTGTCGTGCCGAGGCCAAGGCCTGGGCGGTGGAGGTCTCATAGCTGCCGGCCGGCATGTCGACGACGACGCAGGCTTTGGCCGAGCCGCGCATCACGGCTTGCCCATGAGCGATCATCATTCCCAATGAGGCGCCGAGCGTCGTCTTGTGGCCATGCAGCACCATGGCGACGCTGTCGCCGACCAGGAGCAGGTCGACATGGTCGTCGAGCAGGCGGGCTACCGGGTAGGTATAGGCCGTCAGGCAGACGATCGGCACGCCGCCCTTGCGGCGGCGAATGTCGTCAGGGCCGATCCGGACATCGGCGGACATTTCTGGGGCCAATCCTCACCTCCCTCAGCCGGCACCGGGCCGGACGCCCGCTGCCGGGCGAGCCGAGCTTTAGAAAGACAAGCAGTGCTTGGCAAGCCGGCTTCCGCCAACCGCGCTGCTGCATCGATTTAGCGCACGGACCATTTGCGTCGCCCGCGCGGCAAAACCCTTGCCTTCGCGAAGGCCTGACGCCATAAGCAGGAAACAGGCGCCGCCGCTGCCGCCGCGAGGATCTGGATGAAAACTTTCCTTCTGCAGTTTTTCACCTGGTGGAACAGCCAGACACTGGGAACCCGCTTCCACACCTGGCGTCACGGCAAGCAGGTCGGCCAGGACGAGGCCGGCAACGTCTATTACGAGGGCGGTGTCGATTCGGAAGGCCGCACCCGCCGCTGGGTCATCTATCGCGACTATTCGGAAGCTTCGGCCATCCCGCCAGGCTGGCACGGCTGGATCCACCACCGCGTCGATACCGCGCCGCCGAGCGAGGAGTACCGGCCGCGCGAGTGGCAGAAGCCGCATCAGCCGAACCTCACCGGAAGTGCCGCGGCCTACAGGCCGAAGGGTTCGGTGCTGACCAACCAGCATCGCCCGCAAGTGACCGGCGACTACGACGCCTGGACGCCCGGTTCGTAATCGGCCATCACCGCGCCGATCGGTCCTTTGTCGCCACAATTGACGTTTAGCTGCTTGCTGATCTGAAAAAGGCGACTAGCCTTGGCGATTGAAAGAATCACCCGGGCGCAACCTCCGGTATCCCTGCATGAGCATCTTCAGCCGAATTTCGATGGCCGGACTGACGGCAGCCGCTCTTGTCGCCTGCACGACGACGTTTGCCTCGGCGCAGACGCCGGCAGCGCCTGCAGCGCCGGCCGTGGCCGAGCGCATCACCAATCCGGTCGCCGAATTCGCCGGCATCGACAAGATCACCGGCCGCATCATCACCTTCGACGTCTATATCGACGAGACGGTGCAGTTCGGCGCTCTGCAGGTGACGCCGCGCATCTGCTATTCGCGGCCGGAGACCGAAGAGCCGAAGACCGATTCCTTCGTCGAGGTCGACGAGATCACGCTCGACCGCAAGATCCGCCGCATCTTCACCGGCTGGATGTTCGCCGAAAGCCCCGGCCTGAACGCCGTGGAGCACGCCGTCTATGACGTCTGGCTGAAGGCCTGCAAGCAGAAGTCGGACGTACCGCCACCCGACGCGGCCAAGAGCGGTGCACCACAGGTCGATACGGCCAAGCCCAAGGCCGCCGCCGCTCCGGCGCCGACCGAGCCGGACGCCGACAGCACCAACTGATCCCCCCAATACCAATTGATCCGGGAGGAACCGCTTCGCCTGCCACACGTTGGCAACGAGCGACCGCGCAACATTGCGCATGGAGGATCTTGCGATGTCAGCAATCAAGCAGATGACGGCCAGCAAGAAGGAATTGCTCGACCTTGAAAAGGGGTTTTGGACCGGCGACGCGGACTACTATGCCGCCAATGCCGATACCGAATGCCTCGTGGCCTTTCCTGAGATGGCGCAGGCGATCAGCAACGCCGATCTCGCCAAAACCGCCAGCAAGCCAAACCGCTGGCGCGATCTCGACATCGACGTGAAGGGCATGGTCGAGCCGGGCAGCGATATCGTCATGCTGACCTATGAGGCCCACGCCACAAGGGAGAACGGTGAAGCCTATGCGGCACTGGTCAGCACCGGCTACGTGCATCGCAGCGATGGCTGGAAGATGATGTTCCATTCGCAGACTCCGATGGAACCTGCGAAAGGCTGACGAAACAGCCCGTTACGGAAAAAAGATCGCCTCGCCCTTCAGTGCGTCGGCCAGCATCTTTTCATACTTGCCGCGCGGCACGTCGACGGCGCCGAAGCGCTTGAGGTGCTCGGTGGTGAATTGCGTGTCGAGCAGCGCGAAACCGCGCGCCTTCAACCGCTCGACGAGATAGAAAAGGCAGGTCTTGGACGCGTCCGTCTCCCGGGCGAACATGCTCTCGCCGAAGAACACGCGGCCCAGCGAGACGCCGTAGAGGCCGCCGACCAGCCGCTCCTCGCGCCATGCCTCGACCGAATGGCAATGGCCCAGCCGATGCAACGCGACATAGGCTTCACGGATCGGTGCGTTGATCCAGGTCGAGCGGCGTTCCTCCCGCTTTTCGGCGCAGCCGTCGATCGTCGCCTCGAAATCGAAGTCGAAGCGGATGTCGAACGGGTGCTTGCGGATCGTCTTCTTCAGGCTCTTCGGCGTGTGGAAGCCGTCGAGCGGAATGATGCCGCGCGTCTCCGGCCGCACCCAGAACACTTCGGGGTCGCTGGCGCTTTCGGCCATCGGAAACACGCCGGACGCATAGGCCTTCAGCAGAAGGTCGGTCGGGATGCGATAGCCGGGCGCGTAGGGGCGGGTCATCGCAGCATTATAGCTTTACGAGTTCGCGACCTCATCACCCTTGGCCAGGTATTTCTCCAGCCAATGGATGTCGTAGTCGCCATTGGCGATATCGGCATTGCCGACCAGATCGCGGAACAGCGGCAGTGTCGTCTTGATGCCGTCGACGACGAATTCGTCGAGCGCGCGGCGCAACCGCATCATGCATTCGACGCGGTTGCGGCCGTGCACGATCAGCTTGCCGATCAGGCTGTCGTAATAGGGCGGGATCTTGTAGCCGGAGTAGACGCCGGAATCGACACGGATGCCGAGGCCACCCGGCGTGTGGAAATGGGTGATCGTGCCGGGCGAGGGCGTGAAGGTGCGCGGGTCCTCGGCATTGATGCGGCATTCGATGGCGTGGCCGTTGAACTTGATGTCCTCCTGGCGCACCGAAAGCCCGCCGCCGGAGGCGACGCGGATCTGCTCATGCACAAGGTCGATGCCGGTGATCGCCTCGGTCACCGGATGTTCGACCTGCAGGCGGGTGTTCATCTCGATGAAGTAGAATTCGCCGTTCTCGTAGAGGAATTCGATGGTGCCGGCGCCGGAATAGCCGAGATCGGCGACGGCGCTGGCGCAGATGCCGCCGATGCGTGCGCGCTCCTCGGCATTGAGCGCCGGCGAGTTGGCTTCTTCCCAGACCTTCTGGTGGCGGCGCTGCAAGGAACAGTCGCGCTCGCCGAAATGCACGCCGCGGCCGGCGCCGTCGCCGAACACCTGCAATTCGATATGGCGCGGCTTTTCCAGGTATTTCTCGATGTAGACGGCGTCGTCGCCAAAGGCGGCGCCAGCTTCCGAGCGCGCCGTCTGCAGCGCGACTTCCAGATCGGCCTCCGTGCGCGCCACCTTCATGCCGCGCCCGCCGCCGCCGGCCGAGGCCTTGATGATCACGGGATAGCCGATCCCGGCGGCAATGCGCTTGGCTTCCTTCTCTTCCGTGACCGCGCCGTCCGAGCCGGGCACGACCGGAATGCCCAGGCGCTTGGCGGTGCGCTTGGCTTCGATCTTGTCGCCCATGATGCGGATATGATCGCCCGACGGGCCGATGAAGGTGATGTTGTGGGCAGCGAGGATGTCCGCGAATTTGGCGTTTTCCGACAGGAAGCCATAGCCCGGATGCACCGCGTCGGCGCCGGTGATCTCGCAGGCGGCGACGATCTGGTGGATGTTGAGATAGCTGTCGCGCGACGGCGGCGGGCCGATGCAGACGCTCTCGTCGGCGAGCCTGACATGCATGGCGTCGGCGTCGGCGGTCGAATGCACCACCACCGTCTGGATACCGAGCTCCTTGCAGGCGCGCAGCACCCGGAGGGCGATTTCGCCGCGATTGGCGATGAGGATCTTCTGGAACATTTTTGGCTGTTCCCGGCTCTACTCGATCACGACGAGCGGCATGCCGTATTCGACCGGCTGGGAATCTTCGAACAGGATGGCCGTCACCGTGCCGGCGCGGGGCGAAGGGATCTGGTTCATCGTCTTCATCGCTTCGATGATCAAAAGCGTCTGGCCTTCCTTGACCTTCTGGCCGATCTCGATGAACGGCTTGGCGTCTGGCGAGGGCGCCAAATAGGCGGTGCCGACCATGGGCGATGGGACCGCGTTCTTGGAGATGTCGGCCGCAGCCGGTGCTGCGGCGGCCGCCGGCTGTGCTGCCGCGGAGACATAGCTAGGCTGGGGTGCGGCAATCGCATGCACGGCGGGCGCCTGCCGCGACACGCGCACCTTCAGATCGCCCAGCTCGACCTCGATCTCGGTGAGGTTGGTGTCGTTCAGTATGCCCGCCAGGTCGCGGATCAGCTGCTGGTCAACACCGGTCTTCTTTATCGACATTTTCGAGCCTTCTGTTTGTTGGCCGGTCACAGGCGTGCCGCCAGCGCCTGCAGCGCGAGCGTGTAGCCGAGCGGCCCGAATCCGCAGATCATGCCGACGGCGACCGGCGAGACCATGGAGACGTGGCGGAACGGTTCCCGCGCGTGGATGTTGGAAAGATGCACTTCGGCGACCGGCAGCGGCGCTATTGAGCGGATGGCATCGTGGATGGCAATCGAGGTGTGGCTGTAGGCGCCCGGATTGATGACGATACCTGCTGCCTTGTCGCCGGCTTCCTGGATCCAGTCGACGAGGTCGCCCTCATGGTTCGACTGACGGAAATCGATTTCGAGACCAAGTGCTGCACCCGCCTGCTTGCAGTCGTCGGCGATGGCGGCAAGCGTCTTTCCGCCATAGATCCCCGGCTCGCGCTTGCCGAGCGCGTTGAGATTGGGACCGTTCAGAACGAAAACCGTTTTCAAGAATGCCGACCTTTCCCGGCGCCGGCCTCAGCCGGCGCGCTGGGCCCTCTATAATGGGCATAGACGCCTGCGAAAAGAGCGCAAGTGCGTTCTTTTGCTGTCCACAGCAGGCGGGAAACCGCCTGCCGCCTTAGATCAGAGCGCGGCTTTCGCTGCCTCGATCTTTTCGGCCAGAACATCCTGCCCGAGTGCCCCGAACACAACCTCGTTGCCGACCACATACGAAGGCGTGCCGGTGATCGCCAGCTTGGTGGCGAGATCGTAGGTCTTGGAAATCGCCTCGTGGATGCTTGGGTCCTTCATCTTCTCGCGCAGCGCCGCTTCGTCGGCGCCGAGCGACAGGGCAACCTTGATCGCCGTGGCCTCGGTGGCGCGACCCGGGCCGCCGAGCAGGGCGTTGTGGAATTCGCCGTACTTCTCCGGCTTCATGAGGTGGAAGGCCATGGAGACGACGCTCGCCTTCTGCGAATCCGGACCCAGGATCGGGAATTCCTTGAGCACGAAGCGCAGGTCGGGTTCGGCTTTCGTCAGCGCCTGCATGTCGTCGATGGCGCGTTTGCAGAAGCCGCAATTGTAATCGTAGAACTCGACGATCGTAACCTTGCCGTTCGGATTGCCGACGACGCCGTCGAAGGTGGAGTTGAAGATCTCTTCCTTGGCGTTCTTGATGACGCCAAGCGCGGCGATCCGCTGTTCTTCCTTCTGCTTGGCTTCGAGCGCGTCCTGCACTTCGAGCAGAACCTCAGGGTTCTTCAGCAGATAGTCGCGGATGATGCCCTCGACCTCGGCCCGGTCGATCTTGGTGTCCGAGGACGCTACCTGCAAGACCTGCGCTGTATCGGCCTTAGCCGCCTGCGGGCTGCCGGCGACGAAGCCGAAAGCCAGCATGGCAAGAGCGGCCGCCACTCCCGTCGTGCCGAGCAGAATTGCCTTGTTCATCATCCCTTATCCTCTTGCCTGTTCCGTCCGCTTTTGTCGCAGTATGCCGCTGGAAGGTTCACTTCTTGATTTTGCCTGATGGCGCGTAGTTTATGATATCCTGGGCACGAAGCCAGCCCGGCTCGCCGCGCTTCAATTTCTGCTGCGCGCGCATGGCGAAGATTTTCGCATTCTTGTAGTCGCCGGAATAGAAACGGCCTTCGGCGGTCGCGAGTTCGGCCGCCGGAATGTTGCCGAGTTCGCCATAGGCCTGGGCCAGATAACGATACCCTTCGGCATTTTCCTTGTCACGCCCGAGGCCATTGTTGATCTGCACCGCCGCTTTCTTCAGCGATTCGGGTGTGCCGATCGCCATCAGCGCCTGGCCATAGGAGACCGGCAGCAGTCCGGACCGCGCCGGATCGAGGCTGACCGCCTTGGCGTAGGCGTCCGCTGCATCCTTCGGCTTGTTCGCCTTCATCAGGATGTCGCCGCGCAGTTCCTGGAAATAGGGGTTTTTCGGCTGTTCCTTGATCAGCACGTTGGTCTTGGCGAGGCTCGCGCCCAGATTGCCGTAGAGATAGGCCAGCTGCGCTTGGCCATAGCGCGAGGCAAGACTACCTGGATTCTTGCGCATCAGGCGCGTCGCGGCAGCCTGACCGCCCATATAGGCGGCGATCTTGACGCGCATCATGTCGTGGCGCTGCTGCAGCGCCGGCGGATCGACCTTGTCGACATAGGGGCTCTGCTTGACCAGCACTTCGAGATTGGCAATGCGCTCCTGCGGCATCGGATGGCTGATCCGGTAGGGGTCGACCTGCGCGCCGGACAGGGACAGCGCACTCTGGAAGCGGCCGAAGGTCTTCAGCATGCCCATGCCGGACTGGCCGGTGGCGTTGAGATAGGTGATCGCCGAGCGGTCGGCGGTCGTCTCTTCGGTGCGCTGATAGGCAAGGATGCTGCGCTGCGCCATCTCGCCGCCGCCGGCCGCGACTCCCATGCCGGCGCCGGCGAGGCCACGGCTGTTTGTGGTGGCGCCGGCAACGATGGCGCCGGCGCCAAGCAGGGTGGCGATGATCGCCATCGTCTTGGCGCGCTCGAGCTGCTCGCGCAATTTCTGCTGGTGGCCGCCGGCGATATGGCCGGCCTCATGGGCGATGACGCCGATGATCTCGTTGGGCGTTTCGGCCATCATCAGCGCGCCGGTATTTATGAACAGCCGGCGCCCGGTGACGAAGGCGTTGAAACTCTGATCGTTGACCAGAACGATGTTGACGCCGTCATTGGCGAGACCCGCCGCCTTGAAGATCGGCCGCGCATAGTCGCGCACCAGCGCCTCGATCTCGGCATCGCGCACCACCGGCACGTTTTGCGCCAAGGCGCTGACAGAGCCGGAGACCGCGACGGTGGCGGCAAGCAAAAGCGTCGCAAAGCCGCGCGCGGTCCTCCCGATGGAAGGTCTGGAAAACATCGATCTGGGTCGGCTCAACATGACAGGTCCACTGGTAGACGAGCGGGCGAAGGATGAAAAGTCGGCACCGAAAACTTCCTGCGCTTGTGATCCCCACATCAATCGGGCATTTGTGCGGCCAAAAGGGCCTGCAGCTTTGGCCGGGATCGATCCCGGTGTGATGGATTTGAAGATGGTCGTTTCCCTTTCGCGCCGTGGCGAGGTCGAGCCGTTCCATGCCATGGACATTCTGGCCGAGGCCAACCGGCTGAAGGCAACGGGCGTGCCGGTGGTGTCGATGGCGGTCGGGCAGCCGTCCGACCCGGCGCCTGTGGGCGTAAGAGAAGCTGCAGCGAACGCGCTGAAGCTCGGCCGCATCGGCTACACCGATGCGCTGGGCCTTGCCGACCTGCGCAAGGCGATCGCCGGGCATTATGGCGACCATTACGGGATCGACGTCCCGCCCAGCCGCATCGCCGTCACCACGGGCTCATCGGCCGCCTTCAACCTGGCCTTCCTGGCGATGTTCGACCCGGGCGACCGCGTCGCCATCGCTGCGCCCGGCTATCCGGCTTACCGCAACATCATGGCCGCGCTTGGCATCGAAATCGTCGAGATCGAGCTTGGCACTGACGCCTATCTGCATGCCGAGCACCTGAAGACGGCGCATGCCGAAAAGCCGCTGAAGGGTGTGCTCTTCGCCAGCCCGGCCAATCCGACCGGTGCGGTCATTCCCGCCGACGAGCTGGCGGCGCTGGTGAGAACGGCCGAAGAGCTTGGCATTGCTGTGATTTCTGACGAGATCTATCACCGGCTGGCCTATGCGGCACCCGACACGACGGCGCTGGCCTACGGCTCGGGCGTGACGGTCATAAATTCGTTTTCGAAATACTATTGCATGACCGGCTGGCGCATCGGCTGGATGGTGCTGCCGGAAGAGCTGGTGCGGCCGGTCGAGCGCATCGCCCAGAGTCTCTACATCTCGCCGCCGGAGCTGTCGCAGATCGCGGCCATCGAGGCGTTCAAGGCGACGCAGGAGCTGGAGGCGGTGAAGGCGCGCTATGCCTGGAACCGCGACCTTCTTATGAAGCGCCTGCCGGAACTCGGTTTTCCGCTGGCGGCGCCGATGGACGGCGCCTTCTACGCGTTCTGCGATGTCACCAGGCATACCAATGACAGCATGGCCTTTGCGCGCAAAATGCTGGCCGAGGCGCATGTGGCGGCAACGCCCGGCCGCGACTTCGATCCGCTCGCCGGACACCGCACCATGCGCTTTTCCTATGCCGGCAGCCATGACGAGATGGTCGAGGCGATGGCGCGCATCGAGCGCTGGCTGAAATAGCGGGGACATCATGCCGGAACTCGAACAGGCGCTTGCGGAAGTCGCCGCCGAAATGGCGGAGCGCACGGATCGCGGCGAGGTCGCCAGTTATATTCCGCAGCTCGGCAAGGTCGATCCGAAGAAGTTCGGCATCGCCGCCGTCACCAATGACGGCCGCGTGCTGGTGGCGGGCGATGCCGACCAGGCCTTTTCTATCCAGAGCATTTCCAAGGTGTTCACGCTGACGCTGGCGCTCGGCAATGTCGGCGACGCGCTGTGGCAGCGTGTCGGGCGCGAGCCATCGGGCAATCCGTTCAACTCGATCGTCCAGCTCGAGCATGAGAACGGGATTCCGCGCAATCCGTTCATCAATGCCGGCGCCATCGTCGTTTCCGACATCCTGCTCGCCGGCCACCAGCCGCGCGAGGCGATCGGCGAGATCCTGCGCTTCATCCAGTTCCTCGCCGACGATGAGACCATCATCATCGACCGCGAGGTCGCGGCCTCCGAACGCGCCACCGGCTTTCGCAACTTCGCTTTGGCCAACTACATGAAATCCTTCGGCAATCTTTACCATGCGCCGGAGCTGGCGCTGGGCGTCTATTTCCACCATTGCGCCATCGCCATGAGTTGCCGGCAGCTGGCGATGGCCGGGCGCTACCTTGCCAATGGCGGCAAGAACCCGGCGACCGGACATTCGGTGGTATCGGCCGAGCGCGCGCGCCGCATCGGCGCGATGATGCTGACCTGCGGCCACTATGACGGCTCCGGCGACTTTGCCTTCCGTGTCGGCATTCCGGGCAAGAGCGGCGTGGGCGGCGGCATATTGGGGATCGTGCCGGGCGTGGCGTCGCTCGCCGTCTGGTCGCCGGGCCTCAACGCCAATGGCAATTCCAAGCTCGGGTCGATCGCGCTGGAGAAGCTGGCGAAGATGATGAACTGGTCGATCTTCGCGCCTTAATAGACCATCCAGATAGGAGAAACCCCGCGCCGTCCTTGCGACGGCGCGGGGTTTTCTTTGGCTCAGAAAATCAACCCAAACGGCTGAAAAGCTTAGAAAAAGCCTTTCCGCTGCCACCAGCCGGCACGCTTCGGCTTTTCCTCGGCCTTGGCCTCCTCGGGCACGCTCGACGAGACCACCGGTACGACCGGAGCATCGATTGCGACGGGCTTGCGGCGGGTCGGGCGTGCACTGGCAGGCGCTTCCTCCTCGGTAGCCGGGTCGGCGGCCGGTACAGGCGCAGGCGTCGCCGCCTCGGCCGGTGCAACATCCTCGGCGGGTTCCTCGGCTACCGTCTCTGCGGCAACTTCTGCTGCGGCCTTCTTGGACCTCGAGGCGCGCTTCTTCTTCGGCTTCTCGGCGCTCGGCACATCGTCATTGGCGGCAGAAGGAAGCTCTTCCGCCGATACCGCCGCTACAGTCTCGGCCACGGACTCATTGGCCGCGGCTTCGCTTGCCGGCGCATCGGCTTCGACGCCATCGGCGGTCTCGCCCGCCTCGGCTCCGTCCTCGCCGTCCTCGCGGCGATTGCGCTTGCCGCCACGCTTGCCGCGCCGGCGCTTCTTGCCCTGAGCGTCGTCCGAAGCGTCCACCGCGACAGCGCTGACCGGCGCTTCGCCGCCCTCGGAGGTGGTTTCATCCGTTGCGACAGCGGCGTCGGTATCCGCCGACGCCGCGACGATTGCACCTTCCGCGGGAGCGCCGTGCTCGCGGTCACCATGTTCGCGATCGCGATCCTTGCCACCGCGCCGCCTGCGGCGCTTGCGGCGCTTGCGATCGCGGCCTTCGCCGTCCTCGCCGGACCTCGGCTGTTGCTGCTGGGGATGGCGCGGCTGCTCCGCCTGGACTGGTGCCTCGTCCTCCTCCTCGACGACGATCTCGTCTTCGGGCTCTTCCGGCTCGACATAGGTCGGCAGGCTGCGCACTTCGACGAAGCCCTCCGGCTTTTCCGCCAGTGCGCCGCGGAAGATCGCATAGTGCTGCGCGCCGACCGCGTCGTCGGCCTCGATCGTGATGGTCAGGCCGAAGCGGCTTTCGAGTTCGACCAGCGTGCCACGCTTGTGGTTGAGCACGTAGAGCGCCGTCGCCGCCGGGGTCCGCACCGTGATGTGGCTGCGCGAATCCTTGAGCAGGAACTCCTCGATCGCCCGAACCACCATCAGCGCCACCGAGGAATCGGAGCGCACATGGCCGGTACCGCCGCAATGCGGGCAGGGCTTCATGGTCGATTCCAGCACGCTGGCGCGGATGCGCTGGCGCGACATTTCCATCAGGCCGAAATGCGAGATGCGGCCGACCTGGATGCGGGCGCGGTCGTTCTTGAGGTGATCCTTCAGCCGCTTCTCGACGGAGCGGTTGTTGCGGTTCTCCTCCATGTCGATGAAGTCGATGACGATCAGGCCGGCAAGGTCGCGCAGCCTGAGTTGGCGGGCGACTTCCTCGGCCGCTTCGAGGTTGGTGTGGAGAGCGGTGTCCTCGATCGAGTGCTCCTTGGTGGAGCGGCCCGAATTGACGTCGATGGCAACCAGCGCCTCGGTCTGGTTGATGATGATGTAGCCGCCGCTCTTCAGCGTCACCTGCGGCTGCAGCATGCGGTCGAGCTGCGCCTCGATGCCGTTGCGCACGAAGATCGGCGTCGTGTCGCGGAACGGCTGAACCACCTTGGCATGGCTCGGCATCAGCATGCGCATGAAGTCCTTGGCCTCGCGATAGCCTTCCTCGCCGGAGACCAGGATCTCGTCGATGTCCTTGTTGTAGAGGTCGCGCACCGAGCGCTTGATCAGGCTGCCTTCCTCATAGACCAGGGCGGGGGCCGTGGATTCCAGGGTGAGGTTGCGGACGTTTTCCCAAAGCCGCATGAGATATTCGTAGTCGCGCTTGATCTCGGCCTTGGTGCGGCTCTCGCCGGCCGTGCGAAGGATGACGCCCATGCCCTGCGGCACTTCGAGGTCGGCGACGACTTCCTTCAGGCGCTTGCGGTCCTGCGCGTTGGTGATCTTGCGCGAAATGCCGCCGCCGCGCGCCGTATTGGGCATCAGCACCGAATAGCGGCCGGCAAGCGACAGATAGGTGGTGAGAGCGGCGCCCTTGTTGCCGCGCTCCTCCTTGACGACCTGCACCAGCAGGATCTGGCGGCGCTTGATGACTTCCTGGATCTTGTACTGGCGGCGCACCGGCTTGCGGCGGTTGCGCACTTCTTCCAGCGCATCCTCGGCGCCGACCGATTCGACTTCGTGATCGTCCGGATGCGAGGACTGGACCTCTTCCAGCATGCCGCGATCATTGTCGCTGGGCGAGGCTTCGCCGCTTGCGTCGACGGAGGTCGATTCCGGGTGCGGTGCGGCCTCGGAAATCACATCGGCTTCGACGCTGGCGGCGATCGATGTGGGCCCGCTTCCGGAAGCTTCTTCGGACGGTTCCGCTTCGCCGTGATCGGCGGCTACGTCTTCGTGCCCGGCCGTTTCCGGCGAGGCGTCGGCATTTTCAGCTGTGAAATCGGCATCGGCGGTGGGCTCTTCGGCAATTGCATCGCCGCCTGTATCGCCATGTTCGCCGCTGTCGTCGGAATCGGCGGCACCGGCGTCGCGCTTGTGTTCGCCGCGCTCGCGGCCTTTGCCGCCGCGCCGGCGTCCGCGCCTGCCGCGATCGCGGCTCTGGCGGTCCTCGCCTTCATTGTCCTCGTCCTCTTCGTCCTGGGCTTCCTGCGCTTCGGCGCGAAGCAGGGCCTGACGATCGGCGACCGGGATCTGGTAGTAGTCGGGGTGTATTTCACTGAAGGCAAGGAAACCGTGACGGTTGCCGCCATATTCGACAAAGGCTGCCTGAAGGGAAGGTTCGACGCGCGTTACGCGGGCGAGATAGATGTTTCCTTTGAGCTGCTTCTTGTCCTGTGATTCAAAGTCGAATTCTTCAATACGGTTACCGCGAACGACGACAACGCGTGTTTCCTCCGGGTGGGAGGCGTCTATCAGCATCTTGTTGGGCATTATTTCGTTTCCCCCCGGCAGCCGTCAGCCGCAGCTTGCGAGGCAAGGCCTGCTGCTGCGTGTCTGGAGTGTGGGTGCCGGATAATTGAACGTCCGCCGGCCGCCGCTTGAGCGCCATGGCGGTGCCGCCCGCAGCCACAATGGCGCGGTTTGATGCGGACCTTTCCATGATTGCGCTTGAAGCCATCGTCACCAGCAGAACCTTTTGAACCAAAGCCCGGAAAGACCGGACCAGCTTGTTTGCTCATACAGAGCCGGCGCGGGACAAACCCGGCCGTTTTCCTCACGCAGGCGTTTCCCCGCCACGGGCGCGCACCTGCGAAATTCATCGCGATCACCTGAAGCCTTTTCGCTGGAAGCGAAAGGAGCCGCTTTTCATCTGACCTGTAGCAGGAAGCTGCGGAGGAAGCGGTTCCAGGATTGCAGTGATCCACCATCGCTTTTATGATTTGGCGGCATGGAAGGCAACCCCGATTTAGGATGCCGGCAAAAAGCGGTTCCGTTGGGGAAGCACAGGCTCCAATTCCTTGTCCGAAAAGGCTTGGTTAACCTTCTCTGGATACCAATCGTTAATCGAGTCCGCGGCCTAACCGGCACTTCGACGAAACGACCCGGCGCCTGGCGCCAAAACCGGGAGCGACTGGAAAGAAATGGGACTGGCAGGCAGGGCAAACAAGGGTCACGGCGCTGCGGGGCCTTTGCTGCATGCCGTCTGCGCCCTTTTGCTGATGGCGGCTTTCCTCGCTTTCTCCGCCGTTTCCCACGCCACTGAGGCGCCGCTCGGCGTCACCGGCTACAAGATGGCGGGCGATGCCACCAAGATGCGCATCGTCATGAATTTCGATCGCGAGCCCGACATCAAATGGTTCCTGCTGCGCGGCCCCAATCGCCTGGTCGTCGATTTGCCGCGCACCAGGTTCGCCATCAATGCCAGGGACGTGAAGGCCCGCGGCCTGGTCAAGGCCGTGCGTTACGGCGATCTCGGCCAGGGATCGCGGCTGATCCTCACCGGCAAGGGGCCGTTTTCGGTCGACAAGCTCGACGTGCTCAAGAACGATGACGGCAAGGGCTACCGAATCGCCATCGACATGTCGGCGGCCTCGGCGCGGGAGTTCGACGCCGCTTTAGCCAACCAGGCGCTGACCACCGGTTCGACGGTTTCGACCGACAAGGGTTCCAGGGTCGGCACTGGGCCGATCTCCAATCCGGGCCACCGCTTCACGGTCGTCATCGATCCCGGCCATGGCGGCATCGACGGCGGCGCCGAGGGGCTCCACGGCACCATCGAGAAGAACGTCACGCTCGCCTTCGCCACCGAATTGCGCGAAAGGCTCGCCGCGGTCGGCAGCTACGACGTGTTCATGACGCGCGACAAGGACGAATTTCTGCGGCTGGACGACCGGGTGCGCATCGCCCGCCAGCGCGAGGCCGACCTGCTGATCTCGATCCATGCCGATACGATCAGCGTCAAGGGCATTCGGGGTGCCACCGTCTATACAGTCTCCGACAAGGCGTCCGATCCCGAGGCGCAGGCGCTGGCCGATCGAGAAAACCTCTCCGACCAGTTCGCCGGCATGGAGATCAAGGACGACAACAAGGAAGTCACCGACATCCTGATCGACCTGATCCGTCGCGAGACGCACAACTTCTCGATGAGCTTTGCCCACACGCTGGTCGGTCAGCTCTCGACCAGCGTCGGCCTCATCAACAATCCGCAGCGTTCAGCTGGCTTCAAGGTGCTGAAGGCGCCCGACGTGCCTTCGGTGCTTGTCGAGCTCGGCTATCTGTCGAACGCCAAGGACGAGGCGCAATTGCTGGATGCCGATTGGCGCAGCAAGGCGGCGCAGAGCATTACCAACGCCGTCGCGCTGTTCGCTTCGGCCAAGATGGGGACGGGAGCTGGAGGCTGATATGACCGCTGCCGCCTGCAACCAGAGGCAGCGTTGCGCGACGACAACACCCGGCGCTATTATTTCCCGCACGGGAAGCCGAAGTCCCAGCGTTGCCGTATTTTGTCCACATGATGGCGACATGGGTTTTCCATTGCGGATTGGGACCGTCCCGGAAGCTTGCGCGGAAGGCGGCTTCGTTTAGGAAATTCCCGGACCACGGACTGGAGCGGGCATGATTCGTCTCATCGGCTATTTCTTTGGCATCGGCACGACGCTGGCCCTTCTGGTGGCCGCGGGCGTGGCGATCTATATCGGCCATCTGTCGAAGGACCTGCCCGACTACGAAGTGCTGGCCAAATACGAGCCGCCGGTGACGACGCGCATCCATGCGTCCGACGGATCGCTGATGGCCGAATATGCACGCGAACGGCGCCTCTATCTGCCGATCCAGGCGGTTCCGGATCGCGTCAAGGCGGCTTTCCTGTCGGCCGAGGACAAGAATTTCTACAACCATCCGGGTATCGACGTGACCGGACTTGGCCGCGCGATCATCGTCAATTTGCAGAATGCCGGCTCGGGCAGGCGCCAGGTCGGTGCCTCGACGATCACCCAGCAGGTGGCGAAGAACTTCCTGCTCACCTCGGACCAGACCTACGAGCGCAAGATCAAGGAGATGATCTTGGCCTTTCGCATCGAGCAGGCCTATTCGAAGGATCGCATTCTCGAGCTCTATCTCAACGAGATCTTTTTCGGCTTCGGCGCCTATGGCGTTGCCGGTGCCGCGCTCACCTATTTCGACAAATCGGTGAATGAGTTGACCGTGGCGGAAGCGGCCTATCTGGCCTCGCTGCCGAAGGGCCCCAACAACTACCATCCCTTCAAGCACGCCGACCGTGCGCTAGAGCGCCGCAACTGGGTCATCGACCAGATGGTCGAGAACGGCTATGTGACGCGCGAAGAGGGCGACAAGGCCAAGGCCGAGCCGCTCGGTGTCACGCCGCGCCGCAACGGCACCTATCTGTTCGCCGGCGAATACTTTACCGAGGAAGTGCGCCGCCAGATCATTTCCCGCTACGGCGAGAATGCGCTCTACGAAGGCGGTCTGTCCGTCCGCACGACGCTCGATCCGAAGATCCAGCTAATCGCCCGCAAGGCGATGCAGAACGGGTTGCTGAAATACGACACGCTGCGCGGCTATCGCGGGCCGGTGAAGAATATCGACGTCTCCGGCGACTGGGGCGTGCCGCTCGGCAGCGTCAAGGGGCTGGAAGACGTGCCGGAATGGTCCTTGGCCGTCGTGCTCGACAGTTCCGAGACCGGCCTCACCATCGGCCTGCAACCGGCCCGCCAGGTTTCCGGCGACATCGTCAAGGAGCGCGTCGAAGGCACGGTCAGCAAGGAAGACATGGGCTTTGCCATGCGCCATGTGGTCGACGGCAAGACGGTCAAGGCCAAGTCGCCGGCCGATGTGCTCAAGCCCGGCGACGTCATCTACGTGCAGAAGAACGAAGGTTCCGACAGCGCCTACAGCCTGCGCCAGGTTCCGGAAGTGGAAGGTGGCCTGGTCGCCATGGATCCGCACACCGGCCGCGTGCTGGCCATGGTCGGTGGCTTCTCCTATGCGCAGTCGGAATTCAACCGCGCGACGCAGGCGATGCGCCAGCCGGGCTCCTCGTTCAAGCCGATCGTCTATTCGGCGGCGCTCGACAATGGCTACACGCCGGCCTCGGTGATCATGGACGGTCCGATCACCATCCAGAGTGGCAACACGACATGGACGCCGAAGAACTATGACGGCACCGCGGCCGGTCCGGCGACCTTGCGTTCCGGCATCGAAAAATCACGCAACCTGATGACGGTGCGGCTTGCCAACGACATGGGCATGAAGCTGGTCGTGGAATATGCCGAGCGCTTCGGTGTTTATGACCATCTGGCGGCGTATCTGCCGATGGCGCTGGGCTCCGGCGAGACGACGGTGATGCGCATGGTGTCGGCCTATTCGATCATGGCCAATGGCGGCAAGTCGATCAAACCCTCGCTCATTGACCGCATCCAGGACCGCTACGGCAAGACCGTGTTCAAGCAGGACGAGCGCGGCTGCGAAGGCTGCAACGCCAACGAATGGAAGAACCAGCCCGAGCCGGAACTGGTCGACAATGCCGAGCAGGTGCTCGATCCTATGACCGCCTATCAGATCACCTCGATGATGGAAGGCGTCGTGCAGCGCGGCACCGGCGCCACCATCGCAGAACTCGGCCGTCATATCGCCGGCAAGACCGGCACGACGAATGACGAGAAGGACGCCTGGTTCATCGGCTATACGCCGAACCTCGTTGTCGGCCTCTATATGGGCTACGACACGCCACGCGGGCTTGGCAAAGGCGCGACCGGTGGCGGTCTGGCGGCGCCGATCTTCAAGGACTTCATGCGCGTGGCGCTTGACGGCACGCCCAATGTCGACTTCCAGGTTCCGGAAGGCATGAAGCTGATCGCCATTAACCGCAAGACCGGCATGAAGGCAGGCGAAGGCGAGGCGGGCACCATCATCGAAGCCTTCAAGCCCGGCACCGGTCCGGCCGACAGTTATTGGGTGATCGGCATGGGTGCCGACGGTTCCAACGGCGCCGGCGGCGCGCTGTCGCCGCAAGCCACGCAGGCCATCCAGTCGGGCGGCGGCGGCCTTTACTGACGAATAGCAAGCAGAGCTTGGGGCCGGCCTCCTTTGGCTTGACCATGATCTTATCCGAAAACCGGTTTCCACTTTTCGGGATCATGTTTAGCCGGCCCATTTCGCTTTACAGGCGGCGGTGCCGTCCCTATGTATCGCGCCGACCAAGCGCCCATTTTCAGCAACAGGATCGAACAGCCAGCATGCGCGCGGAAACGCAGAATATTGTCGACGAGATCAGGCAGGCGATAACCCTGCTGAGGAGGCATCTTTGACTGGGACCAGGCCATAAAGCGGCTTGAGTACCTGAATGTGCGGGCAGAGGATTCCAGCCTCTGGAACGAGCCGCTGGAAGCGCAGAAGCTGATGCGGGAACGCCAGGGCCTCGAGGAGGGCATCGCTGCGGTCAAGGGCCTGACCCAGGCGCTGGAAGACAATATCGGGCTGATCGAGCTTGGCGAGGAAGAGGGCGACGAGGGCGTCATCGCCGAGGCCGAAGCGTCATTGCGCTCGATGCAAGGCGAGGCGAAGGCCCGCCAGGTCGAGACGCTGCTGTCGGGCGAGGCGGACGCCAACGACACCTATCTCGAAATCCATGCCGGCGCCGGCGGCACCGAGAGCCAGGACTGGGCCTCGATGCTTTTGCGCATGTACACGCGCTGGGCGGAACGGCGCCGCTTCAAGGTCGAAGTGCTGGAAGTGCACGACGGCGAAGAGGCCGGCATCAAGTCCGCCACGCTGCTGATCAAAGGCCACAACGCCTATGGCTGGATGAAGACGGAATCCGGCGTCCACCGCCTAGTGCGCATTTCGCCTTATGACAGCAATGCGCGCCGCCACACCTCCTTCGCCAGCGTCTGGGTCTATCCGGTCATCGACGACACGATCGAGATCGACGTTTCGGAATCCGATGTCCGCATCGACACCTATCGCTCGTCCGGCTCCGGTGGCCAGCACGTCAACACCACCGATTCCGCGGTCCGCATCACCCATATCGCTACCGGCATCGCGGTTGCCTGCCAGGCCGAGCGCTCGCAGCACAAGAACAAGGCCAAGGCCTGGGAGATGCTGCGCTCGCGCCTCTACGAGGAAGAGCTGAAGAAGCGCGAAGCGGTGGCGAACGCCACCGAGGCGTCGAAGAGCGACATCGGCTGGGGCCACCAGATTCGCTCCTATGTGCTGCAGCCCTACCAGCTGGTGAAGGATTTGCGCACCGGCGTCGAGAGCACCAGCCCGTCGAGCGTGCTCGACGGCGATCTCGACGATTTCATGGAGGCCTCGCTGTCGCAGCGCATCGAGGGCGGGGCCGGCGAAGCGGTGGCGGACCTCGACTAGGGTATGTTCATATTCAGGTGAGGCCGGCCTGCAAATGGCGGTTTCCTGCGCTTCCGGTGCTCACGGACCTGAATGTCCGCTCCGCTCCGGTTCTCGGAATCCCACCATTTTCGACTCGACCTGACCTGAATCTAAACACACCCTGAGCGCCTTAGAGAGGGAGGAGCCGGTGACTCGCACACTTGCCGGAAAATGCTTTTGCGGCGCCGTTCACTACGAGGTGGCGGATGAATTCGTCTATGCGGCGAACTGCCATTGCTCGAACTGCCGGCGCACCACAGGCTCGGCCTTCAAGCCTTTCGCCGGCATCGAGCGCGAGAAGTTCCGCCTGACTGCAGGCGGTGACAGGCTGCTGATCTTCGGCGAGGAGAGCGGCCACGATGCACATTGCGGGCAGTGCGGCTCGCTGCTCTATTCGGTGGTGCGCGAAGGCGCGTACGTCCATGTCGCCATGGGAACTCTGGTGGACGATCCGAGCATCCGCCCGACGGCCCACATCTTCGTCGATTCCAAGGCGAAATGGTTCACAGTCACCGACGACCTGCCGCAGTATAAGGAGCATGTGAACTGAGCTTCCGCCGGCGGGTAGGTGGAACCAGCGGCTGCGTATTTCGTTGAGCAATCCTTGGCCGCAGGCTGCGTTAACCGCTCGTTAACCAAGCCGGCGCACCATTTCGTATGGCAGATGTCGGCGCTGGGCTGCGGCACTGTGCGCTCAGCAATTCCTTGCGCCGACCAAGGAATCAGCCCAGCATTCGGGCTGAGAGACCAAAAGCATTTATGGCCGGACGCGGCATATCTGCGACCTGACGATCCGGCCACTGGGAAGACACGTTCTGGGAACGGGCAAGCGAAACGCTTGGGGCTCGTTTGAAAGGAACATTTCCATGTCTGCTGCCACAATTCGATCGGCCGCTGCCGTTCAACCGGCTGGCCGACTTCTGTGTTCCCTGTTCGCAACCGCCGCGATGGCAGTGCTGACGGCGCCTGCTTTCGCGCACGATGCCAAGCCCACCGCGACGCTGCCGCAGGGCTGGAGCTATCCGTTCGCCTGCTGTGCCAACTACGATTGCCGTACCACGCATACGGGCGAAGTGTTGGAAAGGCCCGAGGGCTACGTGATCGCCGGCACGGGTGAGATTGTTCCGATGAGCGACAAGCGCGTCAAGGACAGCCCTGACGGCGATTTCCACTGGTGTGCGCACCAGGCCGGGCTCGACGCAGGCAAGACGATCTGCCTGTTCGTGCCGCCACGCTCATACTAAGGCAGTCGCGCCCCGGGGTCGGCGCGAGGACTTCGAGATTTGGCTTGGGTGCGGCAGGTATGCAAGCCTGCCGACAGGCGGTTGTCAGGAGCGCTTCTTTATGTTGCCTTTTGCCGCGGGGGGCGGGCAACGGAGAGGAACTCGTTCATGACCATCAAGGGAAGCTGCCACTGCAAGGCGACGACATTCGAGGTTTCGCAAACGCCTGAGACCGTGACGCAATGCACATGCTCCTTCTGCTCGAAGCGTGGCTCGCTCTGGGCCTACTACGTTCCCTCGCAATTCAAGCTCACCAGCCCGCCTGAAAACGTTTCTTTCTACCGCTGGGGGTCAAAAACCATAAAGCACGGATTTTGCGCCACATGCGGTTGCGGCACCTTCACCGAAACGCCGGACTGGTCGAGCGGCGAGCCGGATTTCGACAATCCGAAGATCAGCGTGAATTCGCGCCTGTTCGACGAGTTCGACCTCGACAAGGTCGAGGTGGTCGTCATCGACGGCAGGAACCTCTGGTAAACGGTCTCGAACAGCTTGGCGCGGCGGCGTGCAATTGAACCTGGAAAAGCCTTGATCGGCACTTTCCCCGTTCCGTTTTTCGCCGTATTTCATGCTACAAGTCCCGGGGAAGGGCTTATATGCGCGGCTGCAACGGCTGCGGTTTGAAGAGGGACGATCTTATGAAAAAGACTGTGCTCGTCGTCGTGGCGACGGCTGTGCTCGTGAGCGCTTGCACCACAACCGATCCGTACACCGGGGAGCAGAAGGTCTCCAACACGGCAGCCGGCGCCGGCCTTGGCGCGCTGGCCGGTGCGGGAATCGGCCTGCTTGCCGGCGGCAACGACCGCCGCAACGCGCTGATCGGCGCCGGCATCGGTGCGCTTGCCGGCGGCGCCATCGGCGCCACCATGGACCAGAACGAGGCGGAACTGCGCCGCCAGCTCCAGGGCACCGGCGTCAGCGTCACGCGCACCGGCGACCAGATCATCCTAAACATGCCGTCCGACATCACCTTCAACGTTGATCAGGACGCGGTGAAGCCGGGCTTCTATCAGGTGCTGAATTCGGTGGCGCTGGTGCTGAACAAGTTCCGCCAGACCACGGTCGACGTTTTCGGCCACACCGATTCGACCGGCGGCGACGAACACAATTTCGATCTGTCGCAGCGCCGCGCGCTGGCGGTCGCCAACTATCTGTCCGGCCAGGGCGTCGATTCGCGCCGCTTCGCCGTCACCGGCTTCGGCAAGACCCGCCCGATCGCGTCCAACGCGACATCGGCCGGCCGTGCCCAGAACCGGCGCGTCGAGATCCAGCTCTCGCCGCTCACCTGAGCCATATAACGCTGTACATGAAAACGGCCCCGCAAGGGGCCGTTTTTGTTTGTGGATCGAACCTGGACGATCAGACCTTGGCGACGATCCGCATGAAGGCGGGCATGTCGTCGCCGAAGCCGACGGTGGCGTCATTGTCTTCCTGGCGGTGGCGGGCAGGGCGGTTGTCGCGCTGCGGCCTCGAATCGCCACGCTCCGGCGTACGCTGCTCGTTGCGGTCGGCCTTGCGCTCGGTGTTTTCCGAACGGATCGCTTCCTTGCGCGCCCGGCGCTCGCCGATGTCGGCAACCGTGGCCTCGGCCGCGACTGGCTGTTCATCGTGCGCCGCTTCCGGCGGCGCTGCTTCGCTGGGCTTGGCGTGACGTTCGCGCGGCCTGCGCTCGCCCTTTTCCTTGCGGTCGTCGTCCTTGCGGCCGGCGCGGCGCGGGGCGCCACGGCCACGGCGCGGTGCTTCGTCCTCGCCCTCGCTGGCGACGACCGTCGACAGGTCGCCGTCATGCCACTCGATCTTGTTGCCGATCAGGCGCTCGATGGCGTCGATGTATTTGGTGTCCGACTTGGTGGCGATGGTGAAGGATTTGCCCGAGCGCCCGGCGCGGCCGGTGCGGCCGATACGGTGGACATAGTCCTCGGCATGGATCGGCACGTCGTAGTTGAAGACATGGCTGACATCGGGGATGTCGAGGCCGCGCGCGGCGACGTCCGAAGCGACGAGGTAGCGCAGCTTGCCGTCACGGAAATTGGCCAGCATCTGCATGCGCGCGCGCTGGTCCATATCGCCATGCAGGGCGCCGGCGTCGAAATCATACTTCAGCAGCGAGCGGAACAGTTCCGACACCTCGACCTTGCGGTTGCAGAAGATGATGGCGTTCTTCAACTCGGCATCTTCGGCCTTCATCAAATTGCGCAGCGTCTCGCGCTTGTCCCAGGGCTTTGAGCCTGACTTGACCAGGCGCTGGATGATGCTGGTGGCGGTGGAGGCGGCCTTGGAAACCTCGACGCGCACCGGTGCGTGCAGGAATTTTTCGGTGAGCTTGGTGATCTCGGGCGGCATCGTCGCCGAGAAGAACAGCGTCTGCCGAGTGAACGGGATCATCTCGCAGATGCGCTCGATGTCGGGGATGAAGCCCATGTCGAGCATGCGGTCGGCCTCGTCGATGACGAGGATCTCGACGCCGTTGAGCAAGAGCTTGCCGCGCTCGCGGTGGTCGAGCAGGCGTCCGGGCGTCGCGATCAGCACGTCGGCGCCGCGCTCCAGCTTCTTGTCCTGCTCGTCGAAGGAGACGCCGCCGATCAAGAGCGCGATGTTGAGCTTATGGTTCTTGCCGTATCTGATGAAATTCTCCTCCACCTGCGCGGCGAGTTCGCGCGTTGGTTCGAGGATCAGCGTGCGCGGCATGCGGGCGCGGGCGCGGCCTTTTTCAAGCCGGGTCAGCATCGGCAACACGAAGGATGCCGTCTTGCCGGTGCCGGTCTGGGCGATGCCCAAAATATCCTTGCCGAGCAAGGCGTGCGGAATGGCGCCGGCCTGGATCGGAGTCGGCAGCGTGTAGCCGGCATCGGTGACTGCGGAAAGGACCTTCGGCGACAGGCCGAGGTCCGAAAAAGTCAACGCTTCTTGAGCGGTCTGTGTGTCTGAGGACAAGTCTTGATGTCTTTGGCTGGTTCGGGGAAGCGCAACGGCATCCGTCGCGGCAAGCGCTGCGCGCCTGCAAGATCGGTAATGCGATTAGGCGCAAGCCCGCGATTTGTCAACAGAAACGGGCCGGAATGCTACGATTGTGAAGACGTAACCTTAATCGCGATGCTTAATCGAGGTCCGGTCGTTGCGCCGGCTCAATAGCGGAATTGTTCCGCCAGGATGCGTTCGTTCCACGAATGATTGGGATCGAACAGCAATGTTGCTGTCGCCGTCGGCGATTCCCGCACCGTGACCGAGGCCACCGCCTTCACCTCGGTATGGTCGGCGGCGGCGTTCACCGGCCGCTTTTCCGGCTCCAGAATGTCGAAGCGAACCGTCGCCTTGTTGGAGAGCAGCGCACCACGCCAGCGGCGCGGGCGGAACGGGCTGACCGGGGTCAGCGCCAGCAGCGGCGCATCGAGCGGCAGGATCGGTCCGTGCGCGGATAGATTGTAGGCGGTCGAGCCGGCAGGCGTCGCGATCATGACGCCGTCGCAGTTCAATTCCTCCAGCCGAATTTGTTCGTCGACAGTGATGCGGATCTTAGCCGTCTGGTAGGATTGCCGCCACAGCGCGACCTCGTTGATGGCGAGAGCCGAAACCGTTTCGCCCGCATGCGTGAGCGCCAGCATCTCCAGCGGACGGATCGTCTCGGCGACGGCCGCCGCGATGCGCTCGACGAGGCCGCCGGCGCGGTATTCGTTCATCAGGAAGCCGATGGTGCCACGGTTCATGCCGTAGACCTTCTTTCCCGTGCTCATCGTGTCGCGCAGGGTCTGCAGCAGGAAGCCGTCGCCGCCGAGCGCGACGACAATCTCGGCGTCTTCGACCGAAGTCTGGCCATAGCGCGCCGACAGGTTTTCCAGCGCCGCCTTGGCGTCGGCCGTGTCGGAGGAAACGAAGGCGAGACGGCTGGCGGCTTTGCTCATGGTTCCCCGATGAAGACCGATTGGCGACGACCGATTGGCCGCGACCGGTCTGCCGGGCCGCGCCTGTGCCGGGGTAGCATGGGCCACCCGCATCTGCAAAGGGAGGCCGGGCCTCGATGCGGCACCGTGGACATGACCGCTCGCGCTTCGTGTCGCGGAACAAGGGAATGTGATGGTTAAGACGGAACTTAAGCTCTCGTAAAGCCGGATCGATCATGTTAGCCGGCAGTGGATGGGCGGCGTGGGGCCAGCAGTCGAGACCTGTCTATTGCCGGTTACCCGAATGATCATCGTCTTCCTGATGCTGGGAAGCTTTGCGCTCGTCTTTTCCGAACTGGTGCGCCAGTCCGAAGAAATGAGCATCCGGCCTCAGCCCACTGCCTCGCGCTGCGGCGATGCCGCCGGCATGCCCTGTCCGCAGAAGGCGCTGTAGGTTCGCCAACGCGGTGATCATTGACGCCGGATAGGCGGCGGGCGGCGCAGGGCACGCTGCAGGAAGCATTGTGACGAAAGACGCTGCGCCCGCGCCTTATTCGCCGGCAGGACTTTTCTTGGTGCCCGCTTTGCCATTCCAGTCCACCAGACCGGTCCCGCTCCAGTGCCCAAACGACGTTATGTCCAGCTTCGGGCGCTTCAACTGGCGCCATATGTGGATCATGTTCAGGACGCGGGTGTCGTCGAACATGACGATCGGGTTCTTGGGCAAGGTTAGAGCACCCAAAGTGTCGATGAAATTCTGTTCGGTGACGCCGTCTTTCGGGGCATCTATAAAAATGAAATCGGCCTCTGCAAAAAGGCTTCGATAGGGCTCCATTCCCTCGGGCGTTGTAACGTCAGCCAGATGCTGAACTATGCGCCCATCTGCGAAATCAGCCTGGCGAAACCAGGATCGCTTAAGGCTATTCCATGGCACGATGTCGAAAGTAACAACCCTGCCGCCTGGTGGAAGCGCCGAGGCGATCGACAGCGTTCCCATGCCCGTCCAGGTTCCAATCTCGATAACATTCAAAGCTTCCAGGTCTGCCACCAACGCGGCGAGAAGCCGGTAGGTTCTCCTGGCCAGGTGCAGTACCAGCGCCGCTCCTTGGCTTTTCTGCTGTCCAGATCGGGAAAAGAAATATCGGCAGCGCGACTGGCCGCCCTAATGGCTAGATCAACCAGGCGTCGCGTTGGCTGCCAAGCCTCGTCGTCCGAGCTTAAAATTATCGACTCGAGCTTATGTCTCGCCGGAGTGCGCAACAAAGCCTGTTCCATGGGAGCAAGCTCGGGCCGCTTTTTTCTAAAACCAAACATGTCTGATACCCCGCCGGAGCCGCACATACTGGCTGCTTTCAGTTACCACAAGCCCGAGAGGCTCTTGGCCAAAGCTCGCCAAGTGGTCAAGAAACAGGAGGGTTGTTATCAAGGCGCAGTCCGAAAATGCTTGGCAACAAAGATTTCTATCGGGCCGGTTAGCGCATCGGCCTCTTGTTTGATCTTGCTGTCATCCCAATCCCACCAGCGGATTGCGAGCAATTTTGAGATAATCTCGTCGGCGAAGCGGAATCGGATAATTCTCGCCGGGTTCCCAGCGACAACTGCATAGGGTGGCACATCCCTGGTGACCACTGCGCCGGCGCCGACGACGACACCATGGCCGATGCTTACGCCGGGCAATATCGTCGCTCTGAAACCGACCCAGACGTCGTTGCCAATGTTCACGCCGGCCCGCCTTCCGCCATTGTCGACCGGCGAGGGCTTTTTCAGCAGCTGCATGTGGACCGGAAACGATGTCGCGCAGTCCATCGAATGATTGCCGGAGCACATGATGATGACCTGGCCGGCGATCGAGCAAAAGGAGCCAACATTCAAGGGTGCCTCTGTGGACTGCATGGAGACCGTGTGCTTCGTTATCCCATAGGTGTGGTGACCAACAGTTACGTTCGCTGCCAACGGATGCCTTGCTCCGAGGATGCGATGCTCGCGCAACCAGTTGGATAGTTTCGACAAAGGGAATCTCCCAAAAACAAACGGAAACCGCTACGCACTTATCCTGGAATTGCTCTCGCCGCGCGCGTTGTGACCGAAGAAGCGCCGGCTGGCTTTTTTCCAACTCCAGCTGATCCGTTTCAGCCACAAGTGACGAGCCGAGCCCGCGACTGAGCTTTGGAATGCGCCGTTCTGGCTTCCCTGTTCAACAATCGGCCGCTCGAACCAGAGCATTTCTATGCCCAGCTTCTCATCGATATGTTCAATCTGATGGTCGATCGGCTTTGACAGTCTGTGCTCGGCCAACCAATCGAGCCTGGCTTTGGCGACCGGGCGCGTGATCAGGTATGAATCGGCGCAGCGCGCATGGAGCCCCGGATAGAGTCTCTGGCCCTTCCGCAATTTCCATCGAGGCACATAATAATTGCTGCCGCTGCCGAGATAGACGACAGCCTTCCGGTCCGGACTGCCGAACTCGGCAATGCACTCGCCCAGTTTGCCGACGAAGTCGGCGTCAAGGAACACATCGTCCTCGAACACCAGGCAAAACGGCTTGTCCGTTTCGAGAAACTCCCGCCATATGCCGACCTGCTTCAGGGCAAGCGAGACTTCGGACGGCCGCAATTTGTCCGATCCAACAAAGGATGCCCTGGTTTCCTTCGTGATATCCGCGATGTCCCAATCGAGAAAGAAATGGACTGGCACGCCGCGCCGGCCAAACTCTTTCAGGATATGACGCTCCCGGTCCTCGTAGCCTTGTTTGACGTGGCATACGCGGACAAAGACCTTGTCGGATGGGAACTCTTGCATTTTTGCGTCTGTAATGTTGCAGGTCTCGAAAATCCAGAGGCGCCGTTCATCCGTGGCAGTCGATACCGGATCAGGAATCGCTGGCAATCCGGTTCTGGGCGCCGCCGAGGTAGGTTTCCCAAACATAGTCGCGCAACAGTTCGCGATGCTGCGCGGTGCGGTGATGACGGGTTTTTTGGTCGGCGTAGGAGGAGCCTCCGACATGAAAGAAAGCGGCGTCAAACATCTGATGATGCTCACTGCGTTCGCCAGCCAGCACGACAGCAGCGGGTTCTTCGACTGCGGCTGAAATGTCTGCTTCCGCCAGACGCGAATAGAGCTGCAGCCAGTTGCCGCCGCCGGTGTCCAGGCCGAGCTCCATGCGCGGCCCGAAATCCAGATCCAGTCCCTCGATGGCCGCGAAGCGGAAGAAGCAAAACCCTCCCCAAAGATGCCATTTGGGATCGTCTACAGTTGGCTTGTAACGAAAGTTCTCGTTGGCAGGCAGCTTGAGACCATAAACGACCTTTCCTTCCATCCGCGCGGGAATATCGAAGGGTGCGACCGGGAAGCAATCGTGATCGATGTATCCAAAGAATTCCGGCCGAAGGTGCCTGACGATGTTGTCAAACACCCAGGTCAGAGCCGTCCCATGCGAGCGCGACCAATGGCGCTCACGACGGTTGGGCAAGCCGAGGTAAGGTACGCCTCTTGCCGAGCAGATGCGTTCAATCGATTTTCTCGCCGCATCGCTGGACGAATTGTCGACGACCACGAGCGACAATCCCGGCGAATGGATCTGCCATGCCCTGGTCAAGGCATCGATGACCCAAGGCGTGTTGAAGGCGATGGTAAAGCAAACCCTGGACAATCCGGATTTTTGCAAATGGCGCGAGAATTCCCGCCCACGGCTCGCTCCCTTGGCCTGGTATATTCGATAGGATAATTTGTCGCGAATGGATTTCGCCTTGCCGACGAAGCTGCTTGCATTGATCGCATCGACGGTTCTCTTCAGAATTTTTCGTGCCATCGCCTGTTCTCATTTCCGAAGCGGCCGCGACAGGGCTTTGACCGGCCGAGATCCAGACATAGCGTCTAGCACCAAAGCCCGGCCTCACAAGCGCCTTTCGGGGAAGCGTGCTTACAAGGCGCGCCAATGGTTGCTCGCCCACTGATCCGCATCGTCAACGGTCGCCTGACAGACTCTCGCTCAAAAAGATATTGACTGTATGTTTAGTCATAGTTATCCCTGATGGCGAGAATTGAGTTGGTCAGCTGGGTCGCCGGTGAATGGCCACCAAAAAAGGGGAACATCTTGACAGCCATCCGGCCCGCCGTTGAGGCGAAGGGCGTCAGCAGGATTTTTCAGGGAGCCGGCCAGGACGCGGTCAAAGCGCTCGACAACGTCTCGGTCTCGATCCGCGAGAATGAATTCTTCACCTTGCTTGGCCCGTCCGGCTGCGGAAAGACCACGCTTCTGCGGCTGATCGCCGGCTTCGACTATCCGACCGATGGCGAGATCCTGCTGCATGGCCGGGACATCGCGCCGCTGCCGCCATTCAAGCGGCCGGTCAACACCATGTTCCAGTCCTACGCTTTGTTCCCGCACATGACGGTCGCCGAGAACATCGGCTTCGGCCTCAAGATGCTCAGCAAGCCGAAGGCCGAGATCGCTGCCCGTGTCGATGCGATGCTCAAGCTCGTCCACATGCAGGAGCAGAGGAATCGCCGCACCAGCCAGATCTCAGGTGGCCAGCAGCAGCGCGTGGCGCTGGCGCGGGCACTCGCACCGCAGCCCAAAGTGCTGCTGCTCGACGAGCCGCTCTCGGCGCTCGACTACAAGCTGCGCAAGGAAATGCAGATCGAGTTGAAGCGGCTGCAGCACGAGACCGGCATCACCTTCATCTTCGTCACCCATGACCAGGAAGAAGCGCTGACAATGTCTGACCGCATCGCCGTGATGTCGTCGGGCAACATCCTGCAGGTCGGCACGCCATGGGATGTCTACGACCGCCCGGCCGAGCGTTTCGTCGCCGACTTCATCGGCGAGACGAATTTTTTGACCGGCACGATCGAGAGTGCAGGGAACGGCCATGCGCGGATCGTCTTGAGTTCGGGCGCGAGGATCTGCGCAACCGCTGCCAAAGACTTTCAGCCGGGCAGCACGGCGACGCTGATGGTGCGGCCCGAGCATGCCAGGCTGGTCAAGAGCACCGGCGATCTGGCCGGCACGATCGAGACCGTCGTCTATTTCGGCACCGACACGCATATCCATGTCCGGCTGGACGGCGGCGAGGCTTTCATCGTGCGTCAGCAGAATTCGCGCTGCGCCAGTTGCGGCTTTGAAGCCGGCGACAAGGTCGGCATTTCGATCGGCGATGAAGCCGCGCAGCTGTTGAAGGATTAGGGCCGATGGCGAGCGCGAAAGAGATCGCCAACAAGGCCGAGCGCGACGATATCCGATCGCGCTGGCTGCTTTCAGCCCCGGCGCTGCTGATCGTCTTCCTCGCGGCGCTTGGGCCGCTGCTGACCGCGGTCGTCTATTCCTTCCTCACGCCCGGCAATTACGGCGATGTGAAGTGGCAGTTCTCGACCGACGCCTGGGTAAGCGTGCTGCTCGAGCGTGACGTTTTCGACGACACGTTGTCGCTTGCCAGCGCGCATTTGTCGATCTTCTGGCGCTCGGTGTCGCTATCGGCGATGACCACGATCCTGACCCTGATCTTCGGCTTTCCGACAGCCTATTTCATCGCGACGCGGCCCGAACACCGCCGCGATATCTGGCTGTTCCTGATCACCATCCCGTTCTGGACGAACCTTCTGATCCGCACCTTCGCCATGCAGGAGGTGCTGCGCAATGACGGCATCGTCAATTGGGTGCTGCAAGCGCTTGGCATCACCGATCACCCCGTCCAGCTCATGTACACCAACTTCGCCGTACTCGCCGGCATGGTCTATGTGTTCCTGCCGCTGATGGTGCTGCCGCTCTATGCCAGCATGGAGAAGATCGACTTCCGCCTGGTCGAGGCGGGCTACGACCTCTATGCGACGCGACTGCAGGTGCTGCGGCGCATTATCATCCCGCTGGTCACGCCGGGCATCGTCGCCGGCTCGATCCTCGTCTTCATTCCTTCGCTCGGCGCCTATGTAACGCCGCGTGTCTTGGGCGGCGGCACCAATCTGATGATCGGCAATCTGATCGAGCTGCAATTCGGCCAGGGGCGGAACTGGCCGCTCGGCGCGGCGCTGTCGATCGCGCTGATGGCGATCGTGATGGTCGCGCTGCTTCTACGTCCGCAACACAACCAGATCGGATGGCAGTCATGGCTGACCGCTTCGACGTCCGGCGGCAGACAGGCTTCGCCTCCATGGCGATGATGTGTTTCTTCCTACTCTATCTGCCGATCGCCACGCTGGTGGTCTACGCCTTCAACGACAACGAGTCGCTCGCGATCTGGAAGGGCTTTTCGCTGCGCTGGTTCCATGCCGCCTGGAACAATTCGCTGGTGATCGAATCCTCGATCCGCTCGTTCCAGATCGCCGCTGTCGCCGCAATTCTGGCGACGATCTCGGCAACGATGGCGGCGCTGGCGACGACCCGGACCAAGCCATACCGGGGACTGACGTTCAAATACGCCTTCATCAACCAGCCGCTGATGGTGCCGGAGATCGTCACCGCGGTGGCGCTGCTGATCGTGTTCTCACGCATCAAGATCTGGACCGGCTATTCGGGCCTCGGCTACCTGATCTTGGCCCACACCGCCCTCTGCGTGCCGTTCGCCTATCTGCCGATCCGGGCGCGGCTCGAAAGCATGGATCTGTCGCTCGAGACGGCGGCCGCCGATCTCTATGCGACGAAATGGAAGACCTTCCGGCACGTGACCTTGCCGCTGCTTTGGCCGGGCATTCTGGCAGGGCTGATGCTCGCCTTCGTCGTCTCGCTGGACGACGTGGTCATCACCGAGTTCGTCAAATCGGGCGGCCAGGACACGCTGCCGACCTTCATGCTCGGCCAGATCCGCCGCGGCGTTACACCCGAGATCAACGCGATCTCGACGGCCTTCCTGGCGCTGTCGATCGGCATCGTCACGGCTTTCTTTTTCGTTAGCAGGAAACGGACCTGAGGCCCGCATTGCCGCCGGTCCCAACAATGGGAGCAAGAAGCATGAACTGGAAACTGACCGCGACGGCCGTCGGGCTGTCGCTGCTGACTGTCACCAGCGCGGCCCGCGCCGACGGCGAGCTCAACATCTACAATTGGGGCAACTACACCAGCCCCGACCTGATCAAGAAATTCGAGGCGACCTACAAGGTCAAGGTCACCGTCACCGATTTCGATTCCAACGACACAGCACTTGCCAAGATCCGCCAGGGCGGCGCCGGCTTCGACATTGTCGTGCCTTCTGCCAGCGTCGTTCCGATCTGGATCAGCGAAGGGCTGTTGCTGGAGACCGATCCCAAAACAATGGAGAATTTCAAGAACGTCGATCCGAAGTGGGTCGACGTCCCGTTCGACCCGGGCCGCAAATACACCGTGCCGTGGCAGTGGGGTACAACCGGCATGTCGGTGAACAAATCCGTCTATTCCGGCGACGTGAACACGTCCGCCATCTTCCTCGATCCGCCGGCCGAGCTGGTCGGCAAGATCAACGTCGTGCCCGAAATGGGCGACATCATGTACCTCGCCATTTCCTATGAAGGAGGCGAGTACTGCACCGACGACAAGCAGGTGCTGAAGAAGGTGCGCGACAAACTGGTCGAGGCGAAGGCGAAATGGCTCTCGTTCGACTACGGCGCGGTCGACGGGCTGGGCAAGGGCGACATCGCGGCCGGCGTCAACTGGAACGGCATTTCGCTGCGCCAGCGGCTACAGAACGACAAGATCGTCTACGGCTATCCGAAGGAAGGCTATCCAATCTGGATGGACAATGTCGCGGTCCTCAAGGACGCCAAGAATGTCGAGAACGCAAAACTGTTCCAGAACTTCATCATGGATCCTGAGAACGCCGCCTTGATTTCGGCCTTCGCCCGCTACGCCAACGGCATCAAGGGGTCGGAAGCCTTTATGCCGGCCGACATGAAGGGCGCGCCGGAGGTGGATGTTCCGGCGGAATTCGCCGCCAAGGGCAAGTTCATGCCGACCTGCTCGCCGGATGTGCAGGCGCTCTACACGAAAATCTGGACCGATCTGCAGAAATAGCTGACCCCAGTTTCCCCGCGCCGCGACACGCGGCGCGGCCATTTCTCGACCATCAAGCCCAAAGGCGATCCGAGGATCGCAGGAGACTTCCATGACCGATCTCGACCTTTGCTACATGCCGGCCAGCGAGGCGCTGCGGCAGTTCAAAGCGAAGACGCTTTCGCCCGTCGAACTGATGCAGGCGACCATCGAACGCGCCGAGGCGACCAAGGCAGCGATCAACTGTTTTACCTTCACGCATTTCGACGAGGCCATGGATCTGGCTAGAAAAGCCGAGGCCAAATACGCCAGGGGCGCCAGGACCGGCGCGCTCGAAGGCCTGCCCATCGGCATCAAGGATGAAAGCTACATCAAGGGCAGGCCGACATCGCATGGCTCGCTGCTGACGAAAGACGCCGTCGGCGAGCATACATCAACGATGAACGAGCGCGTCATCAAGGCAGGCGGCATCGTGCATGCCCGCACGGCGACGCCCGAGTTCAGCTGCGCCGGCGTTACCTGGTCGAGACGATGGGGCGTCACGCGCAATCCGTGGAATCCGGATTTCACGCCGGGCGGTTCGTCCGGCGGGGCAGCGGCGACGCTGGCCGCGGGCACATCCTCGATCGCCACCGGTTCGGACATTGCCGGATCGATCCGCATTCCGGCGTCGGCCTGCGGTCTCGTCGGCTTCAAGCCGCCCTATGGGCGCAATCCGGACGAGCCGCCGTTCAATCTTGATTTCTACTGCCATACCGGACCGCTGGCGCGGAACGTCAAAGATGCGATCCTGCTGCAGAACGTCATGGCGGGGCCAAGCCCGCTCGACATCGCGACGCTGCGCCCGAAGCTGCGGCTGCCGCTCGACTACAAGCCGATCAAGGGCTGGAAGATCGGTTTCTCGATGGACCTCGGTTCTTTCGAGGTGGATGCCGATGTGCACAGGAACACGCTTGCCGCATGCGATGTGTTCCGGTCGCTCGGCGCCACGGTCGAAGAAGTCGACCTGGGCTGGGGTGACGAGGTGCTCAAGGCCGGCATTGCCTATCTCGAGCATCTCTTCGGCGCCTCGCTGTCGCAGTTGCTTAAAGAGCACGGCGAAGACATGACCAGCTATGCGCGGAAGTTTGCCGAGGATGGGCGCAAGTCGAAGGCGACGGACTATGTTGGAACCCTGGAGGTCGCGGCCAGGATGTACCAGACATTGGGCCCGCTGCTGGAAAAGTACGATGTGCTGATCTGCCCGACAAACGCTCTTGCCGCGGTGCCAGCGGAGTTCGACCACACCAGGGACAGCGTCGAGATCAACGGCAAGCCGGTGAACCCGTCGCTTGGCTGGGTGATGACGACGCCGTTCAACATGATGAGCCGTTGTCCGGTGCTCTCCATGCCATCGGGCAGGGCGGCGAATGGCGTGCCGACGGGCATCCAGATTGTCGGCCGCACCTATTGCGACGCCGATGTGTTCCGGGCGGCTCTCGCCTATGAAACGGCGCAGGGACAATGGTATGAGAGTGCCGGGACACGCCCGTCGCTTTGACATCTGACGCGGGCCGCAAGGTCGAAAAGGCCGGATGAGAATGGCAGAACGCAAGGCAACCGCGGCAGCGGAGAAACGCAGGGTTGCGATGGCTGAGGGCAGGGGGTCGGCGAACGATGCCGCTCCGAAAGACCGCCGGCGCGAACGCGGCGAGGCGAGCGTTCAGCGCATCATCGATGCCACCATCGACCTCATCGCCGAGGAAGGTCTGGCCAGCGTCACCATGCAGCGCATCGCCGAGCATGTCGGCTCCTCCAACGCGCTGGTGGTGTTCCATTTTCGCAGCAAGGAGAACCTGTTTCGCGCCGTCCTGCAGTATCTCAGCGATCGGTACGACGAGCTTTGGGCGACGCTGGTACGGGCGCCCGGCCTGTCGCCGGTCGAGCGGTTGATGGGCGCGGTCGAGTGCGCGCAGCGGTTTGCTCGGCAGCATCCGAAATGGGTTTCGGTCTTTGTAGTGTTCTCCAGCGACCGCAAGAGCATGCAGATCTACAACGAGATCGGCCTGCCCAGCGATCTCAGCTATAATGCCGAGGCGCGCGATCTGCTGATCGAAATCAAGCGCAGCGGCGGCTACACCGAGGTCGACCCGGACACGCTGGCTGAAAGCCTCAACTATCTCGTCCATGGCGCATGGTTCTGGGATCACCTCAACCCGCCGGCGGGCCAATCCGATGTGCTGCGCAAGACCATGCTGATGCTGCTGCATCAGGCGTTTCCGCGCCATTTCGATCTGGCGTGACAGATCGGGTTGCGGCCGCCTATCTGGGCTGCAGCAGGTGGCAGCCGGCCTGGCGCTTTTGCGCGAGATACTCTTCGATCAGCTGTCGGTAGCGGACTTTGCCGAAGCTCGGGAAATGGCCGCCATGCACGACCGAGACGTCGAGGTCGCGCATGTTGAGCAGCGTCGCCACATAGTCATCAACGACCGAGTGGTAGACATCGTCGATCAGCGGGCCATCATAGATGATGTCGCCGGATAACAGGATGCCCGTCCTGTTTTCGTAGAGCGCGATGCCGCCGGGCGAATGGCCGGGCGTGTGGATGACCTCGAAGGCGCGGTCGCCGAGATCGACAACATCGCCGTTCTCCAGTAGGCGGTCGGCCGGCGCCGGCAGGATTTTGTAGCGCGCCGTCTCCCAGCCTTGCGGCATGCCATCGAACATCTCGTCGGTGGCGTAGCGGTCGGCCACCGTCCATTCGTTGCGCGGATCTGCGAGGATCTTTGCTTCGGCCCGATGCACGCAGCGGTCGGGGAATTCGTGATGGCAGCCGATATGGTCGAAATGCGTGTGGCTGGCGACGCAAGTGAGCTTTCGCTCCGTCACCAGCGGCACGTGGGAGCGCAGGCTGAAATGCCCGAGGCCGGTGTCGAACAGCAGGTCGCGGTCGCGGCCGCGCACATGCCAGATGTTGCAGCGGAAGAACGGCTTTATCCACGGCTCGTGGATCAGCGTCACGCCGTCGCCCATGCGGATGGTTTCGTACCAGTCCGGAGCGTCGATGACCGGAAGCGTGCCCATACTCAGTCCGTCAGCAGGATGATGTCGCCAGCGTTGCATGAAACGGCGATCGTGTCGCCCGGCTGGACAGCCGCCGCGGCGGGAGCCTTGACGATGAACTGGAGCGCAGGATCCTGCGTTGAGGCGGCCAACACGCGTTTGAAGCTGCCTTGGAAGACGACGTCGCTGACCGTCGCCGTGCCGAGCGCAATATCGCCCCCAGCCTCGCCGAGGACCAAATGCTCCGGCCGGATGGCGAGGGCGACTTTCGCGCCGGCCGGCGGCGTGCCGGGCAGCGAAACCGGGCCTGCTGGTGTTGCGACCGTAACTGTCCCGTTCTTCGCCTCCGTCACGGTTCCGGAGAGGATTGTGCTTTCGCCCATGAAGGTGGCTGAAAAGCGCGTCGCCGGCCGCGCATAGACACGCTCGGGCGGACCTTCGTCCTCGATGCGACCGTCATTCATCACCACGCAATGGTCGGCCAGCGCCATCGCTTCTTCCTGGTCGTGGGTGACATGGATGAAGGCAGTGCCGACGCGCTTCTGGATCGCCTTCAACTCGTCCTGCATCTGCCGGCGCAGTTTCAGGTCGAGCGCGCCGAGCGGCTCGTCGAGCAGAAGCACCGCCGGCTCGATCACCAGCGCACGCGCCAGCGCAACGCGCTGCCGCTGGCCGCCGGAGAGCTGATGCGGCTTCTTGTCGAAGGCGGACGCAAGCCCAACCAGCGCCAGCGCCTCTAGCGCCTTTGCCGCCCGTGTCGGGCCATCAACGCCCTGCATGCGCAGGCCAAAGCTGACATTGGCGCCGACGCTCATATGTGGAAACAGAGCATAGTCCTGGAACACGGTCGTCGTCGGGCGTTTCGCCGGCGGCACGGCGGTACAGTCCTCGCCGCGGATGAACACCTTGCCTTCGCTCGGCGTGACGAAACCGCCGAGGATGGAGAGCAGCGTCGTCTTGCCGGAGCCGGAGGGCCCGAGCAGGATGGTGTAGCTGCCGGGCTCGATTTTCAGCGAAACGTCCTTCAGCACCGGGTGCTGGCCAAAGCGATGCGAGACATTGCTGATGTCGACCAGGGGCGCGCTCATGCCGGCTTTCTCCGCAGCAATGTCAGTTCAAAAAGCACCACCAGGACGATGGACACGGCAAAGACCAGGGAGCCCACGGCGTTGGTCTTTGGGTTGAGACCTGAGCGCAGCAGGTTCCAGATTTCCACCGGCAGCGTGGTGTCGAAGCGGGTCAGCAGGAAGGAGATGACGAATTCGTCCCAGGAGAAGGTCATCGACAGGAAAAAGCTGGCGAAGATCGCCGGCGCCATCACCGGCACGGTGATCAAAAGCAGCACCTTCCATTCCGGCGCGCCGAGGTCGCGCGCGGCGCGTTCGATGTTGATCTGATGGTCGCCCATCTGGCTGTAGATGATCGCAAAGCAGAGCGGCAGGTTGATCACGACATGGCCGATGCCGGCGGCAAGCAGCGATTTCGGCAAGCCGGCCCAGTTGAACAGCACCAGAAGCCCCATGCCGATGATGAGATAGCTGACGGTGAGCGGCAGCGTGATCAGTCCGCGCAGCAGCGCCGAGGAAGGCAGGGTGAACCGCGCAAAACCCCAGGCGGAGAGGAAGCCGAGCGTAACGGCGGCAGCTGAGGAGAGGATGGCGACGATCAGCGAATTGACCAGCGCCGAGGTCAGCCGGGTGTCGGAGAGCACCGCGTCGTACCAGCGCAGCGACGGGCCGGTGAAGGGTGGTATCGGAAACGACGTCGCCTGCAGCGAAAACAGCACCAGCACGATGACCGGCAGAAAGATGAAGCCGTAGACGGCGAGGGCATAGAGCCAGGCGGCGATTCGGACAATCCGGCGCATCTCAGGCCCGCTCGATCTTCAGCCAGCGGGCGCAGGCGAGGTAGGCGACTGTGACGACCGCCATCAGGATGATCGACAGCGCCGACGCCAGCGGGAAGTCGCCGCGCCGGCCGATCTGCATCATCACCAGCTGCGGCATCAGAAGCTCGTTGTTGCCGCCAAGAATCTGCGGCGTGATGTAGTCGCCGATGCAGAGCACGAAGGTGAGAAAGGCGCCGACCATGATGCCGGGCAGGGTCAACGGCAGCACGACATGCAGGAAGGTTCGCACCGGTCCGGCGCCGAGATCGGCGGCGGCCTTGCGGTAGCTCGGGCTAAGCTGCTTCAGATTGGCGAAGATGGTCAGCGTCAACAGCATGACGAAGAAATGCACGAAGCCGGTGACGGTGGCGAAACGCGTGTTGGCGAGCTGCAGCGGCTCGCCGACCAGGCCGAGCCCGGTCAGCGTCCGGTTGATGACGCCATTCTGCGCCAGCACCAGCAACCAGGAGTAGGAACGCACGACATAGGAGGTCCAGAACGGCAGCACGGCCAGCATCAGCGCCAGCCGCTGCCAGCGCTCGGGCACCTGTTCGGCGAGGATCCAGGCAAAGGGGTAGGCGAGCAGCACCGAGACGACGGTGACGATGGCCGTCACCTGCAGCGAGTTCACCATCGCGCGCCAGTAGGACGGATCGGTGAAGAACTGGCTGTAGTTGGCAAAAGTGAAGCCGCCGCCTTCATGCGCCGTGAGGCTGGAAAACCCCATGGCGATGAAAGGCAGCACGAAGAACAGCAACGTCCAACCGAGCGCCGGCGTGACCAGCGCCCAGGGCAGGGCGTGGCCCGCCCGGGGCAGGGCACGCCCGCTGTTGGTGACAGTGCTCATCGCCGGCAGCCGCTCACTGCGCCTGCAGCATTTCGGTCCAGACGTCCTGCATCTTCTTGTCGAGATCGGCATTCGGCGCCGGATAGGCCTGGGCGCGGGCGAGGAAGTCCGGCTGCTCGTCAAAGCGCAGGACCTTCTTCTGGTCGTCGGTCAGTGCTGCCTTGGCATTCGAAGGCATGCCCCAATAGCAGGCGGAGGTGGCAAGCCGCGCCTGGCCTTCCGGGCTCATAATGTACTGGATGAATTTCAGCGCCATGTCCTTGTTCTTGGAATCCTTGAACATGGCGAGCGACTGCGACCACAGCACCGCGCCTTCCTTGGGGATCGAGAAGTCCAGCGCCGGGTTTTCCTTGGCGAGGCCCGCCGTCACCCATTCGCCGCCGCCGACCAATATGTCGACCTCGCCGGTGGCCAAAGCTGTCTGGCTGGCGGTGACTTCGCCGACCAGCTTGGCATTGGCTTTCATCTTGAGAAGCTCGGCCTTGATGGCGGGAAGGTCAGCCTCGGTGAGTTCGGCCGTCTTCTTGCCGATTGCCAAGGCGGCCATGCCGATGACCGGCAAATAGTAGTCGTAGATGGCGATCTTGCCTTTGTATTTGTCGCTGGTGAGCGCGGCCAGCGACTGCATGTCGGCCGGATCGACCTTGGTCTTGTTGAAGCCGATCGTGTTGTAGCCGAACTTTTCCGTGATGCCGTAGCGCTTGCCGCCGACGACGGTCGAGCCGTCCATCTTCACCTGCGGGAACAGGTCGCCCAGCGGTAGCTTGTCTTCCGGCAGCGGCTCGAACAGACCCTTTTCGACGCCGCGCGGCACGTCGATCGAGTCGATCACCATCACGTCCCAGTCGCCGGGCTGCGACTGTTCTACGATGGCGAGACCGGCGCCGGTGCCCTCGAATTCCTTGACGTTGACCTTGACGCCATTGGCCTCCTCGAAAGGTTGCAGCAGCGCCGGGTCGGCATGGTCGCACCAGATCAGGGCGTTGAGATCGGCGGCCTCAGCGAGACCGCCCGTCGTCAGCAGCAGTGCCGTGGCGGCACAAGCGGCGCGTAGATGGCGGTTCACGATGGAAAGCGGATTCGTGGTGTGTGCGGACATCGAGTGTTCTCCCTTGCCTTTGTGGCTTCTTGCAAAAAATTGAACCAATTCTAAAATTGAGTCAATTCTGTTTTCATGGCAAGAGGCTTTTATGAGCGGATTGCGGGCAAGGCAAAAGGCGGACAGGCACCGCCGCATCATCGAGGCGGCGGCGGCACTTTTCCGAGAGACCGGCTATGAGGGCGCCAAGATCGAGACCATCGCCGCGCAGGCCGAAGTGTCGATCGGAACGATCTACAACTACTACCAGAACAAGGGCGATATCCTCGGCGCCATCGTCTCGCTGGAGGTCAACGAGGTGCTCAATGCCGGACGTGGCGTCGTCGCCAACCCGCCGGCCAACGTCGGCGACGCGCTGGACACGCTGCTCGGCATCTATATCGAGCACTCGCTGCACTATCTCAGCAAGGAGATGTGGCGACAGGCGATGGCGATCTCGACGCAATTGCCCGACAGCCCGTTCGGCCAGGCCTATACCGGGCTCGACCGGGCGCTGACCGAGCAGATCCGCGCGCTGATCGCTCGCCTGCAGGCGATCGGCCTGGTGCGGCAGGATATCGACGGGGCGGCGCTGGGCGAGCTGATCTTCAACAACATGAACATGATGTTCATCGAGTTCGTGAAGCGCGACGAGGCGAGGATACCGGAGCTGCGCGCGGCGATTCGAAGGCAGAACCGGATACTGGTTGCGGCGATTGTCGTGTGTGAGGAGTCAGGAGCAGACAGGAGAAATCTATGACGTCTTCAGCGAACTGGTTGCCACAGGAATTGTTGAAGACCGCCATGAGGTTCCGCGCCATCTTGCCGAAGAGACATGGCACCGGATCGGCCATAGTGGACGAATTCCACATCGGGTACAGACCGCCAGAGCGACCTGTTCGGGCGGAACGGGAATTCGGGCCACCAAGCAACGCGTCGTCGTGCGACGCGCTCGCGCTTCGTAGTGCCATGTGCGATCGCATGAGCGATCATATGATGAACACGTCGTGATAGCTCAGGGCCGCCCCGGCCACTAGCTGGGCGATTTGCACCTGGTCGGTCGATTGCGAGCCATCGGGGTCATAGTACAGAATGCCCGTGGTCTGGTTGTAGAGCAGGTAATCGTTGCTGCTGGTGGCGTGTTCGCGCAACTCGAAATACGACGAGTTCACCTGCGTCGGGCTGGATAGGGAACCGGGGCCGAGCTTGGTGAAGACGGCATTGTCGAGATAAAGCGCGTCATCAGCCGCGTGGAAGTCGGTGAGTGTGTCGACATTGCCGGAGCCATAGGCCGTGTTAAACACGAAGGTGTCGTCGCCGGCGCCACCGGTCAGCACGTCGTTGCCACCCCCGCCCCACAGTGTGTCGTCGCCAGCCAGGGCATCATAGCTGTCGGCCGCGCCAGTGCCGACAAAAGTGTCGTTCTCGGTGGTCCCCTTGGCCGGGTCGCTCGGCGGTGTCGGAGGTGACGGAGGTGATGGTGGCGGGTCGGTCCCGTCATGGGCTGCATGCCAGGCTGCCTTGGCGTTGGCCCAGTAATCGCGGGCTGCCTGGCCTTCTAAGACCGTCCAGCCGGCGGGCGGCATTGGGTAATCGGACGGCAGCGGCGTGTCAGAGAGGTTGAGGTAGTAATTGCCGTGCGACTCAACCGTCTTGTCCCAGGCCCGCTGCAGCCGCTCCATGCCGTTGTGGTTGACGTCGGTGATCGCCACCACACAATCGATAAAGTGCAGACTGGGCACGACATCGTCAGAGCCTGTGCCCTTGTCGAGTTTGAACGGCGAGCCGTGGGTCATCTCGCCTTTGCGAAGGTACTCTTTCATGCCCAGAAGCATGCCCTCCATGATGACCGTGTTGTCAGACCCATCCACGTCACCGTCACCGAGGCTCACTCCGGAAAACACGTTGTCGAACAGGGAATCCCGGATGGTGCCGCCGATGACGTCGTCGTCCTCGACCGCGTCGTCTCGGGAGTAGCCGACATAGCAATCGTCGATGAGGAAGGTGCCAGTGCCGCCGACACGGATGCCATCCCAGGGCTTGGTGATCGTCCAGTCGTCGATGACAAAGCTGTAGGCTGAATTTACACGGACTGCGGCGGAGTTGATGTAAATGCTCTCCCAGTCGCCGGTTTGGGAAACCGTGCCGTTGATCGTGCCGCCCGAAACTAGGAGGTTGTCGCCGGGGCCGGTGATCGAGAAGGGATAGCGGTTGGTGGGACTTCCCTGATTGGCGACGATCCACGAGGCGTTAGTGGCATCGATAATGGTGTCGGCGGCCAGACTGGATGGTTTGTAGCTGCTGTAGCCATAGTCGCCGCTCAAGACAATGGTGCTTGTAAGGGCCATGCTTGGCCACCTTTCACACCCCCGCCGTCTCCGCTCAAATGCCTGAAGCCAGAAAGGCCTGCACCCACCAAAGCCCCGTTGCCGGTATCGCGCAAATCACAAAATTTAACAAAATACAAAATATCGGATGGTGATCGGCATCTATATCGAGCACTCGCTGCATTATCTGAGCAAGGAGATGTGGCGGCAGGCGATGGCGATCTCGACGCAGCTGCCCGACAGTCCGTTCCACCAGGCCTACACGGCGCTCGACCGGGAACTAACCGAGCAGATCCGCGCGCTGATCGCCCGGCTGCAAGAGATCGGCCTGGTGCGCGCCGACATCGACGGGCCGGCACTCGGCGAACTGGTCTTCAACAACATGAACATGATGTTCATTGAGTTCGTGAAGCGCGACGAGGCGAAGATACCGGAATTGCGGGCCGCGATTCGCAGGCAGAACCGGATACTGGTGGCGGCGATTGAGGTGTGAATCACGTCGACCATGACCGGCGTCAAGTGGCCAAAGCATGCTCTCACCTGGGAAGAAACTAAAGCTTTCGCTAATATACGGGGCAGCAATGCTCCGCCTGGAAAGCAGCACTGCTAACTCAGAGCAGCAGGTGAATTACCAGAAGCTCGATGATCAGCAAAACGGCGCACACCAAGCCCCCAAGGGCATAGCCCCGCCGATACTGGCGGACATCCTGATCGGTTTGGAATGCTTCTACCCAGAGCCCTGCAGGGACGCCAAGGCAAATAGGGATCGGCATCGTAGCTGGCACGATTATAGCTGGCGCTAAAGCAGGTCGACCCGACATGGCGGCCCTCTCGACCTCGAAGAGGTCAGCATATTAGTCTTCGCTAACTAATGGCGCAACAAGCTTCCCGGCTCGATCGAAGAACGATGGCGCCGAACAGCGCTCGCACGTCCCTGCCGGGCCGCACTACGGCTTTTTGCTTAGGAACTGTGACTGAGAGCGGCGTTTTCGGAGCGGTAAAATATGATCAAGATGCTCTTCGAATACGGGAGGGCGCGCCATGGGAATACTTCGACCACAACCCAAGCCCAAAAGGGTCTACCCAAATAGCGATCGTTTCGAAGAAAACGGCCGGATAGCCGCGATCTTGCTCGTCATTGCTGCCGCGACTGTCGCAATCTCTGTCATACGCTCGTTACCCTTTTAGATCGTCTCGCAGCAGGCCGCGATGAAGACGGGCGGCGCGCTCAATACGGATCAGTGGGAACAGCACTTGTCGGATCGATCGAAGCCGCAGGGCTGCCGAGCGCATCGGAAGGCCCTCCCTTCAGGGTCGTGAATTCCGACATGTCTGTCAGCGCTCCGCCACCAAAGCGAGGATTTCGGGGGCCGGGGTGACATGTGCGTGGGGTCTGCAGAAATCAGGGTCGATCGCCCGATATCCGAGCAGACTGGCGAGTGGCGCCAGGATTGCGAGCGCCACCCGCTGAACCGCGGGTGGAGGCTGCGTGAAGACGATCACGTCGGCAAATTCCCTGGCGATGACTGCCGCCTGAAGCAGGAAAGGTTTTCCTTTCTTGTCCACCCGACCGGCATTGGCGAGGCCGAAGAGCATGCCGATCAGCAGCTCGAAGCGGTTCGGATCAATATGGTCCGCGCCTTGTGCCCGTTCGATTTCGATCAGGACGTGTGCCTCGTCGGTCCTGCTGCTGTTCCACCAATCGTGCACCACGCCTGCCTCGACCGTTGCCGATTGGCTGGGCTCCAGGGAAAATATCTTCCCCGCGATGGAGGCATCGAGCCGGCCGCTGACGACGGTAAACAGTTCAATCATGTTCGGATGGAAGTGCTCGCCCACGACCGCGGCTCCGGGTCGAGCGGTCAAATGAACGATGCCTGGCCCCTGGCTGCGGTCTTCGGTGCCACGCAGGATCACGGCAAATTCGCCGGTCACCTTGTTCTCGTAGACGTCTCCACAACGTGACATGGATCATCTCGTATCTCAGGAATGCCGGCGCATCGAAAACAAAAGATTGACGTTCTGGCTGCGAACTGGTGCCCCCGGACGGAATCGAACCGCCGACCTTCGGTTTACAAAACCGCTGCTCTACCAGCTGAGCTACAAGGGCACGGCGCTCCGGTAGCATATTTCGTGCGCCAGTAAAGTCAAAACTCCATTCTTGGTTGCTAATGGCCCCTGTCGAGGCGGCAGGGCAGGCATGCTGAAAACCGCCAATTCGTTTCCTACATATGATGGAGGTGCAATCGCCTTAGCGAGGGTGTCGCATGATCAGATTCGTCATCATTCTTCCGCTTGTCGTGGTGGCCTTTCTTCTCCTGGTCAGGCTCGTCAAGGATGTGAAGAACGCCAATATCGACTGGACCGGCGTCACCACCATCATCGGCTTCATCGCTCTGGCCTTCTGGCTGCGCCATGTCACCGGCATGGGGTAGAATAGGGGAGTAGTGAATAGTCGGTAGTAACCGCAGCCTTGTCTGCGCGGTGCCTCACTGCATCGCTGGCACCTGCGCCGCCGGCAGACCGACAGCGCGGCCCAACGACTGCCCAAAAGAACGCCTCAGCCCCTTGGCGAGAAAAATCAAAGATTTGTCGAACCTTTTTCCTGCTCGCTGCGACTGACGATCAAGAGGCGGATGGATCGCCTCTCCAACAAACCAGGAGATCGTCATGTTCAAGCGCACACTCGTTTCCGGCCTGATCGCCACCACCGTCGCCGCCGCCACGCTGGCCGGCACCATCCAGCCCTCGGCCGCCCACGGCCATCATCACCACCGCGAAATCGGCATCGGCATTGCCGCCGGCGTCGGCGGGTTTGTCCTTGGCAGCCTTCTCTCCCAGCAGCCGCGCCCGGTCTATGTCGAGGACTATGGCGAGTCGCGGCACGTCCGTCGCTGCCTCGCCCGCTATGCCAGCTACGACCCGTACTCCGACACCTATGTCGGCTATGACGGCTATCGCCACTACTGCCGGCTCTGAGAGGAGGTGAACCGCTTCAGGCAAATGGAAGAAGGGGCTCCTCCGTGGCCCCTTTTTCTGCTGCCTGCGGGGTTCGGCTCTTGTTGAATTGGTCGACTGCCAATGTCGGCGCCGCCCCTCATCTGCCTGCCGGCATCTTCTCCCCGTATAGTGACGGGGAGAAGGGGCTGGCCGCAGACTCGGCGCTCTTCTTGCAACGCTGGAGATTGGCGAAACCATCGATGATCGCGCCCTTCTCCCCGTTCACGGGGAGAAGGTGCCGGCAGGCAGATGAGGGGCAGCGCAGACCTGAAGCGATTGTGTACGACTTCGCTAGTCGGCCGTCGCCCGCGCTCGGCGGTGTACAGCGATTTTCCGAACGTTTAATCTCTCCTCCACGGCCAACGGAGAGGAGGGACCCTTGGACGAACAGGATCCGAAGGAAGACCTGATCGAGCCGGTTTTTCGCAACGGCACGGTCACCACCGTCGGCATTCTGCTGGCGTTTTCGCTGGGCTTCATCACCCATTGGGCGGCCAACCCGATCCCCTGGCAAACCTACCATCTGCTCGCCGTCGTGCCGATCCTGATTGGCATCGCATTGCAAATGCGGGCGCTGTCCATCCTGCTCGATGTCCAGTCGCTGCAAAGGCGCATCTACGAGCGCGCCAACCGCATCTTCATTGCGGGTCTCATCTTCACCGCAAGCGGCGTCGGGCTGGCGATCCTGCTCGATGTCTTCGAGGTCGCAGGCAAGAGCGCTCTGCCAGGAGGTTAGCGAGCCGCTGCTGTGTTCAAGCTGTCCTGGCAGATGTCGCACCATTCGGCGCCGACCAGTCCGGCCATGCGCTCGACGCCTATTCTCACCGCAGCATTGGTTGCGCCGGCCGCCGGCACGACCTCTTCGAAGGCGCGCAGCGATACGTCGCAATAGACCGGCAGCGGCGAGGCGAGGCCGAAGGGGCAGACGCCACCGACCGGGTGGCCGGTGATATCAGCCACCTGTTCGGCATCGAGCATGCGCGGCTTGCCGCCGAAGGCATCGCGCGACTTGCGGTTGTCGATGCGCGCGTCGCCACGGGCGACGACCAGCAGGACCCGGTCGCCGATACGCATGCAGATGGTCTTGGCGATTTGCCCCGGCTCGACGCCATGCGCCGCGGCCGCGAGCGTCACGGTCGCCGAGCTTGTCGGCGTTTCGATCACCTCGATGTCGGGCGCATGTTCGGCGAAAAAGGCTTTGACGGACTGGAGGCTCATTCTGTTCAGGCGGGGACTGTCGGTCTTGGAAGGTTGGCGCAGACTTGGCCGTCGCCGGCCGCGTGTCAAGGCGAGCGCGCGGCGGTGATGTCGAAGAGTGATCCCGATGCATCGGCGCGGCCTTGTGAAGAGGGGTTCGACAGGCCGCCGATCATCCTGGTGATTTCCGTCGCGGCCTCGCGCACCAACGGCCCGATCTCGGCCAGCCGCTCCTGCGTCACCCGCACCGTCGGCCCCGACACCGAAACGCCGCCGATCGGCTCGCCGAACTCGTTGAAGATGGCAGCGGCGACGCAGCGCATGCCGGGATGCCGTTCCTCGTCATCGACCGACCAGCCGCGCAGCTTGATCCTGACAAGGTCGTGGGCCAGCGCGGAGATATCGGAGAGCGTGTTTTCAGTAAAACGCTCCAGCCCCGCCTTGCGCAGGATGGCGCCGACGCGTTCGGGCTCCAGATGCGCCAGCACCGCCTTGCCGATTCCCGAGGCATGGAAGGAGCTGCGCGTGCCCGGTCGGAAGAAGGCGCGGATCGCCTGATGCGTCTCGACCTGGCTGACGAAGACGACGCAATCGTCCTCGGCGACGCCGAGATTGGCGGTCTCGCCGGTCTTTTCCATCAATTCCTGCATTACGATGCGGGCGCGGTCGACCAGCTTGCGGCGGCGCAGAAACGCCGCGCCCATGCGATAGGTTTCGACGCCGATCGACCACAGCTGGTCGGTGCTCTCGAACTCGACCATGCCGTGGTTTTGCAGCGTCGTCAGCATGCGGTAGGCGGTCGACGCGGCGAGGGCGCTCTGCGCGGCGATCTCGCTCAGCGACAGGCCGCTGCCTTCGGCAACGATGGCCAGGATGCGCAGCGCCCGGTCCAGCGACTGCACCGAAGCGGCCTCGGAGGGGCCGTTGAAGGCGCGGGGACGGCCGCGCTGGCGCTTTTCGGTTGTTTCCATGGCGCCATTCTTGGCGATTTCGCCAAACAAGCAATGAAAAAGTTTTTCACTCGTTTGCGGGGTTGAATTGTGGAAAACGGAAAACCCAATAAAATCAGTCTTTAGTCGCCGCTTTCTAGAAATGAAAAAATATTCTGAAAAAATTGAAAAATGGCGAGAACGCTGCCATTCTTGGCCATCAACACATTTGCGGAGGCTGGACATGGCCAGGATGCGCGCTGTCGACGCAGCGGTTCTCGTTCTCGAAAAGGAAGGCATCACTACGGCCTTCGGCGTGCCGGGCGCGGCGATCAACCCGTTCTATTCGGCGTTGAAGGCGAGGGGCACCGTCCGCCATATCCTGGCGCGCCATGTCGAGGCCGCCTCGCACATGGCCGAAGGCTATACACGGACCAAGGCCGGCAACATCGGCCTTTGCATCGGCACGTCCGGCCCGGCCGGCACCGACATGATCACCGGGCTTTACTCGGCGGCGGCGGACTCCATCCCGATCCTGTGCATCACCGGCCAGGCGCCGCGTGCCAGGCTGAACAAGGAGGATTTCCAGGCGGTCGACATCGCCGCGATCGCAGCACCTGTTGCCAAATGGGCGGTCACGGTCATGGAGCCCTATCTGGTGCCGATGGCGCTGCAGAAGGCGTTTCATCTGATGCGCTCGTCGCGGCCAGGCCCGGTGCTGATCGACCTGCCGGTCGATGTGCAACTGGCCGAGATCGAGTTCGACATCGACGCCTACGAGCCGCTTGTCCCGTTCAAGCCGGCGATGACGCGCGCCCAGGCCGAGAAGGCACTGGCGATGCTCAACGCGGCCGAAAAGCCGCTGATCGTCGCCGGGGGCGGCATCATCAATGCCGATGCCTCCGATCTGTTGATCGAATTCGCCGAGATCACCGGCGTGCCGGTCATTCCGACGCTGATGGGCTGGGGCGCGATCCCCGACGACCATCGGCTAATGGCCGGCATGTGCGGGCTGCAGACGTCGCACCGCTACGGCAACGCGACGATGCTGGCGGCCGACTTCGTCTTCGGCATCGGCAACCGTTGGGCCAACCGCCACACCGGTTCGGTCGATGTCTACACCAAGGGCAAGAAATTCATTCATGTCGACATCGAGCCTACGCAAATAGGCCGCGTCTTCGCGCCGGACCTCGGCGTGGTCTCGGACGCGGGTGCCGCGCTGAAGATCTTGCTCGACGTCGCCACCGAGTGGCGGACGGCGGGGAAGCTGCGCGACTGGTCGGGCTGGGCGAAGGAATGCCAGCAGCGCAAGAAGACGATGAAGCGCAAGACGCATTTCGAGCAGGTGCCGCTGAAGCCGCAGCGCGTCTACGAGGAGATGAACAAGGCTTTTGGGCGCGACACCACCTATGTCACCACGATCGGCCTGTCGCAGATCGCCGGCGCGCAGTTCCTGCATGTCTACAAGCCGCGCAACTGGATCAATTGCGGCCAGGCCGGACCGCTCGGCTGGACGCTGCCGGCGGCGCTCGGCGTGCGCGCCGCCGATCCCGACCGCACCATCGTGGCTCTGTCCGGCGACTACGACTTCCAGTTCATGATCGAGGAACTGGCGGTCGGCGCGCAGCACAAGCTGCCCTACATCCATGTCGTGGTGAACAATGCCTATCTCGGCCTGATCCGCCAGGCGCAGCGCGGCTTTTCGATGGATTTCGAGGTCAGCCTCGCCTTCGAGAACGTCAACCGCGCCAACGATCCCGAAGCCGGCTACGGCGTCGACCATGTCGCCGTCGCCGAGGCCATGGGCTGCAAGGCGGTCAGGGTGCGCAAGCCCGAGGAGTTCGCCGGCGCCTTCAAGCAGGCGCAGCGGCTGATGAAGGAGCACCAGGTTCCGGTCGTGCTTGAATTCATCCTCGAGCGCGTCACCAACATTTCCATGGGCACGGAAATCGACAAGATCACCGAATTCGAGGAGCTTGCCGAAAGCCATGAGGATGCGCCGACGGCCATCGTGATGCTTGATTAGGCCCGGGCGGGAACAAGGAGAAAAAGAATGCCGCGTTTTTCAGCCAATCTGTCGATGCTCTTTGGCGAGCATGAGTTCCTCGATCGCTTCGATGCGGCGGCCCGCGCCGGGTTTAAGGGCGTCGAATATATCGGCCCCTATGACCATGCGCCTGAGGTGGTCGCGGCGCGGCTGAAGAAGAATGGCCTGACACAGGTGCTGTTCAATCTGCCGGCCGGCGACTGGGGCAAGGGCGAGCGCGGCATCGCCGTGCTGCCGGACCGCGTGCCGGAATTCCGCCAGGGCGTCGCCAAGGCGATCAGCTATGCCCATGCGCTTGGCTGCGAGCAGATCAACTGCCTCGCCGGCATCGCGCCGCAAGGTGCGGATCGCTCCGTGCTGGAGAACGTCTTCGCCGAGAACCTGGCCTTCGCGGCCGAGAAGCTGGAGCAGGCCGGCATCCGGCTGCTGATCGAGCCGATCAACACCCGCGACATTCCGGGTTTCTTCCTCAACTACTCGGAGCAGGCGCTGGCGCTGATCGACCGCATCGGCTCGAAGAACCTGTTCCTGCAGTACGACATCTATCACATGCAGATCATGGAGGGGGATATCGCCCGTACCATCGAGGCAAACCTTAGCCGCATCGCGCATATCCAGCTTGCGGACAATCCCGGCCGTCACGAGCCGGGGACGGGCGAGATCAACTATCCCTTCCTCTACGAGCATATCGACCGCATCGGCTATGCCGGCTGGATCGGCGCCGAATACGAGCCGAAGGCGGCGACGGAGGCTGGGCTGGGGTGGTTCAGGGCGTTTGCCGGGCAGGGGAGCGCGGCGGCGTAGCGGGCGGGAATTGGCTCAACGTTTGCGCTGCCCCTCACCCTTACCCTTTACCCCGTATAGAGACGGGGAGAGGGGGGCGCCGGCGTTGGAGTGCTTTCCTTCTCCCCGTCTCTATACGGGGAGAAGGTGCCGGCAGGCGGATGAGGGGCAGCGCGAACTTTCGACCAGTTCGAACAAGACTTTCAGGAGAACAACAATGGAAACCATCGGCTTCATCGGCCTCGGCATCATGGGCGCACCGATGGCGGGGCATCTGCTGGATGCCGGCTACAAAGTCATCGCCAGCGACCATCGTTCCAAACCGCCGGCAGTCCTGATCGGCAAAGGCTTGAAAACCGTCAGCGGCCATGACGCCGTGGCGAAAGCGGCCGACATCGTCATCCTGATGGTTCCCGACACGCCGCAAGTGGCTGACGTGCTGTTCGGCGAGAACGGTGTCGCGTCCGGCCTCACCAAGGGCAAGCTGGTCATCGACATGAGCTCGATCTCGCCCATCGAGACCAAAGAGTTCGCCAAGAAGATCAACGATCTCGGCTGCGACTATCTCGACGCGCCGGTTTCGGGCGGTGAGGTCGGTGCCAAGGCGGCATCGCTGACCATCATGGTTGGCGGCGAGGACAAGGCGTTCGAACGCGCCAAGCCGGTATTCGAAAAGATGGGCAAGAACATCACTTTGGTCGGACCGAATGGCGTCGGCCAGACGACCAAGGTCGCCAACCAGATTGTCGTCGCGCTGACCATTGAAGCCGTCGCCGAAGCGCTTGTTTTTGCATCAAAAGCCGGCGCCGACCCGGCCAAGGTCAGGCAGGCGCTGATGGGCGGGCTGGCGGCCTCGCGCATTCTCGAAGTCCATGGCGAGCGCATGGTCAAGCGCACCTTCGCGCCGGGTTTTCGGATCGAACTGCACCAGAAGGATCTGAACCTGGCGCTGGAAGGCGCCAAGGCCCTCGGTGTCTCTCTACCCAACACCTCGACCACGCAGCAGCTGTTTAATTCCTGCGCGGCCAATGGCGGGGCGAAAGAGGACCACTCGGCGCTGGTTCGTGCACTGGAGCGGATGGCGGGGCATGAGGTTAGTGAGTAGTGAATGGTCAGTAGTGAATGGTCAGTAGTGAGTAGTCGCTATTTTTCACTACTTACTACTCACTGCTTGCTAGGAACTTCCTCGCCGCATAAAGGCTCACCGCAGCGGCATTCGACACGTTGAGCGATCTGATCGCACCGGGCAAGTCGAGGCGGGCCAGCGTCGTCACCGTCTCGCGCGTCTTCTGGCGCAGGCCCTTGCCCTCAGCGCCGAGCACCAGTGCGATCTTTTCGCCGGCGAAACTGGTTTCGAGTTCGGCCGGTCCGTCGGAATCGAGGCCGATGGTCTGGAATCCGGCCTCGTGCAGTTGTCCCAGCGCGTCGGCGAGGTTCTTCACTTCGATCTGGTCGATATGTTCCAGCGCGCCGGAGGCCGATTTCGCCAGCACACCGGATTCCTGCGGGCTGTGGCGGGCCGTGGTGATCAGCGCGCCGGCGCCGAAGGCGACCGCCGAGCGCAGGATGGCGCCGACATTGTGCGGGTCGGTGACCTGGTCGAGCACCAGGACCAGTTTTGTGTCGCCGAGCGCGTCGAGGCGCTTCGGCTTCAACGGCTCGGCCTCGATCAGTACGCCCTGATGCACGGCGTCCGAACCGGTGATCCTGTCGATCTCCTTCGGTTCGACCAGTTCGGCCTTGAAGGGCAAAGCGGCGAGATCGACGATCGCCAGCCGCTCGGCGGCGTTGCGCGTCACCAGCATTTTCCGGATCCGCCGGCGCGGATTGTCGAGGGCCGCCCGCACCGTGTGCAAGCCGTAAAGCCTGACCAGCCCGTCGGCCGCGTTCTCGCCGGGCGGCACTGGCTGGCGCGGCCGGAACGCCGGCGCGCCACCGGCCTTCTCGTCGCGGTGGGCGCGACGCAGCTTGGCGTAATGGGTGTCTTTCGGGGTCTTGGGCTTGGTGTCGTTGCTCATGGCCGGCTTCTATAGCCGTGTCGTCGGGCCGTGGATACTGGGAGAAAGCCGGCTTGCCGGGCGGGGTGTCAAATTCAGCGCATTTTGCCGAGAGGTTGCGGTTGACACCCAAAGGCCTTGCCGCCATAAGGCGCTTCGCTGATTTCGGACAAGACTAAGGTTTCGACCTGATCGGCGAGAATGCCTCGTTGCAAGGCTTCGACGGCAGGCTGGAGAGGTGCCCGAGTGGTTAAAGGGGACGGACTGTAAATCCGTTGGCTTAGCCTACGTTGGTTCGAATCCAACCCTCTCCACCACTGCCAGCCCGTAAGCCTTGAGACGATGCGGGTATAGCTCAGTGGTAGAGCAGCAGCCTTCCAAGCTGAATATGCGGGTTCGATTCCCGCTACCCGCTCCAGATTCCACCAAGATCATGATCACCGAGGCGCTGCGCGCCGTATGTCGTCGCCGGCTTCATCGGCGCAAGATCGTCAACAAAACCGGCCACAGCTCTTCTAGCGACTGCCTGAAAAGCACCCCGCCCTGCGGTTGGCAGGTCCAGCCCTCACGTGTAGAGGCTGCGCGACGCCGCGGTGACTGGCGGCGTCACTGCAGGCCTCGGGTCGGGCGCGCTGGGTGCAAACAGATGCAGGGGCAATGGCGATTGAATCGAAAGAGCTTGCGGTCACCTACTATCCGATCCCGAAAAGCGGCAGCAGCAGCGTCAAATATGCGTTGATTGCACTTGGCGGGAAGGACATCGATTTTCCCGACCCTGACAACGAAGTCCACAGCCATCTGCCGACAAATCATGTCGATCCCTTCCACCCGCTTCGCGACGCGCACGGAGCGGCTTCTCTCGGCCTATTCCAGCCGGATCCGCGACGCCCGGGTGATGACCAGGCCATCGGCTGATAAGGACAAGCTCGAAGGCTTCGGCATCCCCGTCGATCCGGATCTCGATACGTTCATCCTCAACATCGAGAAATATTGTGCGTGTTCGTGGGAGGTCCGGTTCCACGTCGCGTCGGTGCGCCATTTCACCGGCAGCAACCTGTTTCAGTTCGAGCGGGTCTTCAGGTTCGAGCGCATGGACGAGGTCGGCGCGTTTTTTTCTGCGCTCGGCGGACGGGTGCAGGCGGCGGCAACGAAATTCGGGCCATCGGACATGTCGCCCGAGGCGCTGGCCAAGGCAATGCGGTTCTGCCGCTACGACTACGGCTTTCTGGTTGACTATTACGACCCAGGCAGATGGGGAGGCATTCCCGAGGGCGATGCCGGCGAACCCTCGACGCTGCATGTCTACGGCGATCCGGCAGCCTGGCGCGACGGTCGGCTCATTTTCCCCAGAACGCCGCGCAACCTCCTGCACTTCATGTCCAAGCGGCCGCTGGTCGAACGCGGCTTGGTCTAGAGATCAGGCGACGACGGTCAGCCGGCGCTTGCGCTCGTCGAGCGACACGATGGCGAGACCGCTTGCCACCACCAGCAGGATGCCGCAGACGGCAAGTGCATTGGGGAACTGCCCGAACACCAGCAGGCCGGAGATGACCGCCCAGACGGTGAAGCAATAGTAGAATGGCGCGACCGCGCTCGTCGGCCCGACGCGATAGGCCATGAAGATGAAGAAATGGCCGAAGATCAGGAAGAAACCGGCGCCTGCGATCAGCGCCAGGTGACGGGCCTCGGGCATCACCCATGGCTCGGAAACCAGATGCGCGGCGCCGGCGCCGACCAGCACCACCAGGACCGCTGACATGGCGACGATCATCCCCGGAACGTTTGCCCCGACCTTGCGGCCGGCGAGATCGCGTGCGGCCGACAGCGCCGCATTGCCGAGCGCCAGCAAGGCATAGACCGATATCCCTTGCATCGTCGGCTGCGCCACCATCAGCGCGCCGATGAAGCCGAGTCCGATCAGCGCCATGCGTGCGCCGCCGATCCGTTCGCCGAACAGGATCGAGGAGCCGACCAGCATCAGCAGCGGCGTGATCTGCCCGAGCGCGGTGGCATCGGCGATTTGCATGTTGGCCAGCGCCACCACGTAGCAAAGGATCGCCGCCAGTTCGAGCAGGTTTCTGCGCAGAACCCTTTTGTCGAGGATCAGCGGCACCTGTTTGCCATAGCCGAGCAGCAGCAACAACGGCATCCCCCACAGGCTAGCGGCGACGCCGCGCAGAAACAGCACCTCGTAGGACGGCAGCCCTGAGGTCGCGAGCTTCATCATCGTGTCGTTGACCAGGTAGAACCCGGTCGAAACGACCATGAACAACGGGCCGCGGATGTTTGTGGGAATGAACTGCATGGCGCGAACAAATCAGACCGCTGCGGCGGCGGCAATGGGCCAGGCCGGCGCTGTAAATCCGGCAAGGGTAGGGGATTGCGCCTCTGACGAGCCGGGGCTCTCGCCTATTTCATTTCCTGGCTGGCGTTCCTATATCCACGCCACATCCCCCGAAAATCGGATCGCAGGTTCGGACCGACTGAGAGAGCGCTCAGCCACAAGGCACTTGTGTTTTGCAGCCGTAGTCGCTAATCGCCCCGCATTCGACTGAACTGAAGGTCCAGGCCGTCCAAGGAAAGAGACTATGGCAAAAGGTAAATTCGAGCGCACTAAGCCTCATGTGAACATCGGCACGATCGGCCACGTCGATCATGGCAAGACGTCGCTGACGGCGGCGATCACGAAGTATTTTGGCGAATACAAGCGCTATGACCAGATCGATGCGGCGCCGGAAGAAAAGGCCCGCGGCATCACCATCTCGACGGCGCATGTCGAATACGAGACGGCCAACCGCCACTACGCTCACGTCGACTGCCCCGGCCACGCCGACTATGTGAAGAACATGATCACCGGTGCCGCGCAGATGGACGGCGCGATCCTGGTCGTGTCGGCCGCCGACGGCCCGATGCCGCAGACCCGCGAGCACATCCTCTTGGCCCGCCAGGTCGGCGTGCCCTCGATCGTGGTGTTTTTGAACAAGGTCGACCAGGTCGACGACGCCGAGCTGCTCGAACTGGTCGAGCTCGAGGTTCGCGAACTTTTGACCAAGAACGAATTCCCCGGCGACGACATTCCGATCGTCAAGGGTTCGGCGCTGGCGGCTCTGGAAGATTCCGACAAGAAGATCGGCGAGGACGCGATCCGCGAGCTGATGGCTCAGGTCGACGCCTACATCCCGACGCCGGTTCGTCCGCTGGACAAGCCGTTCCTGATGCCGATCGAAGACGTGTTCTCGATCTCGGGTCGCGGCACGGTCGTCACCGGCCGCGTCGAGCGCGGCGTGGTCAAGGTCGGCGAGGAACTGGAAATCGTCGGCATCCGTCCGACCACCAAGACGACCTGCACGGGCGTCGAGATGTTCCGCAAGCTGCTCGACCAGGGCCAGGCCGGCGACAACATCGGCGCGCTGCTGCGCGGCGTTGACCGTGAAGGCGTCGAGCGCGGCCAGGTCCTGGCCAAGCCCGGCACGGTGAAGCCGCACAAGAAGTTCGTGGCCGAAGCCTACATCCTGACCAAGGACGAAGGTGGCCGTCACACGCCGTTCTTCACCAACTACCGCCCGCAGTTCTACTTCCGCACCACCGACGTGACCGGCATCGTGTCGCTGCCGGAAGGCACCGAGATGGTGATGCCCGGCGACAACATCACGGTCGATGTCGAGCTGATCGTGCCGATCGCCATGGAAGAGAAGCTGCGCTTCGCCATCCGTGAAGGCGGCCGCACCGTCGGTGCCGGCATCGTCGTCACCATCAAAGAGTAATCGACGCCGGCACCCGCCGGATCGAGAAGGAAGGGCGGTCCCTCGGGCCGCCCTTTTTGGTTCCAGCCCACAGCCGGCCGAACAGGGGCTGCACGTCGTTTCAAAGCTGTTGCAAGCGCCGCTGCCGCAACTAGTATAGGTTGCATTGGGGAGCTTGCCGGCAAGTGGTTCCAGGGCATCGTTTGAACAATCAGGCGTGGTGGTCGCTAGGGCTGGTTTGCCTGGTGTCTCTGTTTGTCATGGGGCATGCCGCGTTAGCGGCTGATGCGAGAGAATCCGATCTTGGCCCGCCGATGCGGTTTGTCGTCGTGCGCAGCAATGCGCCGGGTTGCGAGCCGACCTGTCCCGAATGGATCTCGGCGGAAGGCACGATCGAAGCCGGCACGCCGGCGCTGCTCAGGCGCGCGCTCAAGAAACTTGGCGGCCGCAAGCTGCCTGTTGTCGTCGATTCTCCCGGCGGGAATGTCGATGCGGCGCTGGCGCTTGGCCGGCTGATCCGCAAGAACAAGCTCGATATCGCCGTCGGCAAGACCCGGTTCAAGGGCTGCCTGCCGGATGAGAAGGACTGCACCGAAAATGACGGCAGGGGCGCCCGCTATTTTGGCACCGCCTATGCCGACGGCTCCATTTGCAATTCCGCCTGTCCGCTGATGTTTTCCGGCGGGGTCCGCCGTGTGGTAGGGCAATGGGCCTTTCTCGGCGTCCACCAGATCACGACCACCTACGTCAAGACGAAATTGCAATACCGGACCACCTATCGCGTGGTGAAGGGCAAGAAGAAGATCATCGGCACCAAGGTCGTCAGCCGCAAGAGCGCCGGCAGCTACAAGACCTACGAGATGAGCAAGGCGGTCGAGAAGAGGCTGGCGGCCTATCTGAAGGAGATGGGCGTCGGCCAGGGCGTGCTCACAACGATGAAGAACACGCCCGCCAGCGGCATCCACCAGCTGGTTCCGGAGAATATGCTTCGGATGAACCTCGTCACCAGCCTGGATTCCGTCGACCTGTTCACTGCCGGAACCATATGCAGCGCGAATCCGCTGCCCGCGAACTGCCGGGAGATACCGGCGAACAAACCCGCGACGCCGACGCTCCCAACGGTCGAGGCCCCGACGGCCGGGTCCGAGCCTGCCGAGGTTCCACCGGCCCAACCCGAGATCGCGCAGCGTGAACAGGATATGCGCTTTGTCGTGGTTCGCGGCAGCAATCCGCTTTGCAACCCCGACTGTCCGGAATGGATCTCGGCGGAAGGCGCGATTACGCCTCAGACCCCGCAGAAGCTGCGCCAGTTGCTCGCCACGCTTGGCAACCGGCGGCTGCCTGTGGTGATCAGCTCACGGGGAGGCGACCTGTTCAGCGCTCTGGCGGCTGGACGACTAATCCATGAAAAGAAGCTCGACGTCGCCGTTGCCCGCACCGATTTCGTTGGCTGTGACCCGGCAAAGGCGGACTGCCCGGCCGATGACGGCGCCTATGCCGGGCTGAGCATCGATGCCGGCGCGGAGTGCGATTCGGCTTGCGCGCTCATGCTTGCCGGCGGTGCCAGACGGTTCGTCGGTCCCCAGGCGCGGCTTAGCCTGCACCTGATGGGACAGAAGCAGGTGGTCAAGACTTATTTGGAGGAGATGGCCGTCGGTCCTGGCCTGTTCACAGCGATTGAGCGGCGCTCGGTCGAGCGCCAGCTCGAACCCGGCATGATGCTGAAGGTCGGGCTGACGACCGGGCCGCAATCGGTGGACGCGCTGACCGGCGCCACGATCTGCAAAGCGTCGCCGAAACCTGACAACTGCCGCATGGTGCCGTCGCCCAACGCCCAGGCCGACGCGCCCGCCCGTCTGTAGCGCGACGGCGTCCGAACTGGCCATCGAGGCAGGTTGAGCCGTGCTCGATGTTTCCGCTATCGTCCGCGGCGATCGAGAGGCGAGGATCGATATGAGCAAGGACGTCCCGACATTGTTCGAATGGTCCGGCGGCGCGGAGGCGCTGAACCGACTGACGCAGACCTTCTACGACAAAGTGGGGCGCGACCCGGTCATCGGCCCGGTGTTCAAGCACATGTCGCCGGACCATCCCGCGCATGTCGCGGCCTTCATCGGCGAGGTTTTCGGCGGGCCGAAGACCTACAGCGAAAGGCATGGTGGTCATCGCGAGATGGTGATGCACCATCTCGGCAAGCATCTGAGCGAAGAGCAGCGCCGCCGCTGGATCAATCTTTTGGCCGACGCCGCCGACGAGGTCGGCCTGCCGGACGATCCCGAGTTCCGCTCCGCTTTCATGGGCTATGTCGAATGGGGGTCGCGGCTGGCGAAGATGAATTCCAACCTCGGCGAGACCTGCGATCCGCAGACAGAGCCTATGCCGGCCTGGGGCTGGGGCGTGCCCGGCGGGCCGTACAAGCCGCCGGCCGGAGGCTGAGCGGAACGACGGGAGATCGGAGCCGCCGGAAGCTGCGGAAATCCTGCAAGTTTCTGCGGAAATGACGCCACAAACAGGTGGGATATTCATGCGTCCGCAACCCGTCGGAACCTTTTTGCGATGCTGATTGCCCATCTGCCGTCTGGCTACATTCTGGGACGTTTCGCGCCAAAAAGCTGGCGCGAAACGCCTTGCTTCATGACCGCCGCGATGATCGGCAGCGTCATCCCCGACATCGATATGCTGTACTTCCACCTTGTCGACGGCGGACGCACGCACCACCACGCCTACATCACGCATTGGCCGTTGTTCTGGTTGGCAAGCGGGATAGTCGCCCTGTCGGTCATCAGGCTGCTGGGCTGGCCGCACCTGGCGTCCGTCGCCGTCTTTTTCGCCGGCGCCATGCTGCACGTGATGCTGGATACGGTGGCATCGCCAATCATGTGGCTGATGCCGTTCGATCGTCATGCCTTCGAACTCGTGACCGTTCCGGCGACCTACGGCAACTGGGTCGTCAGCTTTGTCCTGCATTGGACTTTCGTGCTGGAAATCCTCATCTGCGCTTGGGCGTTGAGCCTTGTGCTGGGACGATCGTCGCCCGATATAGCCGCGCCTCAAAACGGCACTTGAGTTCTCGTCTGCTTTGTGAAATAGCAGCCCGCGATACGGGCATAGCTCAGTTGGTAGAGCGGCGGTCTCCAAAACCGCAGGTCGTAGGTTCGAGCCCTGCTGCCCGTGCCATTTCCCAAAATGGCCAGATTCGAGGTCTTTGAGCCCTCCGCATTTGAAAACCAGCGGCAGGCTTGCCATATTAGCGCGATTGGGGCATAAGGCGCTCATAGCCGGGACGGAACGACTGGATGGTTCCGATGCGGCGTTTGGGCATAAAGCGGACACTTGCCACTTGCGTGGATCAAGAATCGGTTTTATGTAGACGAAACAGACACGCGACGCGTGGAGCTGGGAAGCCGGCTTTACGCGTCCGATTTGCATGGGCGAAATGGTTGCGCTGATTCGGCGCCAACATGAGCCCAGGCGGCATGTCCCGGCCTGCGGGATCATCCAGGAGACCCGGCCAACGGGTCTTGAAGACAGAGCGGCATATGGCTTCGAAAACCACAAATCCTTTCACCTTCCTCCAGCAGGTTCGCGCGGAGACCGCAAAGGTGACCTGGCCGTCGCGGCGCGAAACGATGATCTCGACGGTGATGGTGCTGGTGTTCGCGGTCATCGCGATGATCTTTTTCTTCACCGCCGACGTGGCCATGGGCTACGCGATCGAGTGGATTCTGGGGCTTGGACGTTAAGTCCGGCGATTACGGAGAAGTCGTGAAATGACTGCGCGCTGGTACATCGTCCACGCCTATTCGAACTTTGAAAAAAAGGTCGCCGAGGACATCGAGAACAAGGCCAAGCAGAAGGGCCTGTCCGCGGATATCGAACAGATCGTGGTGCCGACCGAGAAAGTCGTCGAGATACGCCGCGGCCGCAAGGTCGATGCCGAGCGCAAGTTCTTTCCGGGCTATGTGCTGTTGAAGGCCAATTTGACCGACGCGGTGTTTTCGCTGGTCAAGAACACCCCGAAGGTCACCGGATTCCTTGGTGACTCCAAGCCGGTGCCGATCACCGAGACCGAGGCGCAGCGCATCCTGAACCAGGTGCAGGAAGGCGTCGAGCGGCCGAAGCCGTCGGTCACTTTCGAGATCGGCGAGGCGATCCGCGTGTCGGACGGTCCGTTCGCGTCGTTCAACGGCTTCGTCCAGGAAGTGGACGAGGAGCGGGCGCGGCTCAAGGTGGAAGTTTCGATCTTCGGGCGTGCGGTGCCCGTCGATCTGGAATTCGGACAGGTCGAAAAGGGCTGATCCGAATTCCCTGGCGCCTGATGGCGGCAGGGTAGGCGGCGCGGAATCTCGCGCGGCCATGAACGGGTGGGAGGCGAACGCGGCTTAGCCGGCCGCGGGAACCGCACCACCAGACTGCAACCGCCGGTGTTTCCCCGATAGTGGGGCCGGCATGAGAAAAGGCAGGAAGAGAGATGGCTAAGAAAGTTGCAGGCCAGCTCAAGCTCCAGGTTGCCGCGGGCTCGGCTACGCCGTCGCCCCCGATCGGCCCGGCGCTTGGTCAGCGCGGCATCAACATCATGGAGTTCTGCAAGGCGTTCAACGCGCAGACCCAGGAAATGGAAAAGGGATCGCCGATTCCGGTGGTCATCACCTACTACCAGGACAAGTCGTTCACCTTCGTCATGAAGACGCCGCCGGTGAGCTACTTCCTGAAGAAGGCCGCGAACCTCAAGTCGGGCTCGAAGGAGCCGGGCAAGGTCAAGGCCGGCACGATCGGCCGCGACAAGGTGCGCGCCATCGCCGAGCAGAAGATGAAGGACCTTAACGCGAACGACGTCGAAGCCGCCATGCGCATGGTCGAAGGCTCCGCCCGTTCGATGGGCCTGGAAGTGGTGGGCTGAGATCATGGCAAAGATTGCAAAGCGTGTATCGAAGACCCGCGAAGGCATCGACCCCAACAAGGCCTATGCGCTCGGTGAAGCGCTGAAGCTGCTCAAGGAGCGGTCTTCGGTGAAGTTCGACGAGACCATCGAAGTCGCGATGAACCTCGGCGTCGACCCGCGCCATGCCGACCAGATGGTCCGCGGCGTGGTCAATTTGCCGAACGGCACCGGCCGCTCTGTCCGCGTCGCCGTGTTCGCACGTGGCGACAAGGCCGAGGAAGCCAAGGCCGCCGGCGCCGATGTCGTTGGCGCCGAGGATCTGGTCGAGATCGTCCAGAAGGGCACGATCGACTTCGATCGCTGCATCGCCACGCCAGACATGATGCCGCTGGTCGGCCGTCTCGGTAAGGTGCTCGGCCCGCGCGGCATGATGCCGAACCCGAAGGTCGGCACGGTGACCACCGATGTCGCCGCCGCCGTCAAGGCATCCAAGGGTGGTGCGGTCGAGTTCCGCGTCGAGAAGGCCGGCATCGTCCAGGCCGGTGTTGGCAAGGTCTCGTTCGACGTCAAGGCGCTGGAAGAGAATGTGCGGGCCTTCGCCGATGCGGTGACCAAGGCCAAGCCGACTGGTGCCAAGGGCAACTACGTCAAGAAGGTGTCGGTCACCTCGACGATGGGCCCGGGCCTCAAGCTCGACGTCTCGACGCTTGCAGCGTCCTGATACGAATTATCCTGATCGGCCGCTAAAGAGCTGATCCGAAAAGAATTCCGGGCCTCCGACCTGTTGGCGGCCCGGTACCGGAAGTCGAGAGGCTTCCGGACATCCTGTCCGAGATTGCAGGCGGCCCGAGCCTTGGTTTGAAAAGGGGGGCCTTAATTCATGTGGGCCTGCATGAGACGGGTGAAGACCCGACAACGGAGCAAGTGCTCCAATGAAAGGTTCGAACCGTGTTTGCCTTTTGTCTGCGCATCACCCGGCTTGCCGGTTGGTGTGGCGAAAGGGGGCAGGATCCTCGAGCGTCGTTCGGGAGATCCGTTACTGGATGGCCCGGCCGGCAAAAGGCAACCCGACGCCTGTCCTCGTGAATGGGAATGTTCCCGTTAACAGGATTGGGGTCAACTGGAGATAGGCAGTGGACAGAGCGGAAAAACGCGAACTCGTCACGGGCCTGAATGATGCGTTTACAAGCGCTGGTTCAGTCGTCGTGGCCCACTACGCCGGTATCACCGTCGCGCAAATGAACGACCTTCGGTCGAAAATGCGCGCCGCCGGTGGCACCGTCAAAGTCGCGAAGAACCGTCTCGCCAAAATCGCTCTTCAGGGCACGGACTCCGCATCGATCATCGACCTGTTCAAGGGACAGACGCTGATCGCCTATTCGGAGGATCCGATTGCGGCGCCGAAGGTCGCGTCCGATTTCGCCAAGGGGAATGACAAGTTGATCATTCTCGGCGGCGCAATGGGCACCACCTCGCTCAACGCCGACGGTGTGAAGGCACTCGCCACACTTCCGTCGCTCGACGAGCTGCGCGCCAGGCTGGTTGGCATGATCGCCACGCCGGCAACCCGGATCGCCCAGATCGTCAATGCGCCCGCGGCTTCGGTCGCGCGTGTCATCGGCGCTTACGCCCGGAAGGACGAGGCGGCATGAGGCCGTTCCTCGCTATCACAAACACACGTTCGAACCTTATGAAGGAATACAACAATGGCTGATCTCGCAAAGATCGTAGACGACCTTTCGAAGCTGACCGTCCTCGAGGCGGCCGAGCTGTCGAAGCTTCTGGAAGAAAAGTGGGGCGTTTCGGCTGCTGCTCCGGTTGCGGTTGCCGCTGCCGGTGGTGCTGCCGCCGCTGCTGCTCCGGTCGAGGAAAAGACCGAATTCGACGTCGTCCTCACCGACGCCGGCGCCCAGAAGATCAACGTCATCAAGGAAGTCCGCGCCATCACCGGTCTTGGCCTCAAGGAAGCCAAGGATCTGGTCGAGGCGGCTCCGAAGCCGGTCAAGGAAGGCGTTTCCAAGGCCGACGCGGACAAGTTCAAGGCCCAGCTGGAAGCAGCCGGCGCCAAGGTCGACCTGAAGTAAGCGTTGAATACCGGCGGGCGGCCTCGCGCCGTCCGCCACTCCCTTGGCGTGAAGGGAGGCTGCGTAACGCGAGACGTATGAGAACCTCTTTCCTGAGGGCCGAAACCGGCCTTCAGGAAACGGGTTTTCTCCCGTTCTAGCCCGGCCGCCGACAGGTGGCGGGACAACAGACAGGGGCTGCCGCCAAGGCGGCCCGGAATGCAAGGCGAGCCGCGGCGAGGCTCGTCCCGAGTTTAGAGCTAAGGAGCGACGATGGCCCAGACCCAGACTTTCAATGGCCGCAGACGCGTACGCAAGTTCTTCGGAAAGATCCCGGAAGTTGCGGAGATGCCGAACCTGATCGAGGTTCAAAAGGCATCCTATGACCAGTTCCTGATGGTGGACGAGCCCAAGGGCGGGCGTCCGGACGAGGGACTGCAGGCTGTTTTCAAGTCGGTCTTCCCGATTTCCGATTTTTCCGGCTCCTCGATGCTGGAGTTCGTGAAGTACGAGTTCGAAGGACCGAAATTCGACGTTGACGAATGCCGTCAGCGCGACCTGACCTATGCCGCGCCGCTGAAGGTGACGCTGCGCCTCATCGTGTTCGATATCGACGAGGATACCGGCGCGAAGTCGATCAAGGATATCAAGGAGCAGGACGTCTATATGGGCGACATGCCGCTCATGACCTTGAACGGCACCTTCATCGTCAACGGCACCGAACGTGTCATCGTCTCGCAGATGCACCGTTCGCCGGGCGTCTTCTTCGACCATGACAAGGGCAAGTCGCACTCGTCGGGCAAGCTTCTGTTTGCCGCGCGCGTCATCCCCTATCGCGGTTCGTGGCTCGACATCGAGTTCGATTCGAAGGACGTCGTGCACGCCCGTATCGACCGCCGCCGCAAGATCCCGGTGACGTCGCTCTTGATGGCGCTCGGCATGGACGGCGAAGAGATCCTGTCGACCTTCTACAACAAGATCACCTACAAGCGCGCCGGCGACCACTGGCGCATTCCGTTCAACGTCGAGCGTTTCCGTGGTCTCAAGGCCGTCGGCGACCTTGTCGATGCCGACACCGGCGAGATCGTCGTCGAGCAAGGCAAGAAGATCACCGCCCGCCAGGCCAGAGCGCTTGGCGAAAAGGGTCTCAAGGCGATCAAGGCGACCGACGAGGACCTGCTCGGCAACTATCTGGCCGAGGACATCGTCAACTACGGCACCGGCGAGATCTTCCTCGAGGCCGGCGACGAGATCGACGACAAGACGCTGAAGGTGCTGCTCGGCACCGGTGAGCATGAGATCCAGGTTCTCGACATCGACCACGTCAATGTCGGCGCCTATATCCGCAACACGCTCAACGTCGACAAGAACGAGAGCCGCCAGGACGCGCTGTTCGACATTTATCGTGTCATGCGCCCCGGCGAGCCACCGACGCTCGAGACCGCCGAAGCCATGTTCAACTCGCTGTTCTTCGACAGTGAGCGCTACGACCTGTCGGCCGTCGGCCGCGTCAAGATGAACATGCGCCTCGAGCTCAAGGCCGAGGACACCGTGCGCGTGCTGCGCAAGGACGACATCCTGGCCGTGGTCAAGACGCTGGTCGAACTGCGCGACGGCAAGGGCGAGATTGACGACATCGACAATCTCGGCAACCGCCGCGTGCGCTCGGTCGGCGAGTTGATGGAGAACCAGTACCGCGTCGGCCTGCTGCGCATGGAGCGCGCGATCAAGGAACGCATGTCCTCGATCGAGATCGACACGGTGATGCCGCAGGATCTGATCAACGCCAAGCCGGCGGCTGCTGCCGTGCGCGAGTTCTTCGGTTCCTCGCAGCTGTCGCAGTTCATGGACCAGACCAACCCGCTGTCGGAGATCACCCACAAGCGCCGTCTCTCGGCGCTTGGACCGGGCGGTCTGACCCGCGAGCGCGCCGGCTTCGAGGTGCGCGACGTGCACCCGACGCATTACGGCCGCATCTGCCCGATCGAGACGCCGGAAGGCCCGAATATCGGTCTGATCAACTCGCTGGCGACCTTCGCGCGCGTCAACAAGTACGGCTTCATCGAGAGCCCGTACCGCAAGATCGTCAGCGGCAAGCTGACCAATGAGGTCGTCTATCTGTCGGCGATGGAAGAAGCCAAGCACCATGTCGCGCAGGCCAATGCCGAGCTCGACAAGAATGGCGGTTTCGTAGACGAATTCGTCATTTGCCGTAACGCCGGCGAAGTGATGATGGCGCCGCGCGAAAACGTCGACCTGATGGACGTCTCGCCGAAGCAGATGGTGTCGGTGGCCGCGGCGCTGATCCCGTTCCTCGAGAACGACGACGCCAACCGCGCGCTGATGGGCTCGAACATGCAGCGTCAGGCCGTGCCGCTGGTGCGCGCCGAGGCGCCGTTCGTCGGTACCGGCATGGAGCCGATCGTTGCCCGTGACTCGGGCGCCGCCATCGGCGCCCGCCGCGGCGGCATCGTCGACCAGGTGGACGCGACGCGTATCGTCATCCGCGCCACGGAAGATCTCGATCCCGGCAAGTCCGGCGTCGACATCTACCGGCTGATGAAGTTCCAGCGTTCGAACCAGAACACCTGCATCAACCAGCGTCCGCTGGTGCGCATGGGCGACCGCGTCAACAAGGGTGACATCATCGCTGACGGTCCCTCGACCGAGCTCGGCGATCTGGCGCTCGGCCGCAACGTGCTGGTCGCGTTCATGCCGTGGAACGGCTACAACTACGAGGACTCGATCCTGCTCTCCGAGCGCATCGTCGCCGACGACGTCTTCACCTCGATCCACATCGAGGAGTTCGAGGTCATGGCGCGTGACACCAAGCTCGGGCCGGAGGAAATCACGCGCGACATTCCGAACGTCTCGGAAGAAGCGCTGAAGAACCTCGACGAAGCCGGCATCGTCTATATCGGCGCGGAAGTGCAGCCGGGCGACATCCTGGTCGGCAAGATCACGCCGAAGGGCGAAAGCCCGATGACGCCGGAAGAAAAGCTCCTGCGCGCCATCTTCGGCGAAAAGGCCTCGGACGTTCGCGACACCTCCATGCGCATGCCTCCGGGCACCTTCGGCACCGTCGTCGAAGTTCGCGTCTTCAACCGCCACGGCGTCGAGAAGGACGAACGCGCCATGGCGATCGAGCGCGAGGAGATCGAGCGCCTGGCCAAGGACCGCGACGACGAGCAGGCGATCCTCGACCGCAACGTCTATTCGCGCCTGTCCGACATGCTCGTCGGCAAGGATGCGATTGCCGGGCCGAAGGGCTTCAAGAAGGGCTCGAAGCTGTCGAAGGATACGCTCGACGAGTATCCGCGTTCGCAGTGGTGGCAGTTCGCGGTGGAGAACGAAAAGCTCCAGAGCGAACTGGAAGCGCTGCGCGGCCAGTACGACGATTCCAAGAAGGCGCTTGAGCAGCGCTTCATGGACAAGGTCGAAAAGGTGCAGCGCGGCGACGAAATGCCTCCGGGCGTCATGAAGATGGTCAAGGTCTTCGTGGCCGTGAAGCGCAAGATGCAGCCCGGCGACAAGATGGCCGGCCGGCACGGCAACAAGGGTGTCGTGTCGCGCATCGTTCCGGTCGAGGACATGCCTTTCCTCGAGGACGGCACGCATGCCGATATCGTGCTCAACCCGCTGGGTGTGCCGAGCCGCATGAATGTCGGCCAGATCCTGGAAACGCATCTGGGCTGGGCATGCGCTGGCATGGGCAAGAAGATCGGCGAGCTGATCGACGCGTACAAGGCGGGCGGTGACATCAAGCCGCTGCGCAAGACGCTCGAAAGCTTCATGCCGGCCAACGACCGCAACGAGCCGGTCCGCGAGTATGACGACGAGAGCGTCGTTCGCCTCAGCGAGCAGATGCGCCGCGGCGTCTCCATCGCGACGCCGGTGTTCGACGGCGCGCATGAGGCCGACATCAACGTCATGCTGGAGCAGGCGGGCCTGCACACCAGCGGTCAGTCGCAGCTCTATGACGGACGCACCGGCGAGCCGTTCGATCGCAAGGTGACGATGGGCTACATCTACATGCTCAAGCTTCACCACCTGGTGGACGACAAGATCCACGCGCGTTCGATCGGACCGTACTCGCTCGTCACCCAGCAGCCGCTGGGCGGCAAGGCGCAGTTCGGCGGCCAGCGCTTCGGCGAAATGGAGGTCTGGGCGCTCGAAGCGTACGGCGCCGCCTACACGCTGCAGGAAATGCTGACGGTGAAGTCGGACGACGTCGCCGGCCGCACCAAGGTCTACGAGGCGATCGTCAGAGGCGACGACACGTTCGAGGCCGGCATTCCCGAGAGCTTCAACGTTCTCGTCAAGGAAATGCGGTCTCTCGGCCTCAATGTCGAGCTGGAGAATACCAAGCTCGACGACAACCCTGTCCGGCTGCCCGACGCGGCCGAGTAAGGCAAATGGCGTGCCGCGGAAAGCCGCGGCGCGCCTACCCAATTCTTCGGCCGGTGGGCCGACCACTCAGCGGGCATTCGGCCCGCGCTAGATGCAAGGGGTTTTCGAGGACCCCGAAAAGGAGAACGGCATGAACCAAGAGGTCATGAATCTCTTCAATCCCCAGGCGCCGGCGCAGGTGTTCGATTCCATCCGGATTTCGCTCGCCAGCCCTGAGAAGATTCTGTCCTGGTCGTTCGGCGAGATCAAGAAGCCGGAGACCATCAACTACCGCACCTTCAAGCCGGAGCGCGACGGCCTGTTCTGTGCGCGCATCTTCGGCCCGATCAAGGACTATGAGTGCCTGTGCGGCAAGTACAAGCGCATGAAGTACAAGGGCGTCATCTGCGAAAAGTGCGGCGTCGAAGTCACGCTGTCGCGCGTTCGTCGCGAGCGCATGGGCCATATCGAGCTCGCCGCGCCCGTCGCCCATATCTGGTTCCTGAAGTCGCTGCCGTCGCGCATCGGCACGCTGCTCGACATGACCCTGAAGGACATCGAACGCGTCCTCTACTTCGAGAACTACATCGTCACCGAGCCAGGCCTCACCGCGCTGAAGGAGCACCAGCTGCTCAGCGAGGAAGAGTACATGATCGCCGTCGACGAGTATGGCGAGGATTCGTTCACCGCCATGATCGGAGCCGAGGCCATTCATGACCTTCTCGCCGGCATGGACCTGGAGAAGATCGCCGGCGACCTGCGTTCGGAGCTGGCTTCGACCACTTCCGAGCTCAAGCAGAAGAAGTATCTGAAGCGGCTCAAGGTCGTCGAGAACTTCATGGAGTCCGGTAACCGTCCGGAATGGATGATCATGAAGGTGGTTCCGGTGATCCCGCCGGACCTGCGCCCGCTCGTCCCGCTGGACGGCGGCCGTTTCGCCACGTCCGATTTGAACGACCTCTATCGCCGCGTCATCAACCGCAACAACCGCCTGAAGCGGCTGATCGAGCTGCGCGCCCCTGGCATCATCGTGCGCAATGAAAAGCGCATGCTGCAGGAAGCCGTCGACGCGCTATTCGACAACGGCCGTCGCGGCCGCGTCATCACCGGCGCCAACAAGCGTCCGCTGAAGTCGCTGTCCGACATGCTGAAGGGCAAGCAGGGCCGGTTCCGCCAGAACCTGCTCGGCAAGCGCGTCGACTATTCGGGCCGCTCGGTCATCGTGACCGGTCCGGAGCTCAAGCTGCACCAGTGCGGCCTGCCGAAGAAGATGGCGCTCGAACTGTTCAAGCCGTTCATCTACGCCCGCCTCGACGCCAAGGGTTTCTCCTCGACCGTCAAGCAGGCCAAGAAGCTGGTCGAGAAGGAGCGTCCGGAGGTCTGGGATATCCTCGATGAGGTCATCCGCGAGCATCCGGTGCTGTTGAACCGTGCGCCGACGCTGCACCGCCTCGGCATCCAGGCGTTCGAGCCGATCCTGATCGAAGGCAAGGCGATCCAGCTGCATCCGCTGGTTTGCACGGCCTTTAACGCCGACTTCGACGGCGACCAGATGGCGGTCCACGTGCCGCTGTCGCTGGAAGCGCAGCTTGAAGCCCGCGTGCTGATGATGTCGACCAACAACATCCTGCACCCGGCTTCCGGCGCGCCGATTATCGTGCCGTCGCAGGACATGGTTCTCGGTCTCTACTATCTCTCGATCGTCAACCAGAACGAGCCGGGCGAAGGCATGGTGTTTGCCGACATGGGTGAACTCCAGCACGCGCTGGAAACCAAGGCGGTGACGCTGCACGCCAAGATCAAGGGTCGCTTCCGCACGGTCGACGCCGAAGGCAAGGTCGTGTCGAAGATCCACGACACCACGCCTGGCCGCATGATCATCGGCGAACTGCTGCCGAAGAACGTCAACGTGCCGTACGAGACCGCCAACCAGGAAATGACCAAGAAGAACATCTCCAAGATGATCGACACCGTCTACCGCCATTGCGGTCAGAAGGAGACGGTCATTTTCTGCGACCGCATCATGGCTCTCGGCTTCAGCCACGCCTGCCGCGCCGGCATCTCGTTCGGCAAGGACGACATGCTGATCCCGGACGCCAAGATCAAGCTGGTGTCCGACACCGAGGCTTTGGCCAAGGAATACGAGCAGCAGTACAATGACGGCCTGATCACGCAGGGCGAGAAGTACAACAAGGTCGTCGACGCCTGGGCCAAGTGCTCGGAAAAGGTCGCCGACGAGATGATGGCCCGCATCAAGGCGGTCGAGTTCGAGGACAACGGCCGCCAGAAGCCGATGAACTCGATCTACATGATGTCGCATTCGGGTGCGCGTGGCTCGCCCACCCAGATGCGCCAGCTCGCCGGCATGCGCGGCCTGATGGCCAAGCCGTCGGGTGAAATCATCGAGACGCCGATCATCTCGAACTTCAAGGAAGGCCTGACCGTGCTCGAGTATTTCAACTCGACCCACGGCGCCCGCAAGGGTCTGGCCGACACTGCCTTGAAGACGGCGAACTCGGGTTACCTCACCCGTCGTCTGGTCGACGTGGCGCAGGATTGCATCGTCAATTCGGTCGACTGCGGCACCGACAAGGGCCTCACCATGCAGCCGATCGTCGATGCCGGCCAGGTCGTCGCTTCTGTCGGCCAGCGCGTGCTGGGCCGTACGGCGCTCGATGACATCAACCATCCGGTGTCGGGCGAGGTTCTGGTCAAGGCCGGAACGCTGATGGACGAGCGTGACGTGGAACAGATCGAAAAGGCCGGCGTGCAGTCGGTCCGCATCCGTTCGGCACTGACCTGCGAGGTCAGGATCGGCGTCTGCGCGGTCTGCTACGGACGCGATCTTGCCCGCGGCACCCCGGTCAACCAGGGCGAAGCCGTCGGCGTCATCGCGGCGCAGTCGATCGGCGAGCCGGGCACCCAGCTCACCATGCGTACCTTCCACATGGGCGGTACCGCGCAGGTGGTGGACAGCTCGTTCCTTGAAGCCTCGTATGAGGGCAAGGTCGAGATCCGCAACCGCAACGTGGTGCGCAACTCCGACGGCCAGCAGATGGTCATGGGCCGCAACATGGCGGTGCTGATCCTCGACGAAGCCGGCAAGGAGCGCGCCACGCACCGGGTCACCTACGGTTCGCGCATCTTCGTGGACGATGGCGACAAGGTGAAGCGCGGCCAGCGTATCGCCGAGTGGGATCCTTATACCCGCCCGATCCTCACCGAAATCGAGGGCAAGGTGCAGTTCGAGGATCTGGTCGACGGCATTTCCGTCCAGGAAACGGCCGACGAGTCGACCGGTATCACCAAGCGCGAGGTCATCGACTGGCGTTCGACGCCACGCGGCAACGACCTCAAGCCGGCGATCGTCGTGCATGACACCAAGGGCAAGGTCGGCAAGCTGTCGAAGGGCGGCGACGCCCGCTTCCTGCTCTCGGTCGAGGCGATCCTTTCGGTCGAGCCGGGCGCGCATGTCCGGCCCGGCGACGTGCTGGCGCGTATCCCGATGGAAAGCGCCAAGACCAAGGACATCACCGGCGGTCTGCCGCGTGTTGCCGAACTGTTCGAGGCACGCCGTCCGAAGGACCACGCCATCATCGCCGAGATCGACGGCACGGTCCGCTTCGGCCGCGACTACAAGAACAAGCGCCGCATCATCATCGAGCCGCATGACTCGACGCTTGAGCCGGTCGAATACCTGATCCCGAAGGGCAAGCCGTTCCATCTCCAGGACGGCGACGTCATCGAGAAGGGCGACTACATCCTCGACGGCAATCCGGCGCCGCACGACATCCTGGCGATCAAGGGCGTGGAGGCGCTTGCGTCCTACCTCGTCAACGAGATCCAGGAGGTCTACCGCCTGCAGGGCGTGTCGATCAACGACAAGCACATCGAGGTGATCGTTCGCCAGATGCTGCAGAAGGTCGAGATCACCACGCAGGGCGACTCGACCTACATTCCGGGCGACCACGTCGACGTGATCGAGCTGGAAGAGGTCAACGAGCGGCTGATCGAGGACGGCAAGAAGCCCGCCGAAGGCCAGCCAGTGCTGCTCGGCATCACCAAGGCCTCGCTGCAGACGCCGTCCTTCATCTCGGCCGCCTCCTTCCAGGAGACGACGAGGGTGCTCACCGAAGCAGCGGTTGCCGGCAAGACCGACATGCTGCAGGGCCTGAAGGAAAACGTCATCGTCGGCCGTCTGATCCCGGCTGGCACCGGTGGCACGATGAGCCAGATCCGGCGCATCGCCACCTCGCGCGACGAGCTGATCATCGACGAGCGCCGCAAGGCCTCGGGTGTCGAGGTCGCCGAGCCGATGCTGACCGACATGGTCACCGCCGCGCAGTAAGCGCGGAAAGAAGAGAAGAAGGAAAAGGGGGCCCAAGCGGCCCCTTTTTCGCGTTTTGGTTTCCACATCCGATCGGAGAAGAAACGATGAGCAACAAGAAGAGCTGGAGGGCCGTCGACGACTACATCGTCGCCTCCCTGTTTGAACCGGACCCAGTCCTTGATTCCGTTCTGGCGGCGAACCACGATCAGGGCCTGCCGGCCATCGATGTCTCTCCGGCGCAAGGCAAGCTGCTCTCGCTGCTGGCGCGCATGCAGGGGGCGAAGAGAATCCTCGAGATCGGCACGCTGGGCGGCTACTCGACGATCTGGATGGCGCGCGGGCTGCCTTCGGACGGGAGGATCGTAACGCTCGAACTCGATCCGCACCACGCCAGTGTCGCGCGGTCGAACTTTGACCGGGCAGGGGTGTCGGACAGGGTGGAGTTGCGGGTCGGGCCGGCGCTGCAATCGCTTGCGGCACTGGGTGCCGAGAATGCCGGGCCGTTCGATCTCATCTTCATCGATGCCGACAAGCCGAACAACCCGAACTATCTGTCCTGGGCCATGCGTCTTTCGAGGCCGGGGACAGTCATCGTCTGCGACAACGTCATCCGCGACGGCGCGGTGCTCGATGAGGACGGCCGCGACGCCAATGTCGAAGGCGCCCGTGCTGCGTTCTCGTTCATCGGTGGCGACAAGCGCCTGGACGGCACCGCCATCCAGACGGTCGGCGCCAAGGGCTATGACGGCTTTGCCATTGCGATCGTTGACTGACGGCTAAGCGGGCCAGATCCGCAAAACGGCAGACGACGCTCTCAATCGAAGAATGCTTCCACCACGTTGCGCTTGCCGAGCATGAAGGCGTCGGCGACATGCTGCAGAGGCGCCAGATCGACGTCGGAGACGCCGGCGCGCACGATCTCGGCGAAGCGCCTGTAGAGCATCGGATACTCCGCCTCCGGCTCTTCGTGAACGACCTTGCCGTCGATGGCGAGCTTCGAGCCGCCGCCGGAAAGCACCATTTTGCCCTTGTCCGTTTCGGCCAGTATGTCCCAGCTTTGCGGGCCGGTCTGGAGCCAGTCGAGTTCCATCGTCACCGGCAATCCGTTCGAGGTGCGGAAGGTGACGTGTGCAGCGACAGGAGCGGCGCGGTTTTCCGGAAAATCGAGGACGGCAGAGGTGATGAACATTGCCGGCAGGATGTGGGTCACGATCGACAGCGCGTTGATGCCGGGATCGAAGACGCCGAAGCCGCCCGGCGCCCAGATCCATTCCTGGTTCGGGTGCCAGCGGCGCACGTCTTCCTTCCAGTTGATGGCGGCCGACTTGATGCTGGCCGATGCGAGGAAAGCGCGCGCGGCTTCCACCGCCGGCGCATAGCGCGAATGCCAGCTGGCGAACAGCGAGACGCCGTTTGCCGCCGCCAGCGTCTTCAGATCCTCGACCTCGCTGACCGTGGCGCCAGGCGGCTTCTCCAGGAAGACATGCTTCTTCGCCATCAGCGCCTTGCGCGCGGCGTCATAGCGGAATTGCGGCGGCATGCAGAGCGAGACGGCCTCGAGTTCAGGCACCGCATCGAGCATCGCTTCGATGTCATGGAAATTCGGAATGCCGTCGACCTTGCCGTGCCGGCTGGCGGCGGCGACGAGATGATACTCTCCGTCTTTCGCCATGGCCGGGAGGTGCTGGTCGCGGACGATCTTTCCGACGCCGACGATGCCGAGCTTGATGGGACCATTGTTCGAAGGCATGGGGACTCCGCAGATTGGAATTTCGCCTGGTTCTTAGCAGAGAACCGGTGTCGGGCAAGCCGGGCGAGGCGGGCTCGTTGACGAGGGCAAGGAGCCGCCGATTCTCTCGGTCAGATTGCCACGTCGAAGGTGACGATCGATACTTCGCCTTCGAGCGCGCCCTGATAGGCCGACAGATGCGGCTCGTCGTCGGGAATGCCGTCCATGTCACCGATCTGGTCAAGCTCGGCTTCGGCATAGCCCTCGGCGGCGAGCGATTCGAGCGCGCGGCGCACTGCCGAATCGTCGTCGGGCGCGACCAGCATCACATGGACGCCCTCCGGCTTGCCGCCCTTCTTCTTCCAGACGCGGCCGGTGATGATGGTGACCGGGCGCTCCTCATTGTCGTTCACGGGCTGATTCCTCTAGAGACCGGGCGCGCGAGGATTTGCACTGCCCATGCCGCCTTTTGGCATGAAGGCCGGGCTGACAACAGCCAAAAGCCGGTCACTTTCTTCCTCGCCCTTGCAAAATTGCGAAAGAAAATTACATGCGCTTTTCGCATGGCTGCCAAGCCGCAATATTTGGTGGCGCGGGGTTGACGGCCATCGGGCTTGCGAGTAGAAGCCGCCCAGTCAGAACCGATGTGAGGCTCTCCCTTCCGAAGCGACACGCTTTGGAGTTTGCCTCAAACAGGGTTCGTTTTACGAGCGAAAAGACATTTCCGGCGCGCATGAAGCGGTTTCCGCTTCCTCTGCAATTTGTTCGGGCAGGACCGCGAGGCGCGGTTTGTGGCCCGAATTTGCGTATGGAAACGACGCTTTGAGCGGCCCTGACCGGGCAAGACACGGAATTGAGAGACAAGAGGGTTTAATGCCTACCGTCAACCAGCTGATCCGCAAGCCGCGCCTGGCGCCGGTGAAGCGCAACAAGGTCCCGGCCATGCAGCAGAACCCGCAGAAGCGGGGCGTCTGCACGCGCGTCTACACCACGACGCCGAAGAAGCCGAACTCGGCTCTGCGCAAGGTGGCCAAGATCCGTCTGACCAATGGTTTCGAAGTGATCGGCTACATCCCCGGCGAAGGCCACAACCTTCAGGAGCACTCCGTGGTCATGATCCGCGGCGGCCGCGTGAAGGACCTTCCGGGCGTCCGCTATCATATCATTCGCGGCGTGCTCGACACGCAGGGTGTGAAGAACCGCAAGCAGCGCCGTTCGAAATACGGTGCCAAGCGTCCGAAGTAAGGTTTTCCGGCTTCGGCGCTTTTTTTGACTGCGCCGTGCCTTGAGATTGAGAGACAACAGCCATGTCCCGTCGTCACAGTGCAGAAAAGCGTGAGATCAATCCGGACCCGAAGTTCGGCGATCTGATCGTCACCAAGTTCATGAACGCCGTCATGTATGACGGCAAGAAGTCGGTTGCCGAGACCATCGTCTACGCCGCGCTCGACCAGGTCCAGTCGAAAACCAAGCAGGAGCCGGTCACCGTCTTCCATCAGGCGCTCGACAATGTCGCGCCGCATGTGGAAGTGCGTTCGCGTCGCGTCGGTGGTGCCACCTACCAGGTTCCGGTCGATGTGCGCCCCGAGCGCCGCCAGGCGCTGGCCATCCGCTGGCTGATCGCGGCTGCCCGCAACCGCAACGAGACGACCATGATCGACCGCCTCTCGGGCGAACTGATGGACGCGGCCAACAACCGCGGCACCGCCGTCAAGAAGCGTGAAGACACCCATAAGATGGCAGAAGCCAACCGCGCTTTCGCGCACTATCGCTGGTAAAGCGCGAACGAGACTGAGAGGCACCTCCCATGGCCCGCGAATACAAAATCGAAGACTACCGCAATTTCGGTATCATGGCGCATATCGACGCCGGCAAGACGACGACCACCGAGCGCGTCCTCTATTACACGGGCAAGTCGCACAAGATCGGCGAAGTCCATGACGGCGCTGCCACCATGGACTGGATGGAGCAGGAGCAGGAACGCGGCATCACGATCACGTCCGCCGCGACCACGACCTTCTGGAAGGGTCGTGACGGCAAGATGTACCGCTTCAACATCATCGACACCCCCGGCCACGTCGACTTCACCATCGAGGTCGAACGTTCGCTGCGCGTGCTCGACGGCGCCATCGCGCTGCTCGACGCCAATGCCGGCGTGGAGCCGCAGACGGAAACCGTCTGGCGCCAGGCCGACAAGTATCGCGTTCCGCGCATGATCTTCTGCAACAAGATGGACAAGATCGGCGCCGACTTCTACCGCTCGGTCGAGATGATCGGCTCGCGCCTCGGTGCGCAGGCTGTCGTCATGCAGCTGCCGATCGGCGCCGAGACCGAGTTCAAGGGTGTCGTCGACCTCGTCGAGATGAACGCACTGGTCTGGCGCGACGAAACGCTGGGCGCTGCCTGGGACGTCGTCGAGATCCCGGCCGACCTCAAGGCTCGTGCCGAAGAATACCGCGAGAAGATGATCGAAGCCGCCGTCGAAATGGACGAGACGGCGCTCGAGAATTACCTCGAAGGCAAGATGCCGTCGAATGACGAGATCCGCTCGCTGATCCGCAAGGGCACGATCGCGGTCAAGTTCTACCCGATGTTCTGCGGCTCGGCCTTCAAGAACAAGGGCGTGCAGCCGCTGCTCGACGCCGTCGTCGAATACCTGCCGTCGCCGGCTGATGTTCCCGCCATCAAGGGTGTCGACGCCAAGACCGACGCCGAGATCGAGCGTCACGCCGACGACAATGAGCCGCTGTCGATGCTCGCCTTCAAGATCATGAACGACCCGTTCGTCGGTTCGCTGACCTTTGCCCGCATCTATTCGGGCAAGCTGACCAAGGGCGTCTCGCTCGACAACACCGTCAAGGGCAAGAAGGAGCGCATCGGCCGCATGCTGCAGATGCATGCGAACTCGCGCGCCGACGTCGAAGAGGCTTTTGCCGGCGACATCGTCGCCCTGGCCGGCCTCAAGGACACGACCACCGGCGACACGCTCAGTGATCCGCTGCATCCGGTCATCCTCGAGCGCATGGAATTCCCCGATCCGGTCATCCAGATCGCCATCGAGCCGAAGACCAAGAACGACCAGGAAAAGATGGGCCTCGCTCTTCACCGCCTGGCCGCCGAGGATCCGTCCTTCCGCGTCAAGACTGACGAGGAAAGCGGCCAGACCATCATCTCCGGCATGGGCGAGCTCCACCTCGACATCATCGTCGACCGCATGCGTCGCGAGTTCAAGGTCGAGGCCAATGTCGGCGCGCCGCAGGTGGCCTATCGCGAGACGATCACCCGCAAGCACGAGCAGGACTACACGCACAAGAAGCAGACCGGCGGTACCGGCCAGTTCGCCCGCGTCAAGCTCCTGTTCGAGCCGAATCCGGAAAGCAGCGAATTCGAGTTCGAATCAAAGATCGTCGGCGGTGCCGTTCCGAAGGAATACATCCCCGGTGTCGAAAAGGGCATCAACAGCGTGATGACGTCCGGCCCGTTCGCCGGCTTCCCGATGATCGGCGTCAAAGCGACGCTCATCGATGGCGCTTACCACGATGTCGACTCCTCGGTGCTCGCCTTCGAAATCGCCGGCCGTGCCTGCTTCCGTGAAGCGGCGCCCAAGCTTGGTGTGCAGTTGCTTGAGCCGATCATGAAGGTCGAGGTGGTGACGCCTGAAGACTACGTCGGCAGCGTCATTGGCGATCTGAACGGCCGTCGCGGCCAGATCCAGGGCCAGGAAGCGCGTGGCGTGGCGGTGGTCATCAACGCGATGGTGCCGCTCGCCAACATGTTCAAGTACGTCGACAATTTGCGCTCGATGAGCCAGGGCCGCGCGGCCTACACGATGCAGTTCGACCACTATGAGCCGGTCCCGACCGCGGTCGCCCAGGAAGTCCAGAAAAAATACGCGTAACTCCAACGAGTTGCAGCGGTAACTTAATTCAAGGCCCGCACGGGCGAGCAGGAATGGAGACATCACATGGCAAAAGGTAAATTCGAGCGCACTAAGCCTCATGTGAACATCGGCACGATCGGCCACGTCGATCATGGCAAGACGTCGCTGACGGCGGCGATCACGAAGTATTTTGGCGAATACAAGCGCTATGACCAGATCGATGCGGCGCCGGAAGAAAAGGCCCGCGGCATCACCATCTCGACGGCGCATGTCGAATACGAGACGGCCAACCGCCACTACGCTCACGTCGACTGCCCCGGCCACGCCGACTATGTGAAGAACATGATCACCGGTGCCGCGCAGATGGACGGCGCGATCCTGGTCGTGTCGGCCGCCGACGGCCCGATGCCGCAGACCCGCGAGCACATCCTCTTGGCCCGCCAGGTCGGCGTGCCCTCGATCGTGGTGTTTTTGAACAAGGTCGACCAGGTCGACGACGCCGAGCTGCTCGAACTGGTCGAGCTCGAGGTTCGCGAACTTTTGACCAAGAACGAATTCCCCGGCGACGACATTCCGATCGTCAAGGGTTCGGCGCTGGCGGCTCTGGAAGATTCCGACAAGAAGATCGGCGAGGACGCGATCCGCGAGCTGATGGCTCAGGTCGACGCCTACATCCCGACGCCGGTTCGTCCGCTGGACAAGCCGTTCCTGATGCCGATCGAAGACGTGTTCTCGATCTCGGGTCGCGGCACGGTCGTCACCGGCCGCGTCGAGCGCGGCGTGGTCAAGGTCGGCGAGGAACTGGAAATCGTCGGCATCCGTCCGACCACCAAGACGACCTGCACGGGCGTCGAGATGTTCCGCAAGCTGCTCGACCAGGGCCAGGCCGGCGACAACATCGGCGCGCTGCTGCGCGGCGTTGACCGTGAAGGCGTCGAGCGCGGCCAGGTCCTGGCCAAGCCCGGCACGGTGAAGCCGCACAAGAAGTTCGTGGCCGAAGCCTACATCCTGACCAAGGACGAAGGTGGCCGTCACACGCCGTTCTTCACCAACTACCGCCCGCAGTTCTACTTCCGCACCACCGACGTGACCGGCATCGTGTCGCTGCCGGAAGGCACCGAGATGGTGATGCCCGGCGACAACATCACGGTCGATGTCGAGCTGATCGTGCCGATCGCCATGGAAGAGAAGCTGCGCTTCGCCATCCGTGAAGGCGGCCGCACCGTCGGTGCCGGCATCGTCGTCACCATCAAAGAGTAAT